>CAZTXX010000174.1:0-4953 GCA_964617405.1 uncultured Aquimonas sp. | reverse complement strand
AGTGCAGGAAGGCCGGATCGGTATGGCGCGTGGCGCGCGCCACCATCGCATTGCCCTCGTGGCCGCTGGATCCGATCGTGTAGAAGACCTTGTTCTTCACCCGCAGCACGCGCGCCATCAGGTCCAGGTGACGGCTGACCAGCTGGGACTCGAAGAGGTCGAGGAAATCGGCCGCGGTACAAGCACTGCCAGGCAGCACCGGCGCATCCGCCGCGGGCACGGGACGCGGGGAACCGCTCCAGTGCTCGACGAACTCGATGAAATTGCGGTCACAGATTTCCGCGCGGTTGAGGCCGCGCTGGCGTGCAGGGATGGCTTGGGATGACATGGAAGATCCGACGAAGGAAGGGTTCGCGACAGCGGGCTGCACGTCGCGCAAAGTGCATAATTCTAGCCAGTCGCGCCCCGCACCCCAAAGGTTCCACCCGCTCTCGTCCTTACGCCGGACGAACGCCATTCAGAAGCCATAGGCGCGCCAGATCATCCAGTCGTAGGGCGGTGCCACGTTGACGTGTGGCGCCTGGCAGGCACCGGCACGATCCAGCGGCCATTGGGTCAGGTAATAGACGGTGCGGCCGGTGGCACGGATCGCGCGGGCCAAGGCATCGGCCGACAAGGGGTCTTCGTAATAGGCCTCGGCGATGATCCAGCCGGTGCTGTCCCAGCTCGCTCCGGGCGGATTCTGGCCGCGCATGTGCTCGTCCATCTTGAGAAACTTGTCGTATTCGTCCCACGCGGTACCGGCATAGAAGTCCATCGCGAACACCTGCGGATACACGTCCTCGTACACGTAGCGCATATGGCGCACGCGTGAGCGCAACCGGTTGCTGTCCTGGTCGGGAAGGAAGGAAAACCCGACCGTGTCGCCACGACCGTACTGGGCGACATAGCGTTGCCACAAGGTGCGCACGGTGCGGCTCCAGCGCGTGTTCGCCGGGTACTTGTAGCGCTGGTTCTCCGGGTAAAGGGTGTTGTTGCTGTCGCGCGGAGCTCCTTCGACCATCAGGTCGATGCGGTAGCTGATGCCGGAAGCCGCGAGCACCGGTCGCAAGGCCTGGATCAGGTTCCAGTACTCGTCCACCCGCGGGCCGTAATCGGCGGAGCTGGTGCCGGGAAACTCGGACTGCGAGGGGTTGATGTTGGCCGTCGGGAAGAATCGGAACAACACGCTCTGGTAACCCGCCGCCTTCACATCGGCCAGCAGCAAGGCCAGGTTGGATGCCGCCTGTGCCACCTGTACCGGATCGCTGGAATCGATCAGGGTGCCGCCCGCCGACGGCTGATGCATGAAGTAAACCCCTAGGCTCAGCCGTCGCATGCCGCTGGCACGCATCGCCGCCAGCTGTTGCTGCGCCACCGTGCGCACCGGTCCGAGCACCGCATCAACCTCGTGATAGCGCTTGAGAAGGCCGTAATTCTCACGCGAATCCGCCTGGCACAGGCCGTCATCGCCGAACCAGTGGTAGTTGGCGCCCCCGCCACCTGATACCAGCGGTTGTGGCGTCTCGAAGCCGTCGGCAAACAAGGCATTCGACTGCGCATTGGCGGCCGTGAAGATTGCGAGCCCGAGCAGGCCCGTACAGATGAGTTTCAGCAGGTTCATGGCGCGAAGCTTACGGTAAACGCGCCCGCTTTCCTTGGCGGGTCATGCCGTCGGAACGGTCGCTGCGACCAAATGGCACCGTCGTCCGTAATCATTGACATGGAACTTGACACACCATCGCGGATTTCCACAACTGTCGCCGGGCAGGACAGCAACGGCGACGCACTGAACCTGCGTCGCGCGCGGCGTGGCGACCAGGAGGCCTTTGCCCAGCTCTACCGGTGCCACGCACAGGCCGTCCACAGCCTGGCTTGGCGCCTGACCGCCGACCCACAGGCGGCCGAAGACATCGTGCAGGAAACCTTCCTGCGGCTGTTGCGCTGGTTCGGTGGTGCCGATCCCGACCGACCGCTGCGGCCATGGCTGCTGCGGGTGGCTTCCAACCTTGCCATCGACCGGCTGAGGCGCGCTGCGTGGGAAATCCGCGATGTGGATATCCCAATGCTTGCGGCCCAAACCAGCGAGCCCGATGCTTACTCGGAGGCCTCCGGCCTGTTGCGCCACCTATCGCCACTGGCACGCGCGCTGGTCTGGCTCAACCAGGTGGAGGGCTGGTCACACCGCGAACTGGGCAAACGCTTCGGACACAGCGAGAGCTGGTCGAAATCCACCGTCGCACGCGCACTCACCCGCTTGCGCAAGGCCACCGATTCCGCCACGGACACTTCCCATGAAGACTGACCCCATCCAGGAACATCTGCGCGCCCTGCCCGATGCGCCGTTGCCGGAAACGCTTTGGCCGCGCCTGCAGCAACGCCAACGCGAGCGCGTGATCCGCCGACGCCGAGCGGCAACCGGCGCGGGACTTGTCGCCGTGATACTGGGCGTCGCATTGTCCCTGCCGTCCATGACGCCACTGCATGTACCTTTCCCCAACCCCGCCAACCCGCCGGTGGCACGCCTGCAGGCGGTGGACCGCGCCTTGCAGACCGCCTATGCCAATGGCGCCTCGGACGAAGAACTGGCACCTTTGTGGGACATGCGCGAACGACTGCTGTCCGACACCGCCCCCACCCTCCCCCTCCTGCGGGAAAACCTGCCATGAAACGCCTTGCAACACTCCGTCTTGTCCTGATTGCCACGCTGATGTTCGCCAGCGGCCTCGCCTGCGCCCAGACCGGGACGGCGTACAGCCTCGACGCCGTGGTCGATACACGCTTTGCGCAGGCCGACGGCCCGAAGGTCCTCGCGGTGACGCCGGGGGGGGCGGCTGAAACGCTCGGCCTGCGGGTCGGTGATCGCCTGCTGGGCGTCAACGGCGTGTCCCTGCGCGACCAGGGCAAT
The DNA here is from genome assembly GCA_964617405.1 of uncultured Aquimonas sp. Classification (GTDB taxonomy): domain Bacteria; phylum Pseudomonadota; class Gammaproteobacteria; order Xanthomonadales; family Xanthomonadaceae; genus Denitratimonas. Next base: position 2,066 of record CAZTXX010000174.1, on the reverse strand, counting down.
CTCGACCGGCGCCTGGAGCATCTTCTGGCCGGCAGCAATGGTGTGGTATCGATTGAAGTCCTGCGCGAGGGCCAGCCGCTGAACCTCTCCGGCACGCTCAATCCGGTCGCACAGGCACCGGCCACCGGCTGCGGCTACGTCAGCGCGATCGATCCTGCGCCAGGCGTCACCGACAGCGTGTATCCCCTGGAAATCACCATGATCGACGGCAACAGCACGCCACTCGAAGCGCAAAACCGCTACCGGCTGACACCGGGCGAACACGTTCTGGTCACCCGCGAGCTGATTCCGTCCCACCATTTCAGTGCCAATCAGGCACGCCAGCGCGGGTTGATGCTCGACAGGAAGCTCGCACGGGCCTACAAGGCCATCGTGGTCGATATCGAACCCGATACCCGCTATTCGCTTGGCGCACGCCTGATTCGGGAGGCGATGGATGGCGATGCCATCCGGGCCAATGCCTATTGGGAACCGGTGGTGTTCAAGCAACGCGTCGAAGCCTGCCGCTGAGACGGATCAGCCGCGCCGCGCCATCCATTCGGCGCGGCTCTGGCCCCACACATCGACCAGGTGCGCCTCATAAGGCGGCGGCATCCGTTCACGCCTTAGCACGCTCGATCCCATACGTTGGGCGAGCCGTTGCGAGGCGTGGTTCTCCGGCACGATGCAGTGCACGAAGTCCTCCCAGCCCAAGTGCTCCAGCGCCCAGTCGATCGCCGCCCGCGTTGATTCGGCGGCATACCCCTTGCCCCAGGCCGAACGCCGGAAGGCCCAGCCGATCTCGTTGCCGGGCCAGCATTCCGGCCGCCACGGGCCGGTCTGGCCCAGCCACTCGCCGGTAACGCGATCAAGCACCGAGAACATGCCGAACCCCTGCACGAACCAGGCACCGGGCTGTTGCAGGAAGCGCCGCCATGCGCCGCCCCGCGGTGCGCTGCCACCGATGAAACGCGCGGCCTCCTCATCGGCCAGCAACTCGGCATAGCCCTCGAAATCCTCGATCCGCGGCGGGCGCAACACCAGTCGCCCGGTTTCCAGCCGCAGATCAGAATGACTCAAGGGGTTCCCCCGCCTGATGCCTGGACGAAACAGGGTTGACGGTCAGCCGCGGAAAGCGTTCAGGCAAAGATCCAGCAGCGGGTTCCAGAAGATGCCCAACACCAGCATTGCCAGCGCATTGGCGGAGAACACCCAGCGCAGCTGTGGATCGGACTGCACTTCGATGCGGACTTCGTCCGAAGGCGGATCGAAGAACATGATCTTGACCACGCGCAGGTAATAGAACGCACCGATCACCGCAAACACCACGGCGGAAATCGCCAGCCACAGCATCCCGCCATCGATCGCGGCGCGAATCACCGCAAGCTTGGCCCAGAAGCCGAACAGCGGCGGCACGCCGGCCAGCGAGAACATCAGCAACAGGATCATCAAGGCGATCCAGGGATGGGTGCGGAACAGACCGCGGTAGTCGGAAAGCTCCTCCGCCTCGAAGCCCTTGCGCGCCAGCAGGATGATCGCTCCAAACGAACCGGCGGCCATCAGCGTGTAGCAGATCGCGTAGAGCGCGGCGGCGGCGTAGCCTTCCGGCGTGCCGTTGGCCAGGCCGAGAAACAGGAAGCCGACATGCGACACCGCAGAGTAGGCCAGCATGCGCTTGAAGTTGGTCTGCATGATGGCCACGAGGTTGCCGATGGCCAGCGACAGGAAGGCCAACCAGGCCAGCGCGAGCTGCCAGTTGGCATCGATGCTGCCCGCTGCGTTGTCGAACAGGCGATACGCCATGCCGAGCGCCGCCAGCTTGGGGGCGGTGCTGATGAACAAGGTGATCGCCGTGGGAGCGCCCTGATAGACGTCCGGCAGCCACATGTGGAACGGTGCGGCGCCGAACTTGAAGCCCACACCCACCACCACGAAGATCACGCCGAACAGGAACAGCACGCGCTGCTCACCCTGCAGCACGGCGGCGGCTTCGGAAATGCGCGCCAGGTCCAGCGTGCCGGTCACGCCATACAGCATGCTCATGCCGTACAGCAGCATGCCCGAGGCCATGGCACCCAGCACGAAGT
>CAZTXX010000173.1:0-4960 GCA_964617405.1 uncultured Aquimonas sp. | reverse complement strand
TGGACAACCTGCCGCACGAAACCTTCAACGGTGCCGACCGCCAACTCGACACCGCGATCCAGTGGCTTGCGCGCAAGTTGGAGGCCGAGCCGGTGAAGCCGCTGCGTCGCGGCGCGATTCCACCGCTGCCGACAAGATGAGTCCCACAGCCGGCCTCCGACGGTGTTCGGAGGCGGGCTGCGGAGCCTGGCGGGAAGCGCGGTTCCATGCGCCAACTCCGGGTGGAATTGGCGGCTTGTTCCGTCCGTGCCTATCCCGCAGACTGATTGAAAAGGACGGCTGAATTTCCTGTACCGCTATCGATGATGCCCCACGCTGACAAGCCGCTTTCGGCGACGCTGCGCGATCCGTTTCCGAACGCTTTCATGCGCTATCTGGTGGCGACGCGGCCGGCGTTCCTCACCGTCACCCTGGCAGGTTCGCTGATCGGGCTCGGTTCGGCAGCGGCGGATGGCCTCGCCATTGATCCACTGAAGGCGCTGATCACCGTATTGTTTGCCCTCATCGCCCACGCCGGCGCCAATGTGATCAATGATTACTTTGACGCCCTCAACGGCAGCGACGAAGTCAACAGCGAGCGGCTCAGTCCCTACACGGGCGGCAGCCGTTTCATCCAGAACGGCTATCTGAGCCTCAGGGAGGTCAAGGTATTCGGCTATTGCCTGCTGGTGACGGTCATTCCAGGCGGACTCTGGTTGATGCTGGTTTCCGGCCCCGCGCTGCTCGGCATCGGCCTCGCCGGCCTGTTCGTCGGTTGGGCTTATTCGGCGCCACCGTTCAAGCTGATGTCACGCGGCATTGGTGAAGCGGCAATCACCCTCGGCTGGCTGTTGGTGGTGCTCGGTACCGACTACGTCCAACGCGGTGAAATTGCCGCGCTGCCGCTCGCCGCCGGTCTCACGTTTGCCCTGCTGGTCGCCGCGGTTCTCTACATCAACCAGTTCCCGGACCGCAGCGCCGACGATGAAGCCGGCAAGCGCACGCTGGTGGTGCGGCTTGGTCCGCGCCTGGCCAGTTTCGGCTATCTGGGTCTGGTCGGTTTTGCATGGGGCTGGCTGGTCTACTGCCTGGTTACCGGTCTGCTGCCGCTCGGCGCAGCCATCGCCCTGTTGCCCGCACCACTGTCCTTCCGCGCTGCATTTCGCCTCATGGCCGACGCTGCACATCCGGCACGCCTGGTGCCGCCGATCCGAGACACCATTGCTGCCGCCAATCTGTGCGGCCTTCTGCTGGCTGCCGGCCTGGTGTTCGGCCGGCTGCTGGCATGAAGCGGCCTCCTGGCCGCGCTCTGCTCATCCTTTTGGCGCTACCTACACCCGCGATCTGGGCAAAGCCGGCCTGCACACCGTGGCGCATTTGTTTCAGGGATTCCAGAAGCCCATCGGGCTGTAGCTGAAAGGTGAGGTTGTGGTGTGGAAGAGGCCTTCCGGATCACTGTTGCCGACCAGTTTGTCGGCAGCGGTGGCGAGCACCTGACGGAAATCCACCATCGGTTTGACCGCGTCGCCCGGTGAATTGTTTGGTGCGATGCTCGGGAACTGCCCGTACCAGCCGCCCTTCACCTTGCCGCCCAGCACCAGCATCGGATAGGCCAGCCCGTGGTCGGTGCCGGAAGACGAGTTTTCCGTGATCTGGCGGCCGAATTCGGTCTGTACCACCACCGCGACGCGCTGGTGGAAGCCTGCGCCTTCCATGTCCTGGTAGAACGCGCTCAACGCGGCGGAAAGGTCGCGCACCGAGTTGTAATAGCCGCCGTTCTCAAACACGCCCTGGTTGTTGTGCGTATCCCAGCCGCCCACGTCCACGGTGGCGACGTTGAGACCGATCTGGGCACGGATGAGGGTGGCCACCAGCTTGAGGTTGTTGGCCACGCCGGTGTTGGGGTACACCGCACCACCACCCGGCACATAGGCGGAAAAGAGGGTGCCGCTACCGATGATCTCCACAGCATCGAGCGCACCCCGGGCTGCCACATCCAGCTCGCCGGTGCCCGCATACAGCGCGTGCAGGCCGCGCAGATGGGTGGCCGCGTAGGTGCCGCTGGGGTCGGGATGGAAGCCGCTGGTGCCGGAGCCGCCGGTGACCGAAACCGTCTCCGGCCAACCCCTCAGGCTGTGGGGCGGCATGCTGGCGGCGGCAACCGCATTGAAAACCGCGCTCGGAAACCGTGTCGTCGAAGCCAGATGGCGTGAGAGCCAGCCGAAGTTGAGTGCCTGATACCCCGGGGTGCCCAGTTCCACCTGTTCCTGCGCATCGAAGTGGCTGCGGTTGTAGGTGGCAGGGTCCAGGTGTCCGACGCCGTTGATGATGGCCAATGGACTTTGGCTGCGGTTGAACAGGTCGCGCAGGCCGGTGGTTGCCGGGTGCAGGCCGAAGGGTTGCCCGCCATTGAGCGTCAGTGGGCGTCGTGCCGAATTGGTGTCGTCCTGCGACATGCGCGTCGCGCTGCGCCGGTTGCGGTATTCGACGGCGTTGGCACCGCTGCCGACCGGAACCACAAGACTCAGCCCATCCATGGCACCGCGCAGGAACACGTAGACCAGGGTTTTGACGTTGCCCGCGCTCTGCGCCGACAACGGCGGAGAGAACGAGATCGACGTGGTGGCCACGGCGCCAGCCGCCAACGCGCTGTTGCGCAGGAAATGGCGGCGTGACATGCCATCGAGCAGCCCGTCGAGACGGGTGCGCAAATCGGATTCTTTGCGATTCATGGGAGTCTCACCGCTGCATGAAGTTGGGGGACCAGAGGATCAGCTCGACCAGGCCGCGCAGGCGGAGGTTCCAGTCGTAGCCACCGGTGTTGACCTCCAGCGCCGAGCGCTGGATTCGTGGCTCGTCCGCACCCCAGGGCGTGCGGTCGGGGGTGCCTTCGGCATAGGTCTGGGTGAAGAATCGCAGCGCCGCCTGGCCCAACGTGGTGGGCGCGTTGGCGATCAGGGTGCCGGGTGGGCCGGTCCAGCCGCCGTCGGGGGCGAAGCCCAGGATCCATTCCAGCCAGAACTCCACGATTTCCCGCGCGCTCGGGTTGCCCTGGAGGTTGGTCAGGGTCAGGTCGACGATGCGCAGTACCCGCATCGAGGCCGAGGTCGCGTCGCGGTCGGCGAGCCAGTCGATCGCACGCCACACCCGCACCAACGTGTTGGAACCCTGCCAGAAACTGCGCACGTCCGGGTAGCCGTCGGGGGAACGCCAGCCGAACAGCGGTTGCCCGGCGCGGTTGAATTCGGTGATGAAGGCCGCGCTGGTGTCGCTGCCGGGGTTGGTGTTGTCATCCATCCGGAAGGTGTGCTCGCAGCCGGCTACGCGCATTGCCGAAACCACCGCTTCGAATGGGCGCTTGGTTTTCTTGCCCCACAGCGCCGGATCCTTGAACTCGGGAGAGAGCAGGATCGTGCGCAACGTGTGGGCGATCTGGTTGGAGCCCAGACGGTGCTGAAGGAAGGTTGCCGTCGCGGCCTCCACCACCGACTCGGGTGGATCGTCGGCGATCAGGCGACGGCAGAGCTTGAGTGCGATGTGTTTTGCCGTCGCTGGATGATAGGCCAGCATCTTGAGCGCTACGCGACCGTCGTCTTCCGGTGGCAGGTCCGCGCGATGGGTCAGCATGCCGCGGCCCAGCACGCTTTTCTGCCCGGGCGCGTGATGGTTGATGTCGGTGTAGAAGGCGCCGGTGCCACAGGCGTTGGCGACGTTGGCGTTGTTGTATCGCCAGCCGCTCAGGCACTTGGCAGCCTCGTAGACATCGTTGTCCACGTAGTACGCCGCGATCTGCCGCGAGGGGTCGGCAATCGCCAGCCCGCCACCAATCTGCGCGTCGCTCAGCTCGGGGTCGTTCAGTGCGGTATAGGGATTCTGAGCCAGCGCGGGCACCGTCAGGGGTTGCTCCAGACCCCGGTAGTGTTCCGCTCCCATCGTGTGCAGCTCGATGACTTCGCGCGCGTAGTTCTCGTTGAACGCGATGGAGCTGCGGTAGTTGTCCAGATACTGGAGCATCGCCACGTGCCGGGCGCTGGCGTAGAGCATCTGGTAGAAATTGCCGAAGGCATGGGCGCGAATCACGTCACGATCCCAGGAGTGCCAGCTTGCTGAAATGCGCGCGCTGAGTTCGCCGAAGATGTTGAAGTGGTTGTGCCAGAAGTCGACGGTCAGCTCGAGCAGTTGGCGGCGGCTGTAGATCGCGCGGGTGAAGGCGGCCCGTTCCACTTCGCGCAATGGCCGCCGGTAGCTGGTTGAATCGCTTTGGCACGAGCGCTGTGCGAACACCACGCCGAGTGGCTGGTTCAGCGTCGAGAACGAGGCCGGCCAGGCCGCCAGCCTGGCGTTGAGATCCGAGTCGTCGATGCTGGTCGGAGACAGTTGCTGGTCGACGTAGGCCTGAAGGCGCGCGTCGTCCGTGCTGCCCAGGGACATGAAATAACCGATGTCATCCGCGCCCGGTTCGCCTTGTACCTCGAAATCGTCGCCGAATACCTGGTCGGCTGGGACTGCGCCGGCCGGCTTTTTCTTCTTGCGGCGTGCCGGGCCGAATCCCATGCGATGCATCGCGCGGACCGCCAACGGCGGGATGATGGTGCCGGTGGAGCCGTTCTTGGCGTCGACGTCGGCTTGCGGCTTGGCGCTGGCGGGTTCTTGAGCCGTTGACGCGGCGGCGATCAGGGCGCTGCCGAGACCGGTGAGCAGATGGCGGCGAGTGGGGGGCGTTGGGCTGGGCATGGCGCGACCGGACGAGGGGGTGACGCTCGCACCATAGACACAAAAGCGGCAATCCGCATCAATTGTTTACATTCATCCGGGATGCGCATCACATTGCGGGGGTGTTCGTCGTTGGTCGTAGGGCTTTTGACGAGCGATGCGCACACGCAAAAAAGCCCGCCGAAGCGGGCTCTTCTGTTTCGATCCATCCTGCTGGATGGCGTCCCCACGGGGATTCGAACCCCGGTCGCAACCGTGAAAGGGTTGT
>CAZTXX010000172.1:2744-4980 GCA_964617405.1 uncultured Aquimonas sp. | reverse complement strand
CGACGGATCCGGCGCAGGGCGAGTTGCATCCGGGTACCAGCCAGGCGGCGGCGGCCTACGAAGGCGCGCCGGTGGCCATGTCGGGCAAGGACGTCAAGCAGGTTCGCACCCCGGGCGCGCCGGACATGACCGAGACCGAGTTCGCTGCAGCCAGCGAAATCTTCTTCCAGCGCTGCGCCGGCTGTCACGGCGTGCTGCGCAAGGGCGCCACGGGCAAGCCGCTGACGCCCGATCTGACCCAGCCGCGCGGCACCGACTACCTCAAGGCGCTGATCACCTACGGTTCGCCCGGCGGCATGCCGAACTTCGGCACCGGCGGCGAGCTGACGGCCGATCAGGTCGACCTGATGGCCCGCTTCCTCCAGCACACCCCGCCGAACCCGCCGGAGTGGGGCATGGCGGAAATGAAGAACACCTGGAAGGTCACCGTTCCGGTGGAAAAGCGCCCGACCCGCCAGATGAACAAGTACAACCTGGACAACATCTTCTCGGTCACCCTGCGTGACGCGGGCCAGGTGGCGCTGATCGACGGCGATACCAAGGAAATCATCAACATCGTCGAAACCGGCTATGCGGTCCACATCTCGCGCGTTTCGCACTCGGGCCGCTACATCTACGTCATCGGCCGCGACGCCAAGATCGACCTGATCGACCTGTGGATGGAGAAGCCCGACGTCGTCGCCGAGATCAAGATCGGCATGGAAGCGCGTTCGGTCGAAACCTCCAAGTTCAAGGGCTACGAGGACAAGTTCGCCATCGCCGGTGCCTACTGGCCGCCGCAGTACGTGATCATGGACGGCCCGACGCTGGAGCCGATCAAGATCGTCTCGACCCGCGGCACCACGGTCGACACGCAGGAATACCACCCCGAGCCGCGCGTGGCCGCCATCGTGGCCAGCCACGAGCACCCCGAGTTCATCGTCAACGTGAAGGAAACCGGCCGCATCCTGCTGGTCGACTACAGCAATATCGATGCCCTCAAGGTCACCACGCTGGATGCCGCGCGCTTTCTGCATGACGGTGGTTGGGATATCAGCAAGCGTTATTTCCTCACCGCAGCCAACAACTCCGACAAGATCGCCATCGTCGACTCCAAGGAGCAGAAGATGGTCGGCTTGGTCGACGTGGACAAGATCCCGCACCCGGGTCGTGGCGCCAACTTCACCCATCCCAAGTACGGGCCGGTGTGGGCCACCTCGGCGCTGGGCAACGAGAACATCACCCTGATCGCGACGGATCCGGACAACCACCCGCAGTATGCGTGGAAGGCCGTGGAAGTCCTCAAGGGCCAGGGCGGCGGCTCGCTCTTCGTCAAGACCCATCCGAAGTCGCGCAACCTCTGGGTTGACACCACCCTGAACCCGACCGCCGAGGCCAGCCAGTCGATCGCCGTGTTCGACATCAACAACCTCGACAAGGGCTATCAGGTGCTGCCGATCGCCAAGTGGGCCAACCTGGGCGAAGGTCCCAAGCGCGTCGTCCAGCCGGAGTACAACAAGGCCGGTGACGAAGTCTGGTTCTCGGTCTGGAACGGCAAGGACCAGAAGAGTGCGATCGTGATCGTCGACGACAAGACCCGCAAGCTGAAGAAGGTCCTGAACGACCCGCGTCTGGTCACCCCGACCGGGAAGTTCAACACCTACAACACGGTCAACGACGTCTACTGATTCATTGCCCGGTCTTCGGATCGATGGCATCTCCCGGCGGGCTTTGCGGCCCGCCGGTTTTTTTTGCGGGTTCGTCGGAGCGGAACGTCCGATACATGCCAGTCGCGGGCACGAAAGCCTTGCAGGCTGCCAGCGTTGCGTGTACGACCGGCGATTGCCGTTGCATCATCGTTATGGACGCTGCGGGACGAGGCCGGTATCATTCCCGCTCGCCCCGCCCCCATTTTTCCACGCCTCCCGGCTCGCTTTTGCGAGCGAGCCGCCGCAAGCGTGGGCGCTCGCCGAATCTTCGGCTGGCCACGCGGGCCTGGAACTTTCCACAAGGCGAAACCCGTGTCCCGAAATGCTCTTCTTGCTCTTGCCGACGGCACCGTGCTGCGCGGTACCTCGATCGGCGCCGATGGCCTGCGTGTTGGCGAAGTGGTATTCAACACCGCCATGGCCGGTTATCAGGAAATCATCACCGACCCCTCCTACGCACGCCAGATCGTGACCCTGACCTGGCCGCATGTCGGCAATACCGGCTGCACGCCGCAAGATGACGAGGCCCGCGACATGCATCTGGCCGG
>CAZTXX010000172.1:0-2644 GCA_964617405.1 uncultured Aquimonas sp. | reverse complement strand
TTCACTGCGCCACCAACGCGTTTTCATGTGGTGGCCTACGACTTCGGCGTGAAGCTCAACATCCTGCGCCTGTTGGCCGATGCCGGTTGCCGCGTGACCGTGGTACCCGCGACAACCTCGGCGAGCGAGGCGCTGGCATTGAAGCCCGACGGCATTTTCCTTTCCAACGGCCCGGGTGATCCGCAGGCTTGCGGCTACGCCATCGAGGCGGTGCGCGAACTGGTCGCGGCGCGGATTCCCCTGTTCGGCATCTGCCTTGGGCACCAGTTGCTGGCGTTGGCCGTGGGCGGACGTACGCTGAAGATGCCGCACGGCCACCACGGCGCCAATCATCCGGTGCAGGAGCTGGATAGCGGCCGGGTGATGATTTCCAGCCAGAACCATGGGTTTGCGGTGGACGAGACCAGCCTTCCGGGGAATGTCCGTGTCACCCACCGCTCGCTGTTCGACGGCAGCAACCAGGGTATCGCGCTGCGCGATGCGCCGGCCTTCAGTTTTCAGGGCCATCCGGAAGCGTCTCCTGGTCCGGCGGACGTCGGCGGCTTGTTTGCACGCTTCGTGACGATGATGGATGCCGCAGGCGCGGCGCAGTGACGGGAGTACCGGGAATGATCCGAATTTTGTTGATGGTCCTGTTCGTTGGCGTGCTGCAGTTGCCCTGGAGCATCGCCTCGGGTGAGCGGCTGCCGGTTGGCAACTTCTTCAAGGATCCCGAATTCAGCAACGTCTCGCTGTCGCCCACCGGCAGCTACATCACCGTCTCGGTACCGCAGGGCGACCGTACCGTGCTGGCGGCGTTCAGGGTGCGTGATATGAAGCTGGTCGGCAAGTGGGATCAGGGTGCCAACCAGCACATCGAGCGCGTGCGTTGGGTCAACGACAACCGCTTCATCATGTACGTGTCGCGCAAGACCGGGCGTTTCGACTTCCGTGTCGGCACACCGGACCTGTATCTGAGCGATGTCAACGGCAAGAACCGTGTCCACATCCCCAATGGCGGCACTTACCAGATCGTCGATCTCAACTGGGCCGATCCGGACACCATCCTGGTGCAGCGCTCGGTCGACTCGGCCTATCTGTTCAAGCTCAATGTCTACAACGGCAAGCTCAACACCGTGGCGACGGCGCCGCTGCGCTTTGGCAGCTTCGTGCTGGACCGCGAAGGCAAGGTGCGCTACGCGATCGGGATCAAGACCGAGGGCGGCGATATCGTCACCCTGCGGCGCGATGGTGACGAGTGGACCACGGTGCACTCGGCGCCGATGGGTGGCGCGGTGCGCAATCCGATCATGTTCGCCGAAGACGGCAAGCGCGTGGTGTTCTCCATCAGTGACGAGGGCGAGCCGCTCAGGCTGGCGCTGGTGGATCCGCAGACCGGCGAGGAAACCCTGCTCTCGCGCAATGCCAACGTCGACTCCAACGAACTGCTGCTCAGTGGCGATGAGAGCCAGGTGCTGGCAGTCAATTATCAGGATGGGCTGCCGACCTACGATTTCGTGGCACCCGAACATGAGCAGGCCAAGGCGCTGGCTGGACTGCTCAACGCGTTTCCCGATCATGCGGTGAGCTTCTCGGGGATCAGCCGTGATGGTCGCTATGTCCTTCTGCGGCGCTACAGCGATATCGATCCGGGCGCGTACTTCCTGTTCGACCGCAAGAGTGGCGAAGCGCGTTTCCTGCTCGCATCGCGCGACTGGATCGACCCGGCGAAGATGTCGCCGATGCGGCCGATCTCGCTCACCGCGCGCGACGGTACGCCCCTGCACGGCTACATCACCATCCCCAAGGGCAGCGACGGCAAGAACCTGCCCCTGATCCTCAATCCGCACGGCGGGCCGCATGGGCCGCGCGATTACTGGGGTTTCAACCCGGAAGTGCAGTTCCTCGCCAATCGCGGTTACGCCGTGTTGCAGATCAACTTCCGCGGCTCCGGTGGCTACGGCAACGCCTTCGAGCGCAAGGGTTACCGCAACTGGGGCACGACGATGATCGACGACATGGCCGACGCGGTCGACTGGGCGGTGGCCCAGGGCATTGCCGACCCGCAGCGCATGTGCACCTATGGCGCCTCCTATGGCGGCTTCGCCGCGTTGCAGTCGATCGCGCGCTATCCGGACAAGTACCGCTGCACGATCGGTTACGTGGGCGTGTACAGCATCCCGATGATGTTCTCCAAGGGCGATATCCCGCAGTCCAAGACCGGTGTGGCCTATCTGAAGCGGGTGCACCCCGAGTCCCTGGCCGAACAGCGCGCCCAGTCCCCGGCATTCAACGCCGACAAGATCCGCGTGCCGGTGATGCTGGTGCAGGGCGGCAAGGACGAGCGCGTGCCGCCGAACCAGTACCGCCTGCTCAAGGATGAGTTGGCCAAGGTCGGGAATCCGCCCAAGGTCGACATCCTCGAGCCCAAGGAGGCGCACGGTTTCTACGATTTCGACAACCAGGTGCGGCTCTATACCGCAATGGAATCCTTCCTCGACGGCGTCATCGGCGGCGCCGGGAAATGATTGAAGCCGGGCCCTGATACGGCTCCGGCGCACCGCACCACTTCTGGATCCATCCCATGCCAAAACGTACCGACCTGAAGAGCATCCTCATCATCGGCGCCGGCCCGATCGTCATCGGCCAGGCCTGCGAGTTCGAC
>CAZTXX010000171.1:0-5033 GCA_964617405.1 uncultured Aquimonas sp. | reverse complement strand
CGTGCGCAGGCGGTTGCGCTGGAACATGACGGCCGTGTTTCCCACCGACGTGTCGGCGCGCCCGATGATCGCGATGGCTTCATCGAAGCGGCGCAGGGCGCCGGCGTAGTCACCGGCGTTCTCCATCACGCTGGCCAGATTGTTCAGCGAGATGGCCTGTTCCACATCGGTGGCCGTGGCGTTGCCGAGCATCTGTTCGGCGCGCTCGAGGACCTCGTGCGCCTCGCGAAAGCGGCCCTGGGCGTTGAGCGCCAGTCCCAGCGCGTTGAGCAGGCTGCTGGCACGGGTCCCACGCAATCCCGCGGCCTGCTCCTGTACGGCGATTGCCCGGTGCAGAAGCTCCGCCGCTTCGGTGGCGCGCCCCATTTCGAGCAGGGCCACTGCGTGGACGCGGATCAGTTCGACGATCAGCAGCGAGTCTTCGGTCAAGCCGTGCGCCCTCGCGTACTCCAGCCCGCGGCGGCTGGTTTCGAGCGCGCGTTCGGTCTCGTTTTCCGCCAGCCAGGCGGCCGCGGCGACGTGGTAGACATCGAGCATTCCGTCCAGCGGCGCATCGGGCGGTGGGTTTGCGAGGATGACGTCCCACAGCGCGTGGGCCTCGGCAAGCTCGTTGCGCCGATAGTGCGCATAGGCGATCTGGATCCGGCTGCGCATATGCTCGACCGCGCTGTTCGGTGCGAATCGCTCGCGCATCGCGGCGGCCTCGCGCGCGTAGCGCATCGTGGCATCGAGGTGCTGCAGCGTTCCCTCGAGAATGGAGAGAGTGTCCAGATCGCGCGCGAAGGCCAGTGCCTCGGGAGCCGTTTGCGGCGCAACGCCGGCGACTCCGGCGGTCAGGAGCTCGACCGCGATCTGCGGTTCGCCCAGCGAGTGATACAGGTTGCCGAGCAGGCGCTGCACCATCTGGCGTGCGGTGGCCGGCAGCGACTGGTCGTTCATCATGCCGGCACGGGCCTGGTCGAGCAGGTCGCGCACGCTGATCTGGGTGCTCATCGCCACTTCCGGTGCAGCCGCGGCGAGCGTGCGGGCGAGAAATTCCACCGAGGCGCGCGCGGCCTGGCTGTCGCGCTCGGCGGCGGCCAGTGCGCGCGTGGCGACGGCTTCCGCCTCCAGCGCACGGCTGCGCTCCACCGCCAGGCGCCAGACGAAGCCCGTCGAGGCGATCAGGGCCGCGGCCAGAAGCGTCATGCCGACGCGGTGGCGGCCGATGAACTTGCGGCTGCGGTAGTGCCAGCTGTCCGGTGCGGCCATCACCGGCCGGCCCTCGCGCCAGCGTGCGAGGTCGGCGCGCAGCGCCTCCACGGTGGGATAGCGCTGCGCGGGATCGGCTTCGGTGGCCCGTGCGAGGATGCCGCGCAGGTCGGCCGGCAGCGGCAGCGGGAGGAAGCCGGCGGGAAGCTGCGCGTGTGCGCCCGGCTCGCGCTCGCCGGTCAGCATCTCGCGCAACACCACACCCAATGCATAGACATCGGTCGCGGTGGAAATGGCGTGGCCGGTGCGTTGCTCCGGGCTGGCGTAGCCGCGGCTGAAAACCCGGGTGGAGGAGTCCTGCTCGCCCGAATCCGCACCCACGTCCACCAGTTTGGCGACACCAAAGTCCAGCAGCTTGGGCTCGCCGTTTTCCTGCACCAGCACATTGCCGGGCTTGAGGTCGCGGTGGATCACCAGGCGCCCGTGGGCGTGCTGGACCGCGTCGGCGATGCGGTCGAAGAGCGTCAGTCTCGCGTCAAGGCTCAGCGTGTTGTGCGCGAGGTAGTCGAGCAAGCCCACGCCGTGGACATACTCCATCACCACGTAGGGCTGGCCATCGGGCGTTTGGCCGCCGTCGATCAGCCGCGCGATGTTGGGATGGTCGAGCTGGGCGAGGATCTGGCGCTCCTGGCGCAGACGGCGCTGACCCTCGGCCGTGGGGAAGCCGCGGATCAGCTTGATCGCCACCTGTTGCTCGAACTGGCCGTCGGCACGTTCGGCCAGCAGCACCGTGCCCATGCCGCCGGCGCCCAGCTCATGCAGAATCCGCCAGGGGCCAAGGCGCGTGCCATCGGTCGTGGTGTGGAGCAGCGCCGTGCCACCCTCCGTGACCGCGGCGGCCATCGGATCCAGGGTCTGGCTGTCCGCCTCCAGCAATCGACGCAGACGCTCGCGAAGCTCCGGTGCCATTTCGTTCAACCGCGCCTCGCGCTGCGTGTCGGGTAGTTCCAGCAGAACGTGGAACAGCTCGACCAGCTGCGCGTGCGGGGCGCCGCCGCTCATGAACCCAACGCTTCCTTGAGCCAGGCGCGTGCGAAACGCAGGTCGCGATCCACGGTGGCCACCGAGATTTCCAGTGCCGCACCGATTTCCTCGCGGGAGAATCCGCCGAAATAGCTCAACTCGATGACCTGGGCCTGACGCGAGTCCTCCCGGGCGAGCGCCACCAGGGCCTCATCCACACGCATCACATCGTCGTCCGGGTCGCCGGTGGAAATGTCGGGTGCCTGACTGAGCGATATGGCGACCTGACCCTGGCCGCGCTTTTCGCTCAGGCGCCTTCGCGCGTGGTCGACGATGACCTGGCGCGTGGCCTGCGCCACGACGTGGAAGAAGTGGCGCCGGTCGGCCCAGTTCGAATCGGTGCCCAACAGCCGGATCAGTGCTTCGTGCGCCAGCTCGGTGGGCGTCAGCGTGGCTTGGGCGTGATGCATCAGGGATTGGTTGGCGATCGCGCGGACACGGCGATACACCAGGGTCATCAATTCTTCCCGCGCCACCACGTCACCGTCCTGCCAACGCTGCAGCAGGACGGTCAGCTCGGGCATCTCGTCAGGTGCGATGTCAGACATGGGCGTCATCGGCGGGGCGATGATCCGAGTATATGCCGGCTTTACGGCTCGTGCGGAGCATTGGCCGGTGCGGTGCTTCGGTTTGCGGAAGCTTCCCGCACGCGCGGATCGTGGCCTGAACCCCGTGAGCGCGCCGGCGACCGGCAGGTGGGTGTTTCACAATCCACGAAGTTGGATAAAGCCGCGGGTATCAGATGGTGTGAGTCGGCTGGGTTGTTTACGGGCTTTCAAGTGCCACGCCAGCGTTCGGCCGCGGCGATCATTGCACGACGTCGCAGGACGAGATCCCAGTAACTGCCGCGCAGCTGGCGCCACAGCACCGCAGAGCGTACGGCGGCCAACAGGCTGGCGCGGATCTGGGCCACCACCGATTCCTGCTGCAATCGCAACGGGTCGCCTTGTACCAGCACCCGGGTGGGGAGGTGACTGACGCTGTTGGCGTAGACCTCGCCGAGACGGGCGATGACGGTGGGGTGGGTTACGCCGAAGTGTTCGCGCTGGCGCCCGGCTTCGGTGATGCCTTCCTGCAGTACCCGCAGCAGGTCGCCGCGCTCCTTGAGCTGGCGTTCGACTTGCAGCACCGTCATGGCCATCTTGCTGATCCCCGCATCGCGCCGTTCGCCCCCTTGCAGTTGGTCGATCAGCGTATCCAGGCCGGTGGTCATCAGCGTGGCGGAGCCGTATACCGCTTCCACCGAGTCCGCATCGATACGGAAGATCGACGCCAGCGACGCCGCCAGGTCGGCTTCGACGACGGTGTCCGAGCGTGCGATGGACTGGGCCAGGCGCAAGCCCTGCATCAGGCCGGCCAGCGCAAGTGTGCGTTCTTTCATCAGGTTCCTCTTGCAGCCGCGATGCTTGCCGCGGCGGTAAAACGGGGATTTTCGACCATTTCTCCGATTCGGGGAAACCTCGGGTCTGCCTCGCGTTTTTCGGCATTGCCCGTCCTGGTGGCTTGAGGCTGGAAATTCGTTGGCCCCGCCGTTAGGTTCTTGTGCCCGATCCCGCGCCAGGAAGCGCCCATGACCGCCGATATCACTGCCCAGGCACTGGCTTGCCGCGAGGGCTCGCACGTGCTGGCCCAGTTGTCGACTGCCGCAAAGCGCGCACTTCTGGGCGACATGGCCGAACGGCTCGGTGCCCACACCGCCGCCATCCTGGATGCCAACGCCCGTGACATGGAGGCCGCTGCCGCGCGCGGCACCACCGGCGCGATGCTCGACCGCCTGCGCCTGGATCAATCGCGCCTGGCCGCCATCGCCGACGCCGTGCGCTACGTGGCCACACTGCCCGATCCGGTGGGGCAGGTGACGCGCGAGGAAGTGCGCCCCAACGGCATCCACGTGCGCCGCGTGCGCGTGCCGCTGGGCGTGGTTGCGATGATCTACGAGGCCCGCCCCAACGTCACCGCCGACGCCGCCGCGCTGTGCCTGTACGCCGGCAACGGAGTGATCCTGCGCGGTGGCTCCGAGGCGATCCACTCCAACACCGCCATCGCCGTGGCGCTCAGCGAGGCCATCACCGCCGCCGGCCTGCCCGAGGCGGTGCTGACCTTGGTCACCGATCTTTCGCGCGAAACCATGGTCAAACTGCTGCAGCTCACCGATATCGTGGACCTCGCCATTCCGCGCGGTGGCGAGGGCCTGATCCGCTTCGTCGCTGAGCACGCAAGGGTGCCGGTGATCAAGCACTACAAGGGCGTCTGCCACCTCTATGCGGACGCCGACGCGGACCTGGATCTTGCCCTGAACCTTTTGATCGACGGCAAGACCAGTCGTCCAGGCGTCTGCAACGCGCTGGAAACCCTGCTGGTGCACCGCGACGTGGCCGATAGCTTCCTGCCGCGCGCCGCCGCCGCCCTGCAAGCGCGCGGCGTCGTCCTGCGCGGGGATGCGGCGACGCGGGCGCGGGTGCCGGAGGCGGGTGAGGCTTTGGAGGCCGACTACGATGCTGAATTCCTCGACCTGGTGATCGCGGTGCGCGTGGTCGATGATCTCGAACAGGCCATCGCCCATATCCGCCGCTTCGGCTCCGACCACACCGAAGTCATCGCCACCCGCAACGAGGCCACGGCGCGGCGCTTCGTCGCCGCGATGCGCTCGGCGGTGGTGATGGTCAACACCTCCTCGCGCTTTTCCGACGGCGGCGAACTGGGTCTGGGCGCGGAAATCGGCATCTCCACCACCCGCCTGCACGCCTACGGCCCGATGG
>CAZTXX010000170.1:3912-5069 GCA_964617405.1 uncultured Aquimonas sp. | reverse complement strand
AGGTTTGGCCTGCGGACTTCGACCCCGCAAGCGCCGAACCTGGGAACATCAGGACCACAGCGCCTGAAATTTGCTACATGGCTATGTAGCTCAGCCGGTTAGAGCACGGCACTCATAATGCCGGGGTCGGTGGTTCGAGTCCACCCATAGCCACCACATCCAACCCCGTGACTTCACGGGGTTTTTTGTTGCTCCAAGAGTCCCGCCCAAGTGCATGAATCCGGCTCCGTGCCCGGTTCGTGCCCAAATCGTGCCCATTTCGTGCCCGGCAGGGAGCAAGGCCGGCGGTGAAATGACTCTCGCACGCAGATCCCTGCGACGTCGGCGAAGCGTTTCCGTAGATCGCGAACGCGATCTGCATCGAATGTCATGGCAACGTCGGTGATTCTCATGTGGATTCGTTCGCGCGGTACGCGCACGAAGGTGCGGTTCGGCACGGTCCGGCACCCTGCAATCTTCGTCAACAGCTTCGACTTGGCTTGCTGCTTCATCGTTCTGCCAGCAGTTCCGTGACGTTGCGTTTCACCACGTACCTCGCTGGTGACTCACCAATAGCCAACGCCTCGAAGTGCGCTTTCCCGCAAGCAATCTTGTCGCTCTCCTTCCGACGCAACCCGGTTTCCAGCAGGGTGCTCTTGGTTTCCACCACGAAGTAGAGGCGCTCCTTCCCACTCTCATCCACGACGAGGATGGCCCAGTCCGGGTTGTAGGTGCCCAGCGGGGTCGGGATCTTGAACCAGCCCGGGAGTTTGGCGTACACCTTGATGGCTTCGTTGTGCTCCAGCTCGGTGGCAAAGTCGCGCTCCACGTCCGAGTCGTACACCACGTGCTGGTATACCGCCTTCTCGGTGTCCATGAGTATGTTGCCGATATAACCGCGCAGCTCGTTTTCCTCGAACAGCTCTTGCGCGTAGTAGTGATCGTCACCAACCTTCTGGTAGCGGATTCCATCCACCAGCGCGTGGCGCTTCCGGTCGTTGATGACCTCGGCGACCTGTTCGATGAACTGCTGCGGATTGCGCTTGAAATCGCCTAGTCGCGCACTTCCCACAAGGATTCTCTGGATTGATCGCCGGGTGAGCTGGGTGCGGTCCTGCAGGTCGGTCAGGATATCGGGCAGCGCGATATCGGTCTCCTCCAAAGAGACCGGCAGTGAG
>CAZTXX010000170.1:0-3902 GCA_964617405.1 uncultured Aquimonas sp. | reverse complement strand
TACTGCCAGGGGTTACCTCCACACCCGCCTGTCCGATCGCCAAGCCGGCTTTGCGCCACTGCAACTGCGCCGCAGCCACGCGCGGCGAATCGCGAACGGCATCGATGCAGTTCTCGATCAGCTTCTCGTTGTCGAACTGCACCCGATAGGTGGTGCGATGCTTGATCCGGTCCCACAGCGCCTTGAACTCGGGGCTATCCAGGACAGCACGACGTACCGGGATGGCATCACGTCGTTTGTCTGCATCCTTGATTTCCAAGCGCCCAGCCAGCTTGCGCAGAATCGCCACCACCGCATCCCGGTGTGGCTCGAACGCCTCAGGCAATTGCACCGTTCCATCCTTGATCGCAGAGCGCAAGGCATCTTCCACCTTGCCGCTCGAAGTCAGATAGCCCTGCGACTGGAGGGCGGCGCGCAGCACCTTGGACTGCTCAACGCCCAATGGCGACACAGTGCCGTCGTCAGCCGTAACCGCAATCGCCGCGAATTGCTCCGGTGCCACCACGCCAAAGCGGATGCCGATGCCGGTCTTTGGATCTTCCAACTCCTTCTGCAGACCATCGGCGAACGCCTCGTAGCTCTCGTTCGCAATCACCGTCAGGGTGTTGGTATCGAATCCTTGAACCCGCTGTCCATTGCTGTCCACACACAGTCGCAAGCCACGCCCGATGGACTGGCGGCGCTCGCGTTCGGTGCGGATGTCGCGCAGGGTGCAGATCTGGAACACATTCGGGTTGTCCCAGCCTTCCCGCAGTGCCGAGTGGGAGAAAATGAACTTCAGCGGCGTCGCCAGATCGAGCAGCTTCTCCTTGTCGCGCATGATCAAGTTGTAGGTGTCATCGTCGGCTTTGGTCGAACCATTGGTGTCCTTGAGCATCTCGACGTTCTTGCCGCCAATCTTCTTCTTGTCCACCGAGAAGTAGCCGTTGTGCACGTCCTCGGCGGGGTGATCCATGTCCACCTCCTTGAACAGGCTCTGGTAATCCGGGTGCCTGGTCCAGCGGTCGTATTCCTCCTCAAACATCTGCGCGTAGATGCCTTTTTGCGCATTGCCTTCCGCGTCGTATTGGCGATAGCGCGCCACCTCGTCGATGAAGAACAGCGACAGCACCTTGATGCCCTTGGGCCGCAGCCGCTTTTCCTTGTCCAGGTGCTCCTTGATGGTGCGCCGGATCATCTGGCGCTGAATTGCCAGCGCGTCAACGTCGCCCCAGGCTTCGTCCTGTTGCAACCAGACCTCGCCGCCGGGCACCCGCAACTCCAGGCGCTCCTTGCCACGGCCGACATTGATCTCGCCGATCCGGCAATCCCGGTACAGCGCCCGGCCCGTGGTCTGCTCCAGATCGTCGCCATCCATCACCGTGACATCCTTGCGGCGCACGACGCCGGCGGACTCCACATCCAGCTCCACCTTGGCCTCGACGCGCCCGCGCACGCTGCGGGCGGAAACAAAACGCACGAAGGGCTTGTTGCTCGCCCCGTCCACCGTGCCCGAAGCCACCTCGATCTGCTTGACCAGGCGCTGCTCATAGGCGTCGATCGCATCCAACCGATAAACCATGTGGTGCTTGTCCACATGGGTGGCCGAGTAGCGCAGCGTGCACAGCGGGTGCATGCGATCCAACGCCTTCTTGCCCTTGCCGTCCAGGCCGCCATCCACGCTCTGGGGTTCATCCACGATCAGGATCGGACGGGTCGCACGGATCAGGTCGATGGGCTTTTCGCCACCGGTCTTCTCGCTGGCGCGGTACATCACGTTCCTGGACTTCTCGCGCCGGCGAGCCTCGTCGGATTCCTCCGCCGCCGCAGCGTCCTCGTCGCCGAACTTGTTGATGGCACCCACGGTGACCACCATCACCTGGATGTTCGGGCTTGTGGCGAAGTTGCGCACCTGGCCGAGCTTGGACGAGTCATAGATGAAGTAATCAAAGGGCGTATTGGCGTACAGCCCACGGAAATGCTCGGCGGTGATCTGGAGTGACTTGTATACGCCCTCCTTGATCGCCACCGAGGGCACCACCACCACGAACTTGGTGAAGCCATAGCGCTTGTGCAGTTCGAACACGGTGCGCAGGTACACGTAGGTCTTGCCCGTGCCGGTTTCCATCTCCACGGTGAAGTTGCCGTCAGTCAGCGCCTCTGAAGGTGCCAAGCCATTGCGCAACTGGATGGCCGTCAGATTGGCGTGCAGTTCGTCATCCAGCAGAGTCAGACGATTGCCGATGCCCAGCGCCGATTCTTCCATGCCTTGCGCCAGCGGCAAGCCCATTTGCGGCGAAGCCGCGCTTTGGGTGACGGTGAACTCCGTGCGGCAGATCTCCTGACCACGGAACAAGTCGCAGACCGCCTCGATGGCGGCCAGCTGGTGCGGGAGCTTGTCTTCGAAGTGGAGCTTCATGATGTCTTCTTGTCCTTGGGGTCGGGCAGCGCCCTTACCGCTTGCTCGAGTATCCGCGTCATGTCCTGCTCCGCTGGTGATGGCAGGGCGTGCTGCTGGTGCAGCCAGGCGTCATATTCCGCCTGCGCCTTTGCCTTGGCGGCTTCCGCCGTCCGGTATCGCTTGCCGTCGGCCGCAGTTGTCAACCAGGAGTTGACGACTGCATCGGCTTGAAGCTCGCCTTCAGTGAAGATCGCCTTCAGGTGTTTGGCGATGTTCTGCTTGCTGGTGTCGAACAAGACCGCCATGCTCGCTTGCGAGAGCCAGAGGCTGTCCTGTTCGAAGCGGCACTCCACGCGGGTGCGGCCCTCGTCGGTGCGATAGAGCAGAAACTGCCCCTCCCGAGGGGGCTGGGTCGCCATCTCACAGGCTCCGCACATGGCGGATGCCATGCTGCTCAAGGGTGAGAGCGAGGTTGGTCTTGGCTTCGTCGTTGGTGAAGGCGCTGTCGCGGAACACGCAGGTGGTGTCGCCGGCCGGGGCCAGTTCGGCGTGCCATTCGGCAATCCCCAGGGCCAGGGCTTCGACCTCGTCCGGGGTGATGCGGGTATCCAGGCAGGCCATCAGCACGCCGCCGCCGATGGCATGCACGGTCTTGCCGGTGACCTGGCGCTGTTCGATGGGTACGCACAGGTCCAAGCCGAGCTTGAGCAGGATCTCGGTCAGTACATCCTGTTCGCTGCGGCCCGGAACGATGTGCTCGACGCTGTCGACCAGATCCCGTTCCAGGTCACCGGTGGGTTGCCAGGCGCGGATGTTGGATTGGTCAAGTTTGTAGACGCGGAAGCCGGTTTCGCCGGTGAACAGTGGGTTATCGGCTTTGATCTTCGCACCGGCGCCACGGAGTCGCGCCTTGGTGACATCTGCGATGGTCTTCCAGCCGGCATGCTCCGCACCGGGCAATGGCTCAGGAAGCTGGACCAGAATACAACGCCGCTTGCCGCCGTCCTCTGCGTTCTGGGCATAGATCGCGTCCATGGTCGTCCCCGTGCCGGCAAAGAAGTCCAGGACGATATCGGAAGCATCTGGCGACGTAGCCAGTTGCAACATCCGTCGGATCAATCGGGTCGGCTTTGGCGTATCGAACATGACGTCGGAGTTAGGAAACGCGACTGTCGCCAGCAGCTCCTTCTTGGCTTCCTGGGTGTGTCCAACGTCCTGATAATTCCAGAGGGTCTGCGGAACGCGGCCATCCTTCACCTCAGAAAGGAAGCGCTTTATCGCAGGAACGTTGTTGCCATCACTTCCCCACCAGATGCGATGGTCTGCATCCAGCTCCGCGAACTTCTGCTTGCTAACCCTCCAGTACATGCCAGAAGGTGGCCCGTCGATGACTCGGCCAGATGGGCATGTAATTGAGTAGGTGCCTTCCCCGTAATAATTTCGAGCAGAGAGGTCGCCGGGCTTCCAGTTTCCTCGATGATCATCGTCCGGGTTTGAGTAGCGCGCTTCCATTTCTTCTGTG
>CAZTXX010000169.1:0-5107 GCA_964617405.1 uncultured Aquimonas sp. | reverse complement strand
TGTTGAAGATGTCCGGGTGCGCCTTCTCGATCTCGTCGAGCAGGAGCACGCAGTGTGGCGTTTTGACGATCTTCTCGGTGAGCAGGCCGCCCTGGTCGAAGCCGACATAGCCCGGCGGCGCGCCGATCAGGCGCGAGACGGAGTGCGGCTCCATGTACTCGCTCATGTCGAAGCGGATCAGCTCGATACCGAGCTGCATCGCAAGCTGGCGGGTGACCTCGGTCTTGCCCACGCCGGTGGGGCCGGCGAACAGGAAGCTGCCGATCGGCTTGTCCGGCGCGGCCAGGCCCGAGCGCGCCATCTTGATCGCGGCAACCAGCGTGTCGATGGCCTCGTCCTGCCCGAACACCACCATCTTGAGGTTGCGCTCCAGGTTCTTCAGCACGTCCTTGTCGGAGGCCGACACCTGCTTGGCCGGGATGCGCGCCATCTTGGCCACGATCAGTTCGATCTCGGAAACGTCGATCAGCGTCTTGCGCTCGGATTCGGGCACCACGCGCTGGCGCGCGCCGGCCTCGTCGATCACGTCGATGGCCTTGTCCGGCAACAGGCGCTCGCCGATATGCTTGACCGAAAGGTCCACCGCCGCGCGGATCGCATCGTTGCTGTACTCGACCCGGTGGTGCTCCTCGAAGCGCGCCTTCAGACCCAGCAGGATTTCCACCGCCTCGGCCACGGAAGGCTCGACGACGTCGATCTTCTGGAAGCGCCGCGCCAGCGCGTGGTCCTTCTCGAACACGCCGCGGTATTCCTGGAACGTGGTCGAGCCGATGCAGCGCAGCTCGCCCGAGGCCAGCGCCGGCTTGATCAGGTTGGAGGCGTCCATGGTGCCGCCCGATGCGGAACCGGCGCCGATGATGGTGTGGATCTCGTCGATGAAGAGGATGGCGTCGTCCTCCTTGCGCAACTGCGCCAGCACGCCCTTGAGGCGCTTCTCGAAGTCGCCGCGGTACTTGGTGCCGGCCACCAGCGCACCCAGGTCGAGCGCATGGATCGTGGCGCCCTTGAGCACATCGGGCACGTCGCCATCGACGATACGCTTGGCCAGGCCTTCGGCCAGCGCGGTCTTGCCCACACCGGCCTCGCCGACGTAGAGCGGATTGTTCTTGCGCCGACGGCAGAGCACCTGGATGGTGCGTTCGACCTCGTCCTGGCGGCCAATCAAGGGGTCGATCCGGCCTTCGCGCGCCAGCTCGTTGAGGTTGCTGGCGAACTCCGCCAGCGGGCTGACGGCCTTCTCCTCGATGGCCTCGCCTTCCTTGCCGCTCTCCGGCTCGGCCTTGGGGGCGTCCTGTCCGACCTTGGCCACGCCGTGCGAGATGTAATTGACCACGTCCAGCCGGGTGATCTCCTGCTGGTTGAGGAAATACACCGCGTGCGAATCCTTCTCGCCGAAGATCGCCACCAGCACGTTGGCGCCGGTGACTTCCTTTCGACCCGAGCTTTGCACGTGATACACCGCACGCTGCAGCACCCGCTGGAAGCCCAGCGTGGGCTGGGTATCACGGCTGTCCTCGGCGGGCAGTACCGGCACCGTTTCGGCGATTACATTGCGCAACTCGGTGGACAGGCGCGGCAGATCGGCACCTGAAACGCGCAACACGCCAGCGGCGGAGGGGTTTTCCAGCAGTGCCAGCAACAGGTGCTCGACCGTCATGAACTCATGACGACTCTCGCGCGCCTGCTTGTAGCACTGGCCGATGGTGAACTCGAGATCCTTGCTGAACATCACGGTCTTCCTGTACGTGAATGGCGGAGCAGCCCGCCACGACAACGTGAATGTAGGGTCGCTCAGGCCTGTTCCATAGTGCACATCAAAGGGTGCTGGTGCGAGCGGGAGAATTCATTCACCTGCACCACCTTGGTTTCCGCCACCTCCCGGGTGAACACGCCGCACACGCCTTGGCCTCGCGTATGCACGTGCAGCATCACCTGCGTGGCCTTTTCGAGGTTCATGCTGAAGAACACCTGCAGCACCTCCACCACGAAGTCCATCGGAGTGTAGTCGTCGTTGAGCAGCAGCACGCGGTACAGCGGTGGTCGCATGACCTCCGGTCGTGCCGGCGCCAAGGCCACGCCGTGTTCGTGCTCGTGTTGGGTATCGGATTCCTGACTCATGACCGTCAGTATATTGAGGAAGGCCTGTACCGGGCGCGCCTGGTTCACGTTTCAGCCAGCCACGCCGGCACGCGCAACGACCCTGCCCCACTCCATCACAGGCGCGCTTCGGCCGCCTCGCGCGGCAGCAGGTACTTCACGTCGAAAACCAGACCGCCAGGCCGCAGCAGGGTGCGAATACCCTCGACGCCCATCTCGCGAAAATGCTGGTGCGCCACCGCCAGCAGCACGGCGTCGTAGCTGCCTGACACGGGATGCGGAATTGGTCGCAAGCCGAATTCCTCCTGGCACTGTTCCGGATCGGCCCAGGGGTCGAACACCTCGACTTCCGCATGGCAGGAACGCAATTCGGCAATGACCCCGGCCACCTGGCTGTTGCGAAGGTCAGGGCAATCCTCCTTGAAGGTCACGCCCATCACGAGCACCCGCGCACCCACCACGCTGATCTGCGCCAAGGCCATCGCACGCAACAGGCGCGCCACCACATGCGCCGCCATGCCGTCGTTGATGCGCCGCGCTGCGACGACCAGTTCCGGGTAATAACCGGCTTCCTGCGCCTTGTGAATGAGATAGTACGGGTCCACGCCGATGCAGTGGCCGCCCACCAGGCCGGGGCGGAACGGCAGGAAGTTCCACTTGGTACCGGCGGCCTCCAGCACCGCCTCGGTATCCATCCCGAGGCGCGCGAACATGCCGGCAAACTCGTTCATCAGCGCGATGTTGACGTCGCGCTGGGTGTTCTCGATGGCCTTGGCGGCCTCGGCGGTGCGGATGTCGGGCGCCAGATGGGTTCCGGCGCGGATGATGCGCCGGTAGAGCGCGTCGACAAATTCCGCGGACTGCGGTGTGGAGCCCGAGGTCACCTTCACGATATCGGCCAGCCGACGCTTGCGGTCGCCCGGATTGATGCGTTCGGGGCTGTAACCGACGAAGAAGTCGCGGTTGAACACCAGGCCGGAAGCGCGCTCCAACGCCGGCACGCACACCTCTTCGGTGGCGCCTGGATACACGGTGGATTCGTAGATCACCACGGCACCGGGCCGCAAGGCGCGACCCACCGCCTCACTGGCCGACACCAGGGGCGCAAGGTCCGGCCATTTGTGCCGGGTCACCGGCGTAGGCACGGCGATGATGAAGACGTTGCGCCCTTCCAGCGCTGCCGTATCGGTGGCCAGGGCCAACTGTTGCAGCAGCACGAGATCCTCGACCTCCACCTCGCCGGTGACGTCCTCGCCACGCGCCAGCGAAGCGATGCGGTCGGGGTTTCGGTCAAGACCCAGGGTGTCGAATTCGCGCGCCAGCGCAAGCGCCAACGGCAGGCCGACATAGCCCAGGCCGATCACCGCGATGCGTGCCTGCTGGAGTACGGGCAGGTCGGATTTCATGGGTGGGTTGCTCATTGGCGCAATGATGCCATGCTGTGCGTCCGACCGATGCACCGCACCATCAATGAGCGACAATATCCCGCTGTTCACCCTGCTGGATCTGGCAGGAACCTTCGCATTCGCCATCAGCGGCGCGGTGGCCGCGCGGCAGAAGGATCTCGACCTGTTCGGCGTCATCGCCATCGCCTGGCTGGTGGCCTGCGGTGGGGGCATCATCCGCGATGTCAGCATCGGCGCCCTGCCGCCGGCTGGTCTTGCCGACTGGCGTTACCTGACGTTGGCCCTGCTCGCTTCGGTATTGGCGCTGGCGGCCTATCCGCTGCTGAAGAAGCTGGCCCACCCCGTGCAGATGTTCGACGCCCTGGGGCTGGGGTTCTTCGCCGTATTCGGCGCACACAAGAGCCTGATGTTCGGCCACAACGCCCAGGTCGCCATCGCCCTGGGCGTGGTCAGCGCGGTCGGCGGAGGCGTGATGCGCGATGTGCTGCTCAACCGCCTGCCATTGATCCTGCGCAAGGAAATCTATGCCTCGGCCGCACTGCTGGCCGCCAGCGTGCAGGTACTGGGTGAACACCTCGCCCTGCCGATGGCCTGGACGTCCTGGGCCGGCATCGTGCTGTGTTTTTCGCTGCGTTATCTGGCGATGCGCCACGGCTGGAACCTGCCCCGTTTTTCCGGGCGCGCAAGCTGATACGTCGTGGGTAAATCGTGCGTAATCGGGTGTGCCGAATACGGATGGTTCGTGGCGGCCGCGGAAATGAAAACGCCCGCAAACCATTGAGGCGCGGGCGTTTCGTGGCAAATCCGGGCAGTTGTGCAGGCCGCCGGAATTGCGCGATGGTGCCGGAGATAGGAATCGAACCTACGACCTACGCATTACGAATGCGCCGCTCTACCAACTGAGCTACTCCGGCGGAGCCGCGCATTGTATGGGTCGTGATGCGGCGGGGTCAATCCTGAAGGCTGCCTTCTTCGGCCTCGTCATCGAGTGCCGCGGCCGGGCCCGCGCGCAAGGCCTTGGGCAGGGCGAAGATCATATCCTCGCGGCGCCCGCCAAGCTCGCGCACGTCAGCCGCACCGAGGGCGTGCAGGCGGGCGAGCACACCCTGCACGAGGATTTCCGGTGCCGAAGCACCCGCGGTAACGCCGATGCGGCGGTGCGAGGCGATCCATTCCGGATCGATCTCGTCGGCACTGTCGATCAGCCAGGCATCGGCGCCTTCGCGCTGGGCCAGCTCACGCAAGCGGTTGGAGTTGGAGCTGTTGGGCGAGCCCACCACCAGCACCGCATCGCAGCCATCGCGCACCAGCTCGCGCACGGCATCCTGGCGGTTCTGGGTGGCATAGCAGATGTCGTCGTGCTTCGGCCCCTGGATCAACGGGAAACGTGCCCTGAGCGCCGCGATGATGCTGCGGGTGTCGTCAACGCTGAGCGTGGTTTGGGTGGTATAGGCACAGTTTCCGGGCTGAGCCAGGTGCAGGGCTGCCACGTCGGCGAGATCCTCGACCAGATGGATCTCACCGGTTTCACCGCGGGCGGTCCACTGCCCCATCGTGCCTTCCACTTCCGGGTGACCCGCGTGGCCGATCAGTACCATGTCGCG
>CAZTXX010000168.1:0-5109 GCA_964617405.1 uncultured Aquimonas sp. | reverse complement strand
CTGCGCTCGATGCTGGTCAACGAATTCGGCATCGACCCGGCGCGGCTGGTGCCGACCCTGCACTACGACGGCACGCCGATCACTGCGCGCTTCATCACCGCGACCATCGCCCAACGCATGCGCGCCGCGATCGGCGCTCCACTCCCGGCACAGGCGGCCAACGCATGACGTATCTTGCCAAACCCCGGCTGCACCATCCGTCCCTGGCCTGCAACGCGTTGGGTTACACCCGGCGCGACTACGAGGGCCGCATTTCCACCCTGTGCGCCGGCTGCGGGCACGATTCCATCTCCGCCGCCATCGTGCGCGCCTGCTGGGAGCTGGCGATCGAGCCGCACCGGGTGGCCAAGCTCAGCGGCATCGGCTGCAGTTCCAAGACGCCCGACTACTTCCTCAGCCCCTCGCACGGCTTCAACACCGTGCACGGGCGCATGCCCTCGGTGCTCACCGGCGCCAACCTCGCCAACCGCGACCTGCTGTACCTGGGCGTTTCCGGCGACGGCGATTCGGCCTCGATCGGCATCGGCCAGTTCGTCCACGCCATCCGGCGCGGGGTGAACATGGTCTACATCGTCGAGAACAACGGCGTGTACGGCCTCACCAAGGGCCAGTTCTCGGCCACCGCCGACGTCGGATCCACCTCGAAAAAGGGCGTGGTCAACCGCGACAGCCCGATTGATCTGGTCAGCCTCGCCCTGCAGCTCGGGGCCACCTACGTGGCGCGCAGCTTCTCCGGCGACAAGGACCAGCTCGTACCGCTGATCAAGGGCGCCATCGCCCACCGCGGCGCGGCCATCCTCGACGTGCTCAGCCCCTGCGTCACCTTCAACAACCACGCCGGCAGCACCAAGAGCTACGACTACGTGCGCGAGCACAACGAGGCGATCAACCGCATGGACTTCATCGAGGGCCGTGAGGAAATCGTGGTGGACTACGCGCCCGGCGAGCTGATCGAGGTCGAGCAGCACGACGGCAGCCGCCTGCGCCTGCGCAAGCTCGACGCCGCCTACGATCCGTCCGACCGACGCGCGGCGATGAACCACGTGCACGAGCGCCAGGCGGAGGGGGAAATCGTCACCGGTCTGCTCTACGTCGAGGAAGGTGCCGAAGACCTGCACGCCCGCCTGCGCACTCCGGGCGTGCCGCTCAACGCGCTCGACACCACCGCGCTGTGCCCGGGAAGCACGGCGCTGGAGCGGATCAACGCCAGCCTGCGCTGAATCCGGGAACACATACCGTCCCACGGCGGCGACAGCGCGCGTCATTGCCGGCACAATGACCGGCTCATCCGTGTGACCGTTCTGTTTTGCCATGAGTCTCAATCCCGCCCAGCGTGCGGCCGTCGAACACTGCGATACGCCGCTGCTGGTGCTGGCGGGCGCCGGTTCGGGCAAGACCCGCGTCATCACGCAGAAGATCCAGCACCTGATCGTGCGCCGCGGCATGGCGGCCGAAAAGATCGCCGCCATCACCTTCACCAACAAGGCCGCGCGCGAGATGCGTGAGCGCGCCAATGCCTTGCTGCGTGGCGTGGATGCGGAAGGCCTGACGATCTGCACCTTCCATTCGCTCGGGCTGAAGTTCCTGCAGATCGAGCACGAGGCGGCCGGGTTGCGGCGCGGCTTCTCGATCTTCGACAGCGACGACAGCGGCGCGATCATCCGTGACCTGATGCCGCGCGGTGCCGATGCCAAGGCGGTGGCGGCGGTGCGCGCCCTGGTGTCGCGCGCCAAGTCCGAGGCGCTGGCACCCGAGCAGGCCGCGGCGCTGGCGAAAAGCGCGCGTGAACGCGAGGCCGCCGACATTTACGGCCAGTACCAGAAACGCCTGACCGCCTTCAACGCGGTGGATTTCGACGACCTGATCCGCTTGCCGGTGCACCTGCTGGAGCAGCACGAGTCGCTGCGCGACGCCTGGCGCGAACGCCTGCGCTACCTCCTGGTGGACGAATACCAGGACACCAACCGCAGCCAGTACACCCTGCTCACCCAGCTCGCCGGGCCGCGCGGCGCGTTCACCTGCGTGGGCGATGACGACCAGTCGATCTACGCCTGGCGCGGCGCCGACACCGAGAACATCGCACGTCTGGGCAGTGATTACCCGACGCTGGCGATCATCAAGCTGGAACAGAACTACCGCTGCATGCGCCGCATCCTTCGTGCCGCCAACA
Source organism: uncultured Aquimonas sp. (assembly GCA_964617405.1). GTDB lineage: Bacteria > Pseudomonadota > Gammaproteobacteria > Xanthomonadales > Xanthomonadaceae > Denitratimonas. The sequence goes on along the minus strand of CAZTXX010000168.1, from coordinate 2,939 downwards.
GCCTGATCGCCAACAACCCGCATCTGCATCCCAAGAAACTGTGGAGCGATCAGGCCGACGGCGAGCCGATCCGCGTCTTCGAATGTCGCGACAACGAGCACGAAGCCGAGCGCGTGGCCTCGGAGATCACCTTTCTCGCGCACAAGCACAAGGCCGAGTGGGGCGATTTCGCGATCCTGTTCCGCGGCAACCACCAGTCGCGCGCGCTGGAAAAGGCCCTGCAGCTGCAAGGCATTCCCTATCACCTGTCGGGTGGCACCGCCTTCCTGGAGCGTGCCGAGGTCAAGGACGCGCTGGCCTGGCTGCGCTTGATCGCCAACCCGGATGACGACGCGGCATTCCTGCGCGCGGTGGCGGCGCCCAAGCGGGAAATCGGCGCGGTGACGCTGGCGCGCCTGGGTGAGATGGCCAATGCCCAGCACCTGAGCCTGGCGCGCGCCGCCGAACGTGCCGAGTTGCGCAGCGCATTGCCGACCCGCGCGGCCCACGCGCTGGAGTCCTTCATGCGCCTGGTCGGCAGCTTGCGTCGCCTCTCCACCACTGTCTCGGCCGGCGATCTGTGCCGCAAGCTGGTGGAGGAAAGCGGCCAGCTCGCGGCAATCCGCGCCGAGTGCAAGGATGCGACCCTGTTCGAGCGTCGCCGTGCCAACGTCGAGGAGCTGGCGCAGTGGTTCGACGCGGCCGGCAAGGGTGCCGCCGGGGAACTGGTGGCCCAGCTCGCCCTGTTGACCGCCTCGGATCGCGACACCCCCGGCAATCAGGTGCGTCTGATGACTCTGCACGCCTCCAAGGGCCTGGAGTTCGATTTTGTCTTCATCGTCGGGGTGGAGGATGGCCTCCTGCCGCACGAGTCCTCCATCGACGAGGGCCGCCTCGATGAGGAGCGCCGCCTGATGTACGTGGGCATCACCCGCGCCAAGCGCCTCCTGCACCTGAGCTACCCGCGCCATGCGCGCCGCTTCGGCGAGTTGCAGAAGGTCACTCCGAGCCGCTTCATCGACGAATTGCCCGCCGCCGAGCTGCATGTCGTGGGCCGCGATGCGGCGCAGGACGTGGAGCGCACCGCCGAGCACGCGGGTGCGGCCATGGCGCGCATCCGCGCCCTGTTCGCGGAAAAGTCATAGCACGGCTTTGCGCTGCCGCGCAGACTCCTGGGCCGCCGTGTGGCGTCCCGGTTCGTGGCAGCGGCTACACTTGCCATCCCGACATTTACGAGAGTTCCACCATGACGCTGTTGCGCGGAAGCCTGCTCGCCCTTTCACTGGCCCTCATGACCGCCTGCACCACGGCGCCGAACCGGCCGCAGGCCCCGCTGGCCGTCGCCGAGGCCGCGCCGCCGGCCAACGACAACCTCTATGCCACGCTCTGGATACAGAGTTCAGCCGAATACGAGGCCACGGTACGCGGCGTGTACGCCGCCGCCCGGCGCTCGCTCGACCTGGCGTTGGCCGATCCGTCGTGGAACGCCCTGCCGGAAGGCGAATTCCAGGCCGGCTTCGAAGCCAAGGCCCCGGCCATCGTGGTGGATGCCGACGAGACCATGATCGACAACAGCGCCTTCCAGGCACGCAACGTGATCGAGGACACCGGCTACACGCGTGAGCGCTGGCTGGAGTGGATCCGTTCGGAAAAGGCCACCGCGATGCCGGGTGCGGTCGAGTTCGCCAACTATGTCGATTCGCGTGGCGTGACGATCTTCTTCGTCACCAATCGCGACGCGCCGGAAGAAGTCGAAGCCACCGTATCCAACCTGCGCAAGCTGGGCTTTCCGATCGCCGCCGACGGCGGCAACGTGATGCTGCGCGGCGACCTGCGCGCACCGGCACGCGACAAGGGCGAGCGCCGCCGCCTGATTGATCGCAGCCATCGCGTGCTGCTGTTGTTGGGTGACAACCTTTCGGACTTCCTCGACGGGGTCAACAACGCCGACGTGGCCACCCGCGAGCGCGCCATGGCGCCATACGTGAACTGGTGGGGCGAGCGTTGGTTCATGTTCCCCAACCCGACCTACGGTTCCTGGCCCAACGCCGTGTTGCGTGGCTGTGAAAAAGACACCAACCCACGCACCTGCCTGCGAGAGGCGCTTCATCACAACTATTAATTTGTTTATAAACAGCTAGATAAACGTTGTTTCATCATGTATTGCATTAAGTTGCGCAGCTAAGTATGATTGGCCCATGCCGCGTTAGACGGCGATTACCACAGCGCCCACAACCATAAGATCCAATCCGGCAGGATGCTGGAACTGCAGGGAGGCCATCGAGCCTCCCTTGTTTTTTTCCGGAGTGGCTTTGGGCATCATTGTCCGCTCACCCTTTCCATCCTCCCCACTCCGGAGCATTACCATGAACCGTTTCGCATTGCTGGCTGCCGCCGGCCTGATGTCCCTGACGCTGGTCGCCTGCGGCAACAAGGACGCGGCAGAGCCGATGTCCGATGCCAAGGTGGCGCAGCAAACCTCCGACCCGGCCAGTGCCGTGGAGGCGATGGCCGCCAAACTGAAGAACAACGACCTGTTGGGTGCGGTGCAGCTGGTGGTGCCTGCCAACCAGATGGACGAGTTGCGCGCCAAGTGGAGCGAAAACATGGCGGGTGACCCACCGAGCGCCGACGACAAGGCGCAGTTCGCCACCACCATGGCCATGCTCACCGCAGACGGTGCGGAAAGCACCCTGCTGGCCATGCTTGAGCCGCAACTGGTGAAGTACGAAACCGAGTTCGCCGCGCAGTTGCCGATGATGGTCGGCATGGGCCAGGGCTTCATGATGCAGGCGGTGCAGGCCAACGAAGATCTCACCGAAGCCCAGAAGCAGCAGAGCGTGGACATGATCAACGCGCTGGGCGGCTGGTTGCAGGGCGCGAAGTTTGCTGATCGCGATCTTGCGAAGAAGGGCATCGGCATTGCCGTCGCCACCGCGCGCAAGCTCGATCTCAAGACC
>CAZTXX010000167.1:3004-5123 GCA_964617405.1 uncultured Aquimonas sp. | reverse complement strand
GACCTCGGCGGCCTGGTGGTGATCGACTTCATCGACATGGGTTCCTCCAAGCATCAGCGCGAAGTCGAGCAGCGCCTGGGTCAGGCCCTGCGCTATGACCGCGCGCGCGTGCAGGTCGGGCGCATCTCGCGCTTCGGCCTGCTGGAAATGAGCCGTCAGCGCCTGCGCCCGAGTCTCGGCGAGTCCAGCCAGATCGTCTGCCCGCGTTGCGAGGGACATGGCCGGGTGCGTTCGGTCGAATCACTTTCGCTGTCGATCCTGCGCCTGATCGAAGAACAGGCCATGAAGGACAACACCGGTCAGGTGCTGGTGCAGGCCCCCGCGGAAGTGGCCAACTACCTGCTCAACGAAAAGCGCCGTGCGTTGGTTGAAATCGAGGCGCGCCATGATGTGCCGGCGGTGATCGTCGCCGATTCGCAGCTCGAGATCCCGCACTACGAAGTGACGCGCATCCGCGAGAACGAGCTGGAGGAGGAGAACGGCAAGCCGAGCTATCACCGCACCAGCGCACGCAAGCAGGAAGTGCACGCGCTTACCCGCGCCCACCTCAATATCCCGCCGACGCCTGCCGTCACCGCGGTGCGCCCGGCCCAGCCTGCGCCGATTCGCGACGAAACCCCGGCGCCGGCGCCGCAGCCGATCGCGGTCGCACCCACGCCGGTGTCGCAGGCCAAGCCCAAGGGTGGTTTCTTCGCCTGGCTGGCTGGCCTGTTCGGCGGTGCCGGACATTCGGCCACCTCGGAAAAGCCCGAGGCATCCGAGCGCAAATCCGGTGGTGGACGGCGTGAGGCGACGGGCGGGCAGAACGGCCGGCGTGATGGACGCCAGGATCGCCGTGGCAGGTCGGGTGAAAACGGTGCGCGCGGCGGCGCGGCGCGTGATGGCCGGCAGGAGCCGGCGGCGCGTGACGGTTCGCGGCGCCAGGATCGCCAGGAGCAGCGTTCGCAGTCGCAATCCAAGCGCGACGCGCGCCAGCAGGCCCGCCAGGATACGCGCGAGAACACACGCAACCGCCCCGCCGAAGGCGCGGACGCGTCAAAGAGCGCACCTGCCAACGAGCGCCCGCCGCGCCCCGAGCGTCAGGGTCGGCAGGAGCATCCGGAAAAGAAACCGGCAGTGGCGGCACCGGACGCCGCGGTCACCATGGGTGACCAGGCCACCGCCACCCCGCCGGCCGTGAAGGAACGACCGGCGCAACCGACCCCCGTGCCGACGGACGAAATCCACGATGCATCGCAGGAAGCAGTGGCGCAGGCCGGGGACGCCGCACAGCAGGTGACCGATGGCAGCGCTACGCCAGCTTCGACGGAGGAAGGCGGTGCTTCGCGTCGCCGTCGGGGCCGTCGCGGTGGCCGTCGTCGCCGTCGTCAGGACGGCAACCAGGGCGAGAACGATTCCGCCGCGCTGGACGGTCACGACCTGGATGACGAGGACGAGGACGACCTGCAGCTCCCCTCATCGAGTGGCGAGCAGGACAGCGTGCCGCCCGCCGGGGCCGAACCGGAGGCGCAGGCACGTCGCCCCGCGCCGCAGGCGGCGCTTGCCCCCGCTCCGGCACCTGCACCTGCATCTGCACCTGCACCTGTTGCGGCCGATGTGCCCGTGAGTCCTGTTCCGTCACCGGGTTCCGTTGCAGCGCCGGAGGAGGCCAGCACGCCGCGTCCGGCACGCCCACAGCCGCCCGTGGCCGCACAGCCCGCATCCGCATCACAGCCCGCAACGGAGTCGACTGCCAGCAACACGCCGGCGACCGGGCAGCACGAGGAACGTCAGCCGCAGGCCGCACCAAGCGAGCCGGCCGGAAAGGCGTCGAAGGAAGCGGATTCCGTCGCCAGTGCGCCGATGGATCACACACCGGACGAAGCCGCCGCGACGGATGCGGCTGCGCCGGTCGGGGATGCGCCACGCAAGCCCGTACCCGCAGCCCGCGTGAAGAAGGCGGCGGCCAGCGAGCCACTGTTCGCCCCGGCACCGATCACGCCGCCGGGCGCAGCTGATCTCGGCCGCATGTCGGTCGCCAGTGCGGTGGCTTCGGCCCTGCATGCGCGCGTACAGGGCAACCTGTTCGCCGAGCCGGCATCGCCGAATCCGTCCGCCTCCACGGGTGCTCCGGCATCCC
>CAZTXX010000167.1:0-2904 GCA_964617405.1 uncultured Aquimonas sp. | reverse complement strand
CGACAACCCGTGAAGAATGCGCTCGTCCGCCGCCACGGTTCGCCGTGGTCGGCTGGCGAGCGGTTCTCATGGCGCAGGTTGAGTGCCTGACCTGCCATCGCGGGTTAGACACACCCGGGCGGATGTTCCAGGTCCTGGAATCAGTCCTGGGTCAGCCCGTGCTGGAGCGCCAGCCGCGTCAACGAGGCGATGTCGTTGACGCCGAGCTTTCCGAACAGGTGGTACTTGTGGGTGGCCACCGTTTTTGCGCTCAGGTTGAGGTGCTCGGCCACGACGGTCATGCGCAGCCCCTGCACCAGCAGCATCGCCACTTCCAGTTCGCGCACCGACAATTTCTCGAAAGGCGAGCCGGAGGTATCCAGGCTGCTGATCGCCATCTGCTGGGCGACCGAAGCCGAGATGTAACGCTTGCCGCGGTGGACATCGCGGATGGCACGCAACAATTCTTCGGCTGGTGCCGCCTTGCCAAGGTAGCCACTGGCCCCGGCGCCGAGCACGCGGCGCGGCAGGGGGCCGTCTTCCTGCGCCGAAACGATGATCACGCGTGCTTCGGAGCCGCCACGGGTCAATCGGTCGGTGACTTCCAGACCACTGATGCCAGGCAGGTGCAGATCGCACAGCACCACGTCGGCCGGCGTCTTGCGCAGTTGTACCAGGGCCTCCTCGCCGCTGCCGGATTCACCCACCACCGCAAAGTCGGTGTGCTGCTGCAACAGCATGCGAAAACCGGTGCGCACCAGTTCGTGGTCGTCGATCAGGTATACGCGGATCATGTGGCCTTCCTCCCCGGATTTCGACGCGTTGCGGCCAGGTCACCGATCTGTGGCGGTGCATGCCGAAGTGCAACTGCCACCCAAGCCTACGCGATACGCGATCAGGCTGCCAATCGTGGCACGCCATGGAGCGACACGGCGGCATAATGCCGTTTTGATCCGCGGAGGAACCGCATGACCCGACGACTGCTGATCGATACCGACCCCGGAGTGGACGATGCTATCGCCATCCTGATGGCGCACGCCCATCCCGGTTGTCGCATCGAAGCCCTGACGATCACTGCCGGCAATGTCGGTCTGCACCACACGCTCGCCAATGCCCTGAAGCTGTGCGAAGTGGCCGGCATCCAGGTGCCGGTATTCCCCGGTGCGCCGTTGCCGTTGGTGACCACGGCCGAGGATGCCTCATACGTGCATGGGCAGGACGGTTTCGGCGACACGGGTTACGTACCGGCGGCCAGGCAGCCCGAAACCGAGCACGCCGCGTTGGCGATGCTTCGCCTGTCGCGCGCCCATCCGGGCGAACTCACCTTCGTGATGCTCGGCCCGTTGACCAATCTGGCGCTGGCGCTCTCGCTCGATCCGCACCTGCCTGAGCGCGTACCGAGGCTGGTGATCATGGGCGGCGCGGTGACCGGGCGTGGCAACACGCGCTTGCCGGTGGAGTTCAATATCGGCTTCGATCCCGAGGCCGCACGGATCGTGTTCGAACGCTGGCCGTGCTTCGAACTGGTGGATTGGGAGGCCACGTTGCGGCACGGATTGGCGCATGGAAAGTGCGATGCCTGGTTTTCCGTGGATCATCCCGCAGCGCGCTTTTACGATGCGATTTCGCGCAACACCCGGCGCTGGGCCGCCGATAGCCGTGGCCCCGAATGGCACAGCGCCGATGCACTGGCCATGGCCCAGGTGCTGGAGCCAGAAGGTGCGCTCGAAATGCACGAGCGCCGCGCGGTGATCGAACTGCAGGGCGAACATGCGCGCGGCATGACGGTGGTGGATTGGGCACAGCGCAACGGCAGCCCGCCCAACGCGAACATCCTCATGGCCTATGACCAGGAGCGCTTCGAGCGTCTGGTGCGCCAGGCGGTGGGCGCGGGATAAGAAAACCCTGCCGCAGCGACTGCGGCAGGGTTCAAAGAGGCAATACCGGGCGTGTGGGGCGCTGGCGGAAGGTGTTCAGTGTGCGCGGCGTTCCTCGAACCAGCGCACCAGCTGCTGCTTGGCGGCGAGCTTTTCACGCTTCATTTGCGACAGGGCGCCAGGCGCCAGCGGCAAGGCGCCGACTGTGGCGTCGGCCACCTTGCGGTCGAGCTTCTGGTGGTGCTGGTAGAGCCGGCGGAATTCGTTGTCGCTTTGCAGCAGCGTATCGATCTCGCTTTGCGGTTGAGCTTCGAACATGTCGATGAACCTCCTTGGAAGAAGATGAAACGGCGAGGCGGCAGGCGGCAAGCCCGCCACCGGAAGGGACTGGCGAAGATGAGGAAAGGTTCCGTCGTGACGACGGCGGAAGGAAGGGCGGCAGGAAAAGGCCGGGGATCGACAGCTCCCGGGCAGCCTCACCGGCCCGTGCGTGGGGTCGGTGGCTGAATGAACTGGGCGGAACTGATGGCTCATCGACCCGTCCTGCACAGTGCCGCGGCCAGATTGCCGTGACACGGCTTCGACCCTACTCCCGACCCGGGCCGGGGGCAAGCCGCCTGCCGGGGGGCCGGGGCAGGCGGCAGGATTTTCACGGGTTTGCGTCAGCCTGTGCCGGTGCGCGCGGTGATGCTCGGCGTCGGTCACCGCCGCCGAACAGGTTCCCGGAGGGGTTTCAGCGTGCGTCCAGCACCACGATTTCCACCCGCCGGTTGCGTGCGCGGCCCTCGGCCGTCCCGTTGTCCGCGACCGGGCGATCCTTGCCCAGCCCCACGGCGGTGATGCGCCCGGCATCCACGCCTTCCTGCACCAGCGCGTCGCGCACCGCTTCGGCGCGCTTTTGCGAGAGCACCTGGTTGAGGTTGGCGCCACCCTGGCTGTCGGTGTGGCCTTCGATCAGCACGGAGTTGTCGGGGAAGCGGTTGACGAATTCCACCACGCGCTGCAGGTTGGCGCGGGCTTCCGGCTTGAGGCGCGACTGGCCGCTGGC
>CAZTXX010000166.1:0-5163 GCA_964617405.1 uncultured Aquimonas sp. | reverse complement strand
CCAGGTGCACGCCGCCCAGGCGCGTGCCTTCGGCCGCATGCAGGTCGAAGGCCAGTTCCAGCTCGCCAAAGATGTTTTCGAAGCGGCGGGTCTTGGTGCCATCACTGGTGCTCTCGGTATTGCCGTGCATCGGATCGGCCACCCACAGCACACGCCGGCCCTCGCGCTTGACGACATCGAGCAGAGGCGGCAATCCACGCGCGATGCCGGAACGGCCCATGCGGTGGATCAGGGTCAGGTGGCCGGGTTCGTCATGCGGATTGAGCGCGTCGATCAGACGGATGAGCTGGTCCGGGGTGACCGAGGCCCCCACCTTGACCGCGATCGGATTGCGCAATCCGCGCATGTATTCCACGTGCGCGCCGTCGAGATCCGCGGTGCGCAGGCCGATCCACGGGAAGTGCGTGGACAGGTTGAACCAGCCCCATTGACGCGGCACCTGGCGGGTGAGGCATTCCTCGTAAGGCAGCATCAGCGCCTCGTGCGAGGTGAAAAAATCCACCCGATTGACGTTGTGGATGTGGGCGCCGGTCAGGGTTTCCATGAAGCGCACGCCATTGCCGATGGCGTTGATCATGTGCTGGTAGTCGGCGGCGCGTGGCGAGTGGCGCATCCATTCCAGGTCCCAATACTCGGGGTGGTGCAGGTCGGCGAAGCCGCCCTCGATCAGGGCGCGCACGAAGTTCATCGTCATCGCCGAGCGCGCATGGGCCTTGAGCAGGCGCCGCGGATCGGGCTCTCGCGCCTCGGCGGTGAACTCGGGCGCGTTGACGATCTCGCCGCGATAGCTCGGCAAGGTCACCCCGTCGCGGGTTTCGGTATCGGCCGAGCGCGGCTTGGCGTACTGGCCGGCAAAGCGCCCGACCCGGATCACCGGCAGGCGCATGCCATAGACCAGGGCCACGCTCATCTGCAGCAGCACCTTGAGCCGGTTGGAGATGATGCTCGATTCGCAGTCGGCGAAGCTCTCCGCGCAATCGCCACCCTGCAACAGGAAGCGCTTGCCTTCCTGCGCCTCGGCCAGCTGGCGCTTGAGCTCGAAGATTTCCCAGGAAGTGACCAGCGGCGGCAGGTTGGAGAGTTCGGCCTTGGCGGCATTCAGGGCCGCGGCATCCCGGTAGGTCGGCTGTTGCAGGGCCGGAAACGCCTGCCATGAATCCGGCGACCAGTTCGGTGCCTCACGGACGGGTTCGGGGCGGGACTCTGCGACACTCATGGCGACTTCCGGAAATGCTGCGGTGCGCCATCATGCCACAGCGCGAACCCGTGCGTTATTCCGATCCGGCCTGGCGAAAGCCGATCAGCGGCGCCGGAATCCCGCCCACAATGCGCCCAGGCCCAGGAAGACGTACCAGATCAGGGTCCAGGTCGGCATCGACATCCCCCAGAAGAACCAATCCGCCTTGGCACATTCGCCCGAACCGGTGAACACCATCGAGAGGGTTTTCTGCATCGGGAAGGCCTGCATCATGTACTCGAGCCCCGGTCCACAGGCGGGCACCTGATCGGCGGGAAGGTGCTGCAACCAGATGTGCCGCCCGGCGATGCCCACGCCCACCATGGACACCAGGAACACCAGCACCCCGTATACCTTTCGTCCCCAGCCACGCGGCCCGTGCAACAGCCCCAGCAGGAACACCAGCCCCATCACGATGAACACCACGCGCTGGAAGATGCACAGCGGGCAGGGGTCGAGAAACATCTGGTATTGCGAGTACAAGGCGTAGCCCAACAACGCCGCACAGGCCAGGAACCCGAAGGCGAACTGCGCGCGAAACGGCCAGGAAAAGGGATTCATCGGTACATCCATCGATCAGGAAAATTCAGGGGAACGGCCCACCCCACACGGCGGGCCCGTTGAGACAGCCGGCAATGCGGCGAGTTCAGCAGCGGTATTCCTAGCGGCTGATTATTCACAGCATGAAACGGTGGTCGAACACCTGCAGGGCAAGCCACAGCGACAGCACGATCCAGCCGATGAGTGTAGCCAACTCGGCCCGCCGCGACTCCACCCGGCGAAAGACCAGGAACAAGGTCAGCGGGACGATGGCGTAGCGCGTCTCGATCATCCACGAGGCAGCCACGAACAGGATGGAGAATGGCAGCCACAGCCAGCCCGCCTGCGTATGGAAGCGCGTGAAAACCAGTCCCGTCAGCCCCCAGGCCGCCGCCACGCCGAACGCCCACCAGGCCCAGCCGCCCCGCGCGATGGCCTGCAATGCCTGGTTGCGCACATTGGCTTCCACGATGAAATTGAACGGGTGGTGGACCTCGAAGCTGCCCGCGAAAACCGCAAACGCGCCCAATGGCACCAGCCAGACCCACGCCCCACGCGGATGGAGACCGATCCGCAGCATCCGCCACCAAGCAAAAGCGAATGGCAGCACCAGCAGTACGCCGGCGATGGCGAAAAGAAGGAACGGATTGCCAGGATCCGGGCGGAAATCGGGGTGCGCGTTTTCGCTCTGCGCGGTGGAATAGGCGATCGAGCCGTTGATCGCCCAGTACACGCAGAACACGGCAAACACGCCGATATAGGGCCAGACAACCGCGAGAACCGCGCGAACCCGCGCCAGCCAATCGCCACCTCCGCCGCGCAACGCGGTCACCGCACCGCAAAGTTGCGGCCAGGCCGCGTACACCGCCAGGAATACCGCCCAGAGCACGTTGTTCTGGCGCATCGCCATTGACGCGAGCAACGCGAGCGCCGCCACGCCATGTCGCCCCTTCAGCGTGGCCAGCACTGCCGCGAGCAGGAAGGTGAGCGCCGGCAGATCGGTATAGGCCAGATAGCCGTACACGAACATCGGCGGAAGGAAGAAGAACAGCAGCGCCGTACGCAGCGCGTCCTCCGGACTCACCAGTCGGCGGATCCGGTACATCAACAGCGTGGCCATCGCGGTGAATAGCCCCGTCACCACGCGGCCCGCGCCAGGGGACTCGGCACCGAAGGGCCACAGCAGGGCGGTCACCAGCCAGTGGTAACCGGGCACATTGGTCAGGTATTCCGAGAAAACCCGGAAGTCGCCCTGCTGGAAACGGCGCACCTGGTTCCAGTGCACCCATTCATCACCGATCAGCGCACTCGGGAACGCCAGCGCAAGCATCGCCAGCCAGACACAGGCGAGCGCCAGCCAGACCAGTCGCGCGCGGTTCTGCGCTGGGGAAAAAAGCTTCATCCGGTTCTCGGAGTCTGGGGAAACTTCGAACACCTCCGGACAGAGACCCGGGGCAGGCGCAGACGATAGCCGAAGTCACCGCCAGCGCCCACCGGATCGCCGTGATGGAACCGGTCAGTCACCCGCCAGCGGAATTCCCAGCTTGGCGGTGAGCGCAGCCAGCCAGGCGAGCTGACGCCCGTCACGGGTGTCGTAGTCCGCACCCGAATAACCCCACCAGTCCCAGCAGGCCTTGGGATTGAGCGGCATGAAGCTGGCGCGCGTCTGCGGATAGATCACCACCAGGTCATACACGTCCGCCCAGCGGTTGAGGCCGATGTCGTCAACGAATTGGCGACCCAGCGTCGCGGCGTTCTGTTCACAGCCGTGGAAAGCGATCACCGCCCCGCAACGGCTTCCTTCCGCACACTGTGGCGGCACATACAGGTAGCCCTCCTCCGCCAGATAGGCGTCGTCGCCTCCGGGGCGATAGGCATCCTGGTTGAAGGCGAGTACCTGCCCACCGGCCGCATCCGCAGCGGCCTTGGGGGCGGCGCCGTAGAGGGTCTTCAGCATCGCTTGTGCGGCATCGAAGCCGCAGGCGGCGATGAACGGCGCCTCGGTGGTGGTGCAGGTCACGCCGTTGTCGAGCGTCGGCCAGGCGTGGCCGATATCGCGCTTGGCATCCCAGACCAGCTTCATGCCGGTCACCGGAGGCTGCGCCACTTCGCGTTGCAGCGCCTCGTAAATGGCATACGACGCACGCACCACCGGTTCCTTCACGGTGGCATCGGATGCCCCGTGCAATACCCAGACACGGTCACCATCCAGCCCCGAGAGCGGCGCGATCTTTCCGGCGTCGGCCAGCGCTTTCGCGCGCTCGGCGAGCTTCACCACGTCGGGAGCATCCGGCTCGCCCTTCATGCAACGCCCGAGCGCCGTACCCAGATCGCCTTCCGCACACCCATAGGGCGGCCCGGCGATCAGGCCGGCACCGATCAAACGGTCGGAAAACGCGAAATGCGCCTGCTGCGCCATCGCTGCACCCGAGGACAGGCCCACCACCGATACCCGTGCCGGATCGAGCGACAAGGCCGGCAGCGATGATTTCGCCGCCTGGCTGCCACAACCGCCCAGCGACAGGGACAAGACCAACGCCAGCGCGCCGGATACCGATGCATTCGAGAGATTCATTGGGTTCTCCGCCAAAAAAGCGGGCCGCAGCGCGGCCCGAAAAGACAATCCATCCACTCACGGGGGATCAGAAGTTGTAGCGCACCGAAAGGTACCAGTTGCGGCGCCAGCCGTAGTACGCGGTCTGGATGTTGCCGACGCTGGCGAATTCCTGACCCTCGATCTTGTACTCCTTGTCGGTCAGGTTGCGCACGCCGGCGCGCACCTGCCAGGTGTAGTCGGGTGAATCCCAGATCGAGTACAGGCCAAGCAATGTGTAGGCGTCCTGGCTGAGCACATCGCGGTTGTCCACCGACAGCCAGGTCTTGGCGCGGTAGGAGGCGTCGCCGCCGACGCTGAGCATGGAGCCGTTGCCCAGGTAGAAGCCCTGGTTCAACGCGATGCGCGCGGTCAGCTCGGGCGAGAACGGTACATGGTCGTGGTTCACGTTCGGATCAAAACCCGGGTAACTCGGGTCGAGGCGGAAATCGTCGAAGGACTTGTACTTGGCATCCAGCCAGCCGACCTGGGCCGACAGCGTGGTGGCTTCGCCCATCAGGGCCATGCCTTCCAGCTCGATGCCCTTGATGTCCAGCTTGGCGGCGTTGAGCACCGGGAAGCTGCCCACGTCCTGCGAGACACGCGCCTGGAAGTCCTTGTAGTCGGACACGAAGGCCGAGGCGCCGCCGCGGAAGCGGCCGTCGCTGGAGGTGCCCTTCACGCCCATTTCGTAGGTCCACACGAACTCCGGATCGAACACCGGGTTGGCGGCGTCCACCGCGCTGTTGGCGCGGCCGTTGAAGCCGCCGGACTTGAAGCCGCGGTTGGCCGA
>CAZTXX010000165.1:0-5168 GCA_964617405.1 uncultured Aquimonas sp. | reverse complement strand
TGGCGTTCTCACGCGCCAGCGAAATGGTGAAGCCGTGCATGCCGGCCTTGGCGGCAGCGTAGTTGGCCTGACCGTATTGGCCCTTGAGGCCGTTGATCGAGCTGATCTGGATGATCCTGCCCCATTTGCGATCGCGCATGCCCTCGATCACCGGACGGGTGACGTTGAAGCAGGAATTGAGGTTGGTGTTGATGACATCGGTCCACTGCGAAGCGGTCATGCGGTGGAAGGTGCCGTCGCGGGTGATGCCGGCATTGTTGACCAGGATTTCGACCGGGCCCAAGGCCTTCTCGACAGCCCGCACCATCGCTTCGGCGTCCTCGGGCGAGGTCACGTCGCCCTTGGCGATGGTGAAGTCATAGCCCTCACCCTTCATCTTCGCCTGCCAGGCCAGGGTTTTTTCCTCGTTGCGATAATTGGTCGCAACGCGGTGGCCGGCGTCGGCCAGGCGCTTGCAGATCGCGGTGCCGATGCCGCCAGTGCCGCCGGTAACCAGAACAGTGCGTGCAGTCATTGATAACTCCCTCGTTGATCCACGCTCGCCGTGGCGTGGTTTGACTGGATTCTACACGGCGCACGCGCGGATGCGGCCAGGTACGGATCAATCGTTGCGGGTGCCGAAAATGCGGTCGCCGGCGTCGCCCAGGCCGGGCAGGATGTAGCCGTGCTCGTTGAGGCGCTCGTCGATGGCGGCGGTGAACACCTCCACGTCCGGATGTGCGGCTTCCAGCGCCTTGAGGCCCTCGGGTGCGGCCACCAGGAAGATGCCCTTGATGCGACGCGCGCCGGCACGTTTGAGCATGTCGACCGTGGCGATGAGGGTGCCGCCGGTGGCGAGCATCGGATCGAGGATCAGGGCATCACGCTCGGTCAGGCGCCCGGTGAGGCGCTCGTAGTAGGTGAGGGGCTGGAGCGTGGCCTCGTCGCGCTGCAGGCCCACTACGCTCACGCGCGCCGAGGGAATCAACGCCAGCACGCCGGGCAGCATGCCCAGTCCCGCGCGCAGGATCGGCACCAGGGTGATCTTGGCGCCGGCGATGCGGTCGACCTCGACCGGCCCGGCCCAGCCTTGGCGCGTGGCGCGCTCGGTGGCGAGGTCACGGGTGGCCTCGTACGCCAGCAGCGAACCCAGTTCGGTGACCAGTTCGCGGAAATCCTTGGTGTTGAGCGAGGCGTCGCGCAACAGGCCGACTTTGTGGCGCACCAGCGGGTGGCTGACTTCGATGATCTTCATGGGCGTACTCCGGAAGGATTCGAACTCTCGGGTTGCCATGCGTCCCGTTCGGGCGAGGCGCACGGCGATGATGTTCGGCTTCAGCGGGCTTTTGCTTCCACATCGCGCATCACCCGCAACAGGTTGCCGCCCCACAGCGCGCGGATCTGCTCCTCGCTGTAGCAGCGGCGCATCAGCTCGCGGGTGACGTTGGCGGCTTCGCTGGTGTCATCCCAACCGGCCACGCCACCACCGCCATCGAAATCCGACGCGATGCCCACGTGCCCGATACCGATGCGGCGCACGGCGTAATCGATATGGTCCACGAAATCGGCAAGCGTCACGTCGCGATGTGCCTTGCGCAGATCCGCCATCGCGGCGATATAGGCGCTCATCGCATCCGGTTTGGCGCTGGCCCAACCATTGGGGAAATGCTGGCGGCGAAGCGCGTCCTGCCCCTCGCGGATGGCCGGGTCGATCTCACCCACGTAGTCGCGGAAGGCCACCATCTGCGCCACGCCGCCGCTGGCGCGGATGGCGTCGAGTTGCTCGTCCTCGAGGTTGCGCAGGTTGCGGTGCACGCCCATCACGCCCGAGTGCGAGGCGATGACCGGCGCGCGGGACAGTCGCGTGGCTTCCATCATCGTGCGCGGGCCCACGTGTGACACGTCGATCATGATGCCGGCGTCATTGAGCGCGGCCACCAGTTGGCGCCCCAGCGGGGTGAGCCCCGGATCCTTGTCGGCATCGCCCAGTTCCGTCTTCGGGTTGGAGCTGCCGCCGAACTGGTTGTGGCCCATATGGGTGATGCCTACGTAGCGCACTCCGCGCGCGGCCCAGATCGGCACCTGACTCACGTCCATGCCTAGCGGATAGGCGTTCTCCATACCCATCAGCACGGCGCGTTTGCCTTGTGCATGCAGCGTCAACACCTCATCGGCGCTGGTCGCCAGGCCCACCTGGTCGGGGTAGGCACGCACCAGGCGCTGGATGCCGCGGTACTTGGTTTCGACCAGCTCGCGCGCCGCGGAGATGCCAGCTTCGTCCAGCACACCCTGCCCGCTGTAGAGGATCAGGAACGCCGCATCGAGGCCGCCGGCGCGCATCTTCGGCAGATCGTTCTGCCCGCGTGTGAAGCCGCCCGGGTCGTGCTGGTCGGTGGCATAACGCGGATCGATGTCGATGTGGGTGTCGACGCTGATCACCCGCGAGTGCAGCGCCCAGGCCTCGGCCTCCGGAACCTCGGCAAGCGGGCATTGCGCGGCTTGCGCGGCTTGCGCGGCTTGCGCGGTCAGCGACGTGATGCCGGCCAGGAGCAATCCGATGGCGAGGCGGCGAACGACGGGGTGGGGCATGGAAATTCTCCGGAAAGAGGCGGAATGCGACGCGGGCTGGCCGCGGGCCGGGCGAAAGGGCAGGATAATTCCCCTGTGCCTGTTGGAGCCAACCTTTGTGTCCATCGTCCTGACACCCTTTGCGCGCACCCGCCTGTTTCCACGCGATGGCCGTGCCACTGCCATCCGCGATTGCACGGACGCCGAGTTCGAAACGCGCCTCAACGCCGAGGTACCGCTGAAGGTACTGCCCGGCTATGCACCCTTCTGCGTGTTGCATGTGCATCGCAACTGGACGTCGACGCGCGCCTCGGTGGTCACGATCACCGAGGAGAATCGCCACCTGCTGCGTTCGGCCTACGAGGCGCGTAGCCGCGAGGAGCTGCCGGTGCTGGTTCGCTGGTTCGAGGGCATCGAGCCGCCGGTGGCGAACTACCTCGTCCCGATCCTCTACAGCCGCGAACAACTGGCACGCGAAGGCTCGCCGATCGAGGCCGACTGGGGTGTGGTGGGCTGTCTCTACACCACGGAGCCCGATGAAATTCCGATGGCGCCAATCACCATGATGCGCAATGCCCTGGGCGTGGAGGAGGGCGGTTCGGGCGTGGCACTGGATCGCGCGGCGTACCGGCGCTCGGTGGCCTTCTGGGAGGCGCACGCGAACTGGCGTTGAATCCTGGCAGTACTTGGCGAAGCGTTTTGCGCCGTTGTCGCAGCCAAGCCCGCTCCAAAATCGCGCGTGGGTTTGATGATGCGTTGTTAGGAGCGGCCTTGGTCGCGATGGGAGGCTCGGAAACCGGTGGCGCCTGGATCCCGCCTACGGATGTTCGAGCACCGCGTCCAAGCCCGCACCCAGCGGCTCCGAGAGCCGGCGCACGAAGTCCGGTGTGAGATGGGTCTTGTCGCGATACACGAGCAGCCCGTCGATCACCGCCTCGCAACGGCCGTCCCGACAGTAATGCGTGGTGAGGTCGATCACCGGCACCCCGGTCTCTTCGGCGGCATCGCGTTCCAGCGCGGCGAGGCGCGCCACCGGAGGCGGGAAGTCGCAGTCGGACGGTGCGGCCAGGTGCGCCGAGACACAGCTCGCCATGTCTTGCGGTGCGGTGGGCGTGTCCTTGATCAGAACCACACGCAGGCCGGCCTTGTGCAATCGCCCCAGGCTATTCACCCAACCTTGCTTCCAGAGCGTGCGCGAGCCTTCGGCATCGGCGTTTTCCCCGCGTGTGGAGTCGTAGACCACGCCCGGATAGACACTGGCCACCAGGACAAGATCGGGCTGCTCGCGCGCGAGGCGTTCGAAGATGCTTTCGCGCCATTGTTCGCATTCGCGATAGATCCGCGAAAGGTTCCGCGACCACAAGCTCACGTCGGCCACCGGGCAGCCGGACTTGGTGAGGCTCTGGAACTGCCAGCCGCGCTCGTCTGCGATGGTTTCCAGTGCCGGAAACCACTGGGCGGCCTTGGAGTCGCCCAGCAGCGCCACGCGCACGGTACCGCCGGGTGTGCCATAACGGCAGTCGCCCGATGTGGTGGCGGAAATCGAAAGATGGCAGCCATCGCGATAGACCACGGGCAACGCGTCGCGTACCGCCGCGATCTGGGCTTGCAGGGGAGGCGGCGCCCCCGCTTCCGAGGGCGCGCCGGGTGCCTGCGTACCCATCGACGTGGCCAGCCAGAACGCCGCGATCACGCCACTGCCCGAGGCGCCCAGACCGATCCAGAGGCCGGTGATCGGACGCTTCTTCACGCCCGCGCGACCCTCGTGGATCGGCTTTTCCACATAGCGCCAGGCCAGTGCCGCCGGTATCACCGAAGCCAGCGTCCACGCCAGCTTCTGGCCCCAATGCATCGGCCCGAAGGCGTGGATGGCGAAAACCACCACCGGCCAGTGCCACAGGTACAAGGAATAGGAAAGCCGCCCGACCAGGCGCAGTGGCAGCAACGAGAGCAGCCAGCCGAGGTGCCGGCGAGGGTAGGGGCCGGCGTGCGTGCCCGCTGCGATCATCGCCGCCGATCCCAGCACCGGAAGCCAGGCGGAGACGCCGGGGAATCCCGCCTCCTCGGTATGCACCACGCCCAGTGCCAGCGCCGCCAGGCCAAACCATCCGAGCGCTGTCGCAGCGCGATCCGGAAGTCGCAGGAAGGCGTCGCGGCAGGCGAACACCAACGCCCCGGCACCGAATTCCCAGGCACGCGTCCAGGTGGAAAAGAACGACCAGGGCTGCGCACGCTCGGTGAGCCACAACGCCGCGGCAAACGAGACGAGACAGGTCGCCACGAGCAGCACGCGCAGTGCCGGCAGACTCCTGGCGCGCCCGAATCCACGCGGCAGCCAGACCAGCACCGCCAGCAGCACCAGCGGCCAGACCAGGTAGAACTGCTCCTCAACCGACAGAGACCAGTAGTGCAGCACCGGGCTGCCATCACGATCACCGGCGAGATAGTCGGTGCTCTGCCAGGCAAATCGCAGATTCACCACATACAGCGCCGCCGCCGCGATATCGCCAGCCACCAGCGAAAAGTCCACCGGCGCCAACACGAAGCGGCCCGCGATCGCCGTCACCACCAGCACCAGTGCCGAAGCCGGCAGCAGGCGTCGTGCCCGCCGCGCGAAGAAG
>CAZTXX010000164.1:0-5198 GCA_964617405.1 uncultured Aquimonas sp. | reverse complement strand
GATCGGGCGTCAAGCCTTCGCGCCACGCGCGCTCGATCTCGGCCGCGCCTTCGTAATCGATGTCCATCAGTCCACGCGCGGGCGTAGGTCGCCCAGCTCCTGCAAGTGTTCGCGCACGGCGGCCTCCAGGGCCACGTGCATCGCGTGTGGATCAACGCCCAGCTTGGCCGCCATCTGAGCCGAAACGCGGGCGGGCCAGTTGAGCCACGCATCGCGCTCAGAACGTGCCAGCTTGAATACGTGGGCGATGGCTTGCGGCCGATCCACCAGTTCGCCCTTGAGGCGGGCCAGCCGCACCTTGTTGGTCTGCGCCTTGACCACTTCGTTGACGGTGCGCGCTTGCAGCAATGACGCGCCACCCGTTGGCAGCATGCTCTGACCGTGGCCCGCAGGTGGGGAGTCGGACGGGATGGCCACGCGCACGGGCTTCGTGCGCGTTCCGCTGCGCGGCGCTTCGGTGTTGCGCGCCCATTCGGCGTCAGCGCGCTCTGGATCAACCGTTCCGTCGTCCTCGGGCGTGATGCGTCCGGCCGCGATGGCCTTGCGCACCGCCGCGTCGGAGACGCCTCGGTGGCGCGCGTAGGCGCGAATCGACAGTCCCATGGGCACCTTCTTCAAACAATTGTTCGTCGCTCCTGCGGATTGAGCTTGGCTTCCATCGAGAACAGCGCGTTCATCACGTCACGCCAACCACATCCCGAAAGGAACACGTCATGAACCAAATCGAAACCCTCCTGACCCTGATCGCGCAGAAGCATCTCGGCATCGAAACCCTGCAGACACGCAGCTCAGACCGCCTCGACTTCCACGACACGGCGGTGTGGTGCCTCAAGGACGCGCTGGAAGCGGCCTTCAAAGCGGGCGTCGAACTCGGCGTATCGATGTCAAAGGCCACAGAAGCGGAGATCGCCAAGGACTGACCGGAAGCCCTCGAAGCCAAGCAGAAAGCGCTTGGCTTCACTCCCGAACAGCGCGTTCATCACATCGTCATCAACCACCCCAAGGAGCAGCAAATGACCACCATGCAACTCACCCCGGCCCAGCACGCCATCCTCGCCAAGGCCATCAACACCAGCGGCGGCAAGATCGACTGGTTCCCCGACAACATCAAAGGCGGCGCGCGCAAGAAGGTGCTCGACGGCCTGTTCAACCGCGCCCTGATCACGCCCGATGGCGAGGGCTGGCGCGTCGCCGCCGAGGGCTACGACGCTCTGGGCATGAAACGCCCGGAACTCCCGCAGTCGACCACCGGATTCGAGGACGAACTGGACAAGATCATCACCAACGCGGAAGCCCAGTGGCAGCACGAGGCCCAAGCCAAGCCCACGCCTCGCACCCGCGAGAACAGCAAGCAGGCTGAAGTCGTTCGGATGCTCCAACGCCCCGAGGGCGCAACCATCCGCCAGATCTGCGAGGCCACCGGCTGGCAGCAGCACACGGTGCGCGGCACCTTCGCCGGAGCCTTCAAGAAAAAGCTCGGCCTGACCATCACGTCGGACAAGGAACAGGGCGGCGAGCGCGTGTACCGCGTTGCTTGAGAAAGATTGCGCCGGAGGCCAGAAAGAGCTTGGCTTCCGGCCCGCACAGCGCGTTACTACAAGCATCGCAACGCACCAACGAAGGAGCACGAAATGAGCAAGAACAGCACCACCCCCGCCACCCGCAACGAAGCCTGGGGCTTTTGGGGCACGATGAACGAACACGCCGCCGCCGCGTGGCCGATGGCGATGGCCGCCATCGCGGACGCCACGGGCGAAGACCTCGACAACATCCGCGCCTTCCTCGACAGCCGCTTTGGCCGCCACTACGCGGACGATGTGCAGAACGGCCTCTACGTCGGCAAGCCCCTCAAGGACGCCATCGACGCCGCCACACAGACGTGGATGGGCTGGACGATTGGTCGCCAGACCAGCAAGGACTACGGCATCCCGCGCGGGATGGCCTACCTCACGGGCTTCGTGATTCACTGCGCGATCATCGAAGAGCAAGAAGCCGCCTGATCGAACACCACGCCATCCGACGCGCGGGTGGCTTGCTTGCCAGTGAAGTCCTCCCACCGGCGCACGATCACGTCCACGTACTTCGGATCGAGCTCGATCAGCCGGGCGACACGGCCTGACTTCTCGGCAGCGATCAGCGTCGTGCCTGAACCGCCGAAGGGATCGAGCACCACGTTGCCCGGACGGCTGGAGTTACGCAGCGCGCGCTCGACCAGTTCCACCGGCTTCATCGTCGGGTGCAGATCGTTCTTCTGCGGCTTCTTGATGTTCCAGACGTCGCCCTGATTGCGGTCGCCGCACCAGTGGCGTTGCGCGCCCTCAGGCCATCCGTAAAGGATCGGTTCGTACTGGCGCTGGTAGTCGGCGCGGCCCAGCGTGAAGGTGTTCTTGGCCCAGATGATGAAGGTCGACCACTTGCCACCGGCAGCGCGAAAGGCGGCTTGCAGCACATCCAGTTCGCTCGACGACATCGCCACGTAGATGCCGCCAAGGCAGTGCGCCACCGTGGGCGTCAGCGCCGCCAGCAAGAAATCGTAGAAGCCGTCGCCCAAGTTGTCGTTGAGGATCGCGCGATCCTTGCCGCGCATCTTGTCCTTGGCGCTGTTGGCGTAGTTCACGTTGTACGGCGGGTCGGTGAACACCATGTCCACCTGCTCACCAACGAGCAATGCCTCGTAGCTCGCGGCCACGGTCGCATCGCCGCACAGCAGCCGGTGCGGGCCGAGCTGCCAGATATCGCCGGGCCGTGACACCGGCGTCTCGCCGACCTCAGGTACCGCATCCTCGTCGGTCTGGCCGTCGTTTAGCGGCTCGTCGCCCGCCAGCAGCTCGGCCAAGGCATCGGGATCGAAGCCGGTGATGTCGAGATCGAAGCCTTCGTGCTGCAAGCCCTCCAGTTCGACGCGTAAAAGCTCCTCATCCCACCCGGCGTTCTCGGCGATGCGGTTGTCCGCAATCACCAGGGCCCGGCGCTGCGTCGGCGTCAGGTGGTCGAGGACGACGACCGGCACCGCGTCGAGGCCGAGCTTCTGGGCGGCGGCGAGCCGCCCGTGTCCGGCAACGATCACGCCATCACTTCCCGCGAGGATCGGATTGGTGAAGCCGAACTCCACGATGCTGGCGGCGATCTGCGCCACCTGCGCGTCGCTGTGCGTCCGCGCGTTGCGCGCGTAGGGCACGAGTTTGGCCGTGGGCCACTGCTCGATCTTGTCGACGTACCAGGAGTGGGTCATGACACCACCTCCTCGGTACGCTCGGCTTCGACGTCGTCGAAGGATTGCCCGGTCGCCCACAGCGTGACGGCGACTTCGGGATGGTTCTGGCGGAAGCGCCGGATGGCGACATCGACGTACTCCGGCGCGATCTCGACCGAGCGGCACACGCGCCCGGTGCGCTGCGCGGCCAGCATCGTGCTGCCGCTGCCGCCGAACGGCTCGAACACCACGTCGCCTTCGTCGGTGAAGGATTCGATGACGAACTCAGGCAGCGCGACCGGGAACACGGCCGGGTGATCGATGTCCTGGCCGATCTTGCCCTTGTGGCGCATCACGCGGATCACCGAGTCGGGGATGCGGGTGTCCTGCGTCGGCTGGCCCTTGTGCGTCCAGCCCCCGACCTCGCCGTCCTTGCCGCGCATCGCAGTGCTGGAGCCGTCGGCCCGCAGGTGCGACTCCTGCCCGGCGTGCTTGCAGGGCACGATCTTGTTGGGCTTTCGGCTGGCGCGGTTGAAGTGAAAGACGAACTCGAAGCTCGGCGCAAAGCGTCCTTGCCAGTCGCCTGGCATCCCCGGCCCCTGATCCCAGACGTACCAGCCGAAGCGCCGCCAGCCCTGCGCGCGCATCCAACCCAGCCACGCCTCCCAGTAGGTGACGAACTCGTTGTCGCGGTGGATCAGGCCGAGGTTGACCAGCACCTGGCCGTCGTCGACCATCGGCAGGCGCGCGAACACGCCGCGCATCAGCGCATCCCAATCGGCGATGCCGCCGGTCGTGTAGTCGCGCTGGTTGCCGTAGGGCGGCGAGGTAACGCACAGCATCGCGCGCTCGCCCGCCATCAGCGTGGCGACCACATCGGCCTCGGCAGCGTCGCCGCAGATCAGACGATGCGTGCCGATGGCCCAAACGTCGCCAGTGCGGGACACCGGATCAGCCGGAACATCGGGCACTTCGTCGGCGTCATCCGCCGCGTCCTCGTCCTGCGCCTCGGCATCAGCGGCTCCCTCGTCCGCCAGCAGCGATTGCAGTTCGGTGGCGTCGAGGCCGGTGAGCGCGAGGTCGAATCCTCCCTCGGACAGCTCGGCCAGTTCCAGCGCCAGCATCTCCTCGTCCCAGCCCGCGTCCAGTGCGAGCCGGTTGTCGGCGATGACGTAGGCGCGCTTTTGCGCCGAGGTCAGGTGCGCCAGTTCGATGACCGGCACATCCGCCAACTCCAACTTGCGCGCGGCGGCCAGACGCCCGTGGCCCGCGATGATGCCGTTGCCGCCATCGACCAGGATCGGGTTCGTCCAGCCGTACTCGACGATGCTGGCCGCGATCTTGGCGATCTGCGCGTCGTTGTGCGTGCGCGGATTGCGGGCGTAGGGGATCAGCGTCTCGACCTTGCGGTACTCGACGTTCAATGGGTTCAAGGTTTCGGGTTCCAGAAAAACGAAACCCGCCGACGAGCAATGCCGTGGGCGGGTTGGAGTGAAGGGTGCGAACTGGACGGGGTGCGAACCTGCGAACCGTGCGAACCTTGGTTCGCACCCTGACGCTAGAAAAGCGTCGCGCTCGCGCCCCCCGCATGGGATTTTCGGGAGGAAGGGCCCATTTCGCCTCGGGCCGCTCGCCGAATCGTCACCGCTGTCCAGAAGATAGCTGAAATACTACCCCCGACCGGGCTGATTTGTTGCATGCTCCGCGAGCTTCAAAAAGGACAAACGAGGTAAACGGAGGACAAACGTGGCAAGCATTACCCTGCTTGGCCTAGGATTTTGTGGAACATCTTTTGTCTAGGCTCGCTGCGCGGAGCGTGATCACTGTGCGCGCAGCGTGACAACGACCTTTGCCGCATTAAGATGGTCGGCCACGATCTCCAGCGCGCGCTGCCAGCGCCGCCACGCGGTACTGCGGTCGCATGCAAAGCGGATCGTGATGTCGCGCCAACCGTAGCGCTTGGCCCGCATCCACACCAGATGGCGCTGCTCGACCTCCAGCCACT
>CAZTXX010000163.1:0-5266 GCA_964617405.1 uncultured Aquimonas sp. | reverse complement strand
CGCATGGCATCCCGATGTCCGACCATCACCGTGTCCACCAGGTCGCCCCGCGCTCCGGGCAAGGCACGACGCAAGGCCTCGGGATGGAACACCGGACGCGACGGGTGATCGCGGGCCGCGGTCGGGCGAGCTTCATGGTGGACCACCAACCAGGCAAGGCCCACGCCAAGCACCAGGTTGAGTGCCAGCGAGGCCAGGAAAACAAGGCGGATGGAGCGTGTCATGCGTACTTTCCTTCAACAAGAGCCTGCGTCATCGCGTCGTGGCTCAAGGCGCGAGCGCAAGATAATCGTCATTGATCAAGGCAATGCTGAGCAGGTCATCGAGCGTGCCATCGGCGCCGGCATCCACCACCAATCCACTGCCCAGACCGACTCCGGCCAGCAATGCCAGCGCGAACACCGGCCCAACCACGCGCGTGCCACCCAGTTCCTGCCAGATCGACATCAGGGTTTCGCGCCAGGACGGGCTTCGCGCCAATGCAGCCTCGCGGGCCGACGCAAGGATCGCGCTGCGAAGCGCCGCCGGCACGGGAGGCGGTTGGAAGGTGGCCAACATCGCATCCAGTTGCGTGTGAGTTTCACGCTCCGCTTGAGGCTCGACCGGTCGGTGCCGTGAATCGGCATCACGGTTGATGTCCAGTCGGCTGTCATCGATGGGGGTGCGCGAAGTCATGTTCGTATCTCCTTGCGACATCAGTCATCGCCCAGGGTGCTGCGCAGGGTTCGGCGTGCGCGTGACAGCAGGGATTCCAGCGCCTCCACCGACACTTCCAGCACCCGCGCGGCCTCGGCATTGCTCTGACCCTCGAAATGGCACAGCAGCAGGGCCTCGCGCTGACGCTGCGGCAATGCCGCGATGGCCTCGCCAACCCGGCGCGAAACCTGCGCCTGTTCGATGCCGGCATCGGGGGCCGCATCGGGATCGACGAGTTCGAGCGTATCGACCGGCAACCAGACGCGCGCCTTGCGCAAGCGATCGTGGCACAGGTTGAGTGCCACCCGGTACAGCCAGGTGGAGAACCGCGCCTTGCCTCCCCGCCAGCGCGGAATCTGGTGGAAGGCCCGCAGAAACGTCTCCTGCGCCACGTCTTCGGCATCCGCCTCGACTCCCAGCGTACGCCATGCCAACCGGTGGATCATGGGCAGGTGCCGGTCCACGAGCCGCGCAAACGCCCGCTCATCGCCTTCGGCGACGCGCACCAAGTCTGCGGCGTCGGGGTCCGCATCACACGAAAGCACAGGCTCCGACGATGCACTCATCGCCGGAGCCTGGACCATGGGCCAGAACGCACTTGCATCAAGGGACGTTAGCAGAGCCATTGGCGAGCGTCAGTGCCCTTCGTCACCCGCGTCCACACGGTGGCCACGATGTCCCTCGCCACGCCGACCGGACCAGGGTCCCGCCTGATCGCGAGCGGCCTTAAACTCTTCGGCGCTGACCGTGCCGTCGCCATCAACATCCAGTTTGGCAAGGCGTGCATGACGCGCTTCGACGAATTCCTCGACCGATACGCGCCCATCACCGTCGGTATCGACCTCGGACAGGCGGTCGTCGACGCGTGGTCGACGCGCCTTGTGTCGCGCGGCCTTCAGCTCCTCGGCGCTGATGTATCCGTCATTGTCGGCATCCAGTGCAACGGCGTGATCGATCATGCGTTGATATTCGGTCGCAAGCACCACGGCTTGCGGTCGGGATCCTTCGCGCATCGCGGGCTTGTTCGGCCCATCCTGGGCCAGCACAGGAAGACTTGCGAACAATGTGGCAAGCGTTAGTGCAAGAGCGGAAAAACGTGGGTTCGACATGGAAACACTCCTTGTAGCGTCGGAACGCGGTGCGGTGCGCACAATGCGCATCCGGAACCTTGAACGCGCAAGTCGACTGGTTCCGTCGCATCCCGTCCACGGGAACCGGAAGCCGTTCAGATTGTCCAAACACGCACCCTCTCGATACCGCATGTGGGCCCGCGAGCATTCAGCCAGCGGCCGCCATGCTTTGCTCCCACCAGCCCATCCGACAACAGGATTTCCATGAGCCAGCCCCAGCGTGTCTTGTTCTCGATGCTCGGCGTACTTGCCGCACTTGCCCTGGTGGCGGGAGTACTCCATGCCCCGCTTCTAAGCGCGTTTTCCGCCACGCCGGTGTTCAACGCGGTCATCATCGGCGTGTTCCTGATCGGCATCACGGCCAACCTGCGCCAGGTGTCGCGCTTGCAGCGCGAGGTGGACTGGATCGAGGCATATCGCCGCTCCAGCCCGGAGCGCACTTTGGGCACACCGGTGCTGCTGGCGCCGATGGCGCGCATGCTGGCGCAGGGCGGCCGCAAGCCGCAGACGCTGTCGACCCAGTCGATGCGCTCGATCCTCGACTCCATCCACCTTCGGCTGGAAGAGCAGCGCGACCTCTCGCGTTATCTGGTCGGCCTATTGGTCTTCCTCGGCCTGCTCGGCACCTTCTGGGGCCTGCTGATCACGATCGCCTCGGTGGGCGAGATCATCGGCGGCCTCAGTGCCGGCAGCGATGCGGTGGCAATGTTCGACACACTCAAATCCCGCCTGCAACAACCCTTGGCCGGCATGGCGACAAGCTTTTCCACCTCACTGTTCGGCCTGGCCGGCTCCCTGATACTGGGCCTGATCGACCTGCTTGCCGCGCGTGCCGCCAACCGCTTCTACACGGAAGTGGAGGATTGGCTGTCCGGCATGACGCGTCTTTCCAGCGGCTCGGCGCTGGCCGAGGGCGAGGCCAGCGTGCCGGCCTATGTCCAGGCCCTGCTGGAACAGACCGCCGATGGCCTGGAGCGGATGCAGCGCGCCCTGGTGGAGAGCGAGCGCGAGCGGCGCGGCAGCGCCCAGCAGATGGCCGAGCTGAATGAGCACCTGGCCCGGCTTTCCGAACATCTGGGGAAGGAATCACGCGGTTTCGCCGAACTGGTCGACACCCAGGTGGAAGTACGCAACGTGCTCAAGACGCTGGCCCAACAGGAACCGGCCGGCGAACGCCTCGGCGACGAGTTGCGCGCCGAATTCCGCCTGCTCTCGCGCACCATCGCCGCCGCCGTGGAAGCGCGGAACTGACCGATGGCAACGCTCGCACGCCGCCGCCGCGGCATCGACTTCTGGCCCGGATTCGTCGACGCTCTCAGCTCCTTGCTGATGGTTCTGGTTTTCATGTTGCTGATCTTCACCATCGGCCAATTCGTGCTGTCGGATGCGCTTTCCGGGCGCGACAAGGCCCTGGCCCAGCTCAACGCCGAGCTGGCCGAGCTGGCAAACACCCTGTCGATGGAAAAAAGCGCGAGAGTCGCCGCACTCACCCGCATCGAGGAGCTGTCCGCCTCGCTGACGGCCACCTCGGAAGAGCGCGACACGCTGCGCCTGTCACTCGACACGACGCGGCTGGCATTGACTTCGGCGCAAGCACAAGGTGAGGAAGACGAAGCCCGGATCGCCCGCCTTGCTGTCGACATCGAGGCGTTGGCGGAACTCAGGCGGCAACTGGAGTCGGAGATCGCCTCGCGCCTGGCCGAGCTGGAGGACGAGCGCGAAAAGCTCACGGTTCAGACGGAGCTTTCAGCCAGATCCACGGCGCAAGTCGAGCTTCTCAACCGCCAGATGGCCGCGCTGCGCGAGCAACTCGAAGAGCTCACCGCTTCGCTGGATCTGGCTCGCGCACAGGGCAAGGCCAAGGATCTTCGACTCGAGGAATTGGGCAAGGAGCTCAACCTCGCGCTCGCGCAGCGCGTCAACGAGCTGCAACGTTACCGTTCCGACTTTTTCGGCAAGTTGCGCGATGTGCTGGGTGAGCGCTCAGACATCCAGATCGTGGGAGACCGCTTCGTTGTGCCGAGCGAACTGCTGTTCGCTTCCGGCACGGATGAACTGACACTCGTGGCAACCCGTCAACTCGACGCGTTGGCCGCCACGCTCAGGCAGGTGGCGAGCGAAATACCAAGCGACATCGATTGGGTGTTGCGCATCGATGGGCACACCGACAAGCGCCCGATCGCCACGGGGCGGTTCCCCTCGAACTGGGAGCTTTCCAGCGCCCGCGCCATCGCCATCGTGAAATACCTGGTGACACAGGGGGTTCCCGCCAACCGCCTGTCCGCCAACGGCTTCGGGGAATTCCGCCCGCTTGATCCGGCGGAAAACGAAGCCGCCTACGCTATCAACCGACGCATCGAAATCCAGCTCACCAATCGCTGAGACCCTTGAGCGCAGGAACGACGCAACCCGCCGCCGGCGCGCACTCAGGCGCGCCGCGCCGCTTCCTGGCGCTGATGCCGCGCACCCTCGGTCTTTCCGTGCCCACACCCGTCGCCCCCTGGAGCATGTCCCAGGATTGGCGCGTTCGCGGCCACCGCCTGTGCCTTGGGTGCCACGTGGTTGAGGGCACGCCGGTAGACCTCGCGTTTGAAATCGACGACATGCTGGAACGGGTACCAGAAATCGACCCATTGCCAGCGGTCGAACTCGGGCTTTTCGTTCAAATCAAGGCGGACATTCCGCTCATCAGCCAGCAGCCGCAGCAGGAACCAGACCTGCTTTTGCCCGATGCACACCGGCCGCTGGGTTGTTCTTACAAACCGTCGGGGCAAGCGGTAACGCAGCCAGCCCGGAGTGCTGGCGAGGACTTCGACGTGCTCCGCACGCAACCCGGTTTCTTCTTCGAGTTCGCGGTACATCGCCTCGACCGGCGTTTCGTCGGATCGCATGCCGCCCTGGGGAAACTGCCAGCCGTCACGTCGCACCCGCCTGGCCCAGAACACCCGTCCATCGGCGTGCATGAGAATGATGCCCACATTGGGCCTGTAACCGTCCGGATCGATCATGGGACGATCTCCACAAGTTCCTTCCGAGAGGTTGCCACAAGCGCCAAACCCCGACAACCGCAAAGTTCTCCCATGCTGCTGTCTGAGGCGATGGACGGGCACGGAAATCACGTCGTCGTCAGAGAGTCACGCCCGCATTTCAGCCACGGTGCCGCGACGTGCTCACCGACTGCGACGTTCCACAACGATCCACTCCGTCACACCCAGGCGCTGGCGACAGAGGTCCTGGCTCGTCATTCCCGCATGTTTTTGGCGGGAATCCAGTGACTTGGCTTTTGCTGTGAAGGATCAAAATCTCGGGGTTTGAGTCCCTGCTGGACTGGCCGCACCTGCAGCAGTCCGCCGCCCGCGGTGCGGCATGTTGTATGCATTTCGGTTCCTGATTAGCGTCGAACCTCAGCCGGCTGTCGCAGGATCTGAGACGGCGTGAGC
>CAZTXX010000162.1:0-5308 GCA_964617405.1 uncultured Aquimonas sp. | reverse complement strand
CCTCGGCGCTGTACTTCGACAACGTGCGCATTCCCGACGCCAACCGCCTGCCCAACGTGAAGGGCCTGAAGGGTCCGCTGGGCTGCCTGACCCAGGCGCGCTACGGCATCACCTGGGGCCCGATCGGCGCGGCCATCGCCTGCCTGACCGAGACCACCGACTATGCCAAGGAACGCATCCTCTTCGGTCGCCCGATCGCGGCCACGCAGTCGGTGCAGATCCGCCTGGCGGACATGGCCCGGCGCATCACCACGGCGCAGCTTCTGAGCCTGCAGCTGGGCCGGCTCAAGGACAAGGGCACGATGGCGCCGCAGCAGGTCTCGCTGGCCAAGTGGAACAACGTGCGCATGGCCATCGACATCGCCCGCGACGCGCGCGACATCCTGGGCGGCGCCGGCATCACCACCGAACACAGCCCGATCCGCCACGCGCTGAACCTGGAATCTGTCATCACCTACGAGGGCACCGAGGCCGTGCACCAACTGGTGATCGGCCGCGAGTTGACCGGCATCAACGCGTTCTGACGGATACGACGCGGTTCACCCGGGCCGGGCCTCGCTTGTCGTGGTCTGGTCTGCCGGGTCATGGCGGGGCGTCACCGCCGCCAGTACACGCTCGGCGTCGGCTCGTACCCGGGCGGCGAGGGCATCGGCCAGATGCAGGCGATGCAGCAGCCACGGGCCGCTGTCGGGCAGGCGTGGGTCGGGAAGGTCTTCGGGCAACGCGCGCAGCCCCGGGTTGCGCCCGGCGTCCTCGGGCAGGCTGCGCTCCGCCAGTGCGCACGGGCTCGCAAGATCCAGTCGCATATCGAGTTCGGCGGCGGTCTGCGCGATGGCCGGAGCCAGCTCGTCGAGGCGGAGCCGTTCGCGTCGCAACAGCAGAATCGACTGGACGGCACTCAACTGCCCGAGAAGCTGGTAACCGTGTCCTTGGAGCTGCTCGAGCGCGGCGATCGGTGGTCGCACCGCGCGCGGTTCGACCAGAGCCCGATCAGTTGCCTGCACCAGGGCAGAAAAGGCGTCATACGCCTCGCGTCGCGCGAGTCGCCAGGCCAGTTCGGGTTGGCCGGTGATATCGGCGTGTGCGGCCAGTGCCAATGAATGACGCGCGTGCTCGCGGATCGCGCCACATACGCGCCCAACCAGCGTCGCAAGCTGGCCACGCTCCCAGGCCGGCAGCACATAGGAAAACCCCCAGGCGATGCCCGCGCCCAGCAGGGTATCGAGAATACGCGCCAGCACATCGAGCGTGGGGCTGCCTCCGGCCCGCAGCAGGCTGGCCAGAATCAGGCCGAGTACGGAGGCCGCCACGGCCGTCACCAGATAGCGGCGTGCGGCAAAGGCGTGCGCGACGCCCTGGGCCACGCCTGCGATCACCAGTAGCCAGACGACCGGTGGGCGCAGCATCAAGACGCCCAGCGCAAGAAGGCTGCCCGCCAGCGTGCCGAGCACGCGGTCGTTGCGCCGAACCAGGGTCTGCGCGAGGCTGCCGCGCAGCACCACGGCGATGGTCAGCAGGATCCAGTAGTCGCGTGAAACCCACGGCACCCATTGGGCCAGCAGGAAGCCCGTGCCGACCGCCAGCCCGGCGCGCAGCGCGTGGCGCAGCGCCGGTTGGCGCCAATGCAGACGGCGCAGCGACGGCCGTGGCCAGTAGGCGGGGCTGACAAACAGCCGCCAGCCACTGCGCACCGCCGCCAGGTCGGGCTCGGCCTCTCCGCGCGCAAGTTCGGCCAGCCGCCGCACCGCGGAATTCAGGTCACCCAGACGCACGCTGATGCTGTGAATCAGGGCCTGCTCGATTGTGGGGTCGCAATTTGCCCCGAACTCCTGCTGATGTCCCTGCCGACGCGTGGCCTCCAGTTCGGGTTCATGGTCCCAGGCGGGCGGGGGCTGCTTTCCGGACAACAATGAATCGGCCACACGCTCGACATCTTCGGCCATGCGGTGCCACATGGCGGCAAAGCGTCCGAGCGTGGGCCGACTGCACAGGCCCAGACGCGCGCTGTCCAACTCACTGGCGATCATCCGGTCGCGCATCTCAAGCGCGATCACCAGCATTCCTGCCAGACGTTGCCTGCTTGGGCGATCGGGTGTTTCCAGGATCAGATCCCGTGCGGCCTGCAGCTGGTCGGTGAGGGCCGCGTGCCGTCGCAGGATTTCACCTTCCGCGACCCCATCGGTTGGCGTGGCTGCGGGTTGCACCGCCAGTTCGACGCGGCGCGCGTGGGTGCGCAACAGCGCGGCCGTTGCCAGCAACAGGTCGGCGGTTGTCTGGCTGCGGAAGCGCCCGTTCAACAACGCGTTGCTCATGGTCCCGTACAACACGTACAGACCGGCGCCGAAGGCGCACCATGCGGTTCGCTGCAACGCTTCGGCGGGATCAATCGCGGGTGCCGGCGCCAAAGCCATCAGCATGGCGAACATCACCGCTGCGGAGACCGGCATTCCCCGCCGACCCCAGGCCGTGGAGAGGAAGGCCAGAAAGGTGCCCGGAACCAGGAACAAGCCAAGCGCGAGCGGTTCGGGCCGCAGCAGTTGAACCATCAGGTACAGCGGAATGCCTACGAGCGGCGCGATGACCAGGTGGGCGAAGGTGCCGCGACGGGCGCGAACCTCGTGCGGCAGCAGGGCGATGACGGCGCCTACCCCGGCGCCGATGGCCGGCTCCGTGCCCCAAAGGCGCGAGGCCACCAGGGCGACCAGGAACAGGCCAATCACCGCCGCCGCACCGTTCAGCGCGTGCGCCCCGAGCACACCACGCATCAGCGCGCGATAGCGGGGTGTTGCAGGCAGATGTGGGTCGTTGTCGGGCATGGAAGAGTCGGGCGGGTTTCGACCCTCAGTATCCCCCAGTTGCATGCGATTCCGGGCTTCGCCGCCTCATTGGGCTCCTTCGGCGCGAAGGATGACAGCGGGCGTGTCGACGCGGGTTTCGGCCGGATAGTCGCCTTCGCCGAAAAACCGCTTCAGCAGTTGCACATGGGTGGATAAGCCACTCTCGCTGTTGGTGTACAGGACCAGGCTCTCGCCGGCGTTCGCATCCCGTATGAGCAGCGCCTTGAAGCCAGGGTTGTCGCCCCAGTGCCACAGTCGCGTGTGCGTTACCGTGGTTTCACGTCCCAGGCGCAGGCCCCAGCTGACGTGGGGATTAGCCGCGCTTGGGGCTGCCTGATCACCTGCTTGGCCGGATTTGGCCAGCATCATGCGGTGCGTGGCCGGCTTTCACCACGCCCGCACTGCGCAGGGCATCCAGCACCGGTTCCAATGGCAGGGCGAGGGCATTGCCACGATGGCCGCGCACGGTGGTGGCGCGGAACAGGGAATTGAGGATGGCTTCCTCGGTCGCCTCGGCGGTGGCCTGGAACAGCGGCGACATGGCTTCTCCCGCCATACTGCGCGCCGGTTGCACGTCCTGGCCCGGATCGCGCAGGTTCTCCTTCGCGGTGGAAAACGCGATGACGTAATCACCGGAGCCGTTGGACATCACCGAGCCGGTACGCGCCAGCCCGATCAGGGCGCGCCGCGCCAGTCGCTGCAACTGCGCGGCATCCAGCGGCGCATCGGTGGCCACCACCATCATGATGCTGCCATCACCGGTACTCGGCGGTGGCGTGAGGCTGCGTGCGGCTTCCGCTGGATCGGGCAATATCGTGCCCATCGGCACGCCGGCGACCGTCAGTTCGCCGCCGAAATTGCTCTGCACCAGCACCCCGACGGTATAGCCGCCCTGGCCCTCGGCCAGCCGGCGGGAACTGGTGCCGATACCGCCCTTCCAGCCGAAGGCCACGGTCCCGGCCCCGGCACCGACCGTGCCTTCGGCAACATCGGTGTAGGAAAGCTGCGTCAGAGCCTGCTCGACCAGTGCCTGAGTCAGCGGGCGCGCCCGAATATCACTGAGGTAGCCATCGTTGGTTTCGCCGACCACCGGGTTGATGGACCGCACGTTTTCCATGCCCGGCTGACGCAGCAGCCAGTCCACCGTGGCATCGGCCACCTTCCAGGTACTGAGCGTGCCGGTCAGCAGAATCGGGGTTTCGATCTCCCCGAGCTCGCGCACCTGGGTGATGCCCGCCAGCTTGCCGTAGCCGTTGCCCACCTCGATGGCCGCCGGTACGCGCTGTCGGTAGAGGTTGCCGGCGTGCGGCACGATGGCGGTGACGCCGGTGTTCAGGCGCGTGCCCTGGGCGAGCGTGGCGTGACCCACGCCGACGCCGTCGACGTCGGTAATGGCGTTGTGCGGACCGGGCGACAACGTACCGATGACGATCCCGGCCTCGCGTGCTCGCGGACGCGTTGACTCGGCACCCGCCGATGAAACCGCCAGGGCGGCAGCAAGAGTCAGCAGCACGAACGTGCAGCGCTTCATTGATCGACAAGCTCCGCTTCGTGGGCGAGGAGCGCCTGCTTCAGCAGGGTTGCCACCGGCCCGGCCTTGCCGTTGCCGATGATGCGTCCGTTCACTTCCACCACGGGCAAGGTGCGCTTGGTGGTGCTGGTCATGAACACTTCAGCGGCTTCCTCCACCTCCTGCACGGTGACATCGCGCTCACGCACGGGCAGAAAGGCGGGTGCCAGCTGCAGCAGCTTCATGCGCGTGATGCCCATGAGGACGTTTCGACTCGGCGTGGCCAGTTCACCCTCCCTGGTGACGATGAAGACGTTGGCCCTGGGAAATTCGGAGACGACACCGTTGCAGCAGTACAGCACGTCATCCAGCCCTTTGTCCTTGAGCTGCTGGCGCAACCAGATGCCCATGAGGTAGTTGATCGATTTCACCTGCGGCAGATCGCGCACGTAATCATGCGTGGCGATCTTCAAGCCGTCCTGGAACTGCGCCTGGGTAGGCATCTGCAGTGCGTGTTGCTGGATGATGAAGTTGCCCGTTCCGGGTGTGTAGCTGTCCGGGGCGTAACCGCCGGTGGCGATCATCCGCAGCCCGCTTTCGGGGATGGCGTTCCTCTCCATCACCTCGCCGATGGCCTGGATGATCTGCGCGCGATTCAGCGGCAGGGTGATGGAAAGCGCCTGGGCGGAACGGAAGAAGCGATCCAGGTAATCGTCCAGGAACAGGGGTCGGTTGTTGCGCGTCTTGAAGTAATCAAACGCCGCATAGCCGCGTTGCAGCGCCAGATCGCCCGTTCCCAGCACCGCCTGGGCCTCCGGATAAAGCCCATCGTTGACGAACACCCAGGTCATGTCGAATCCCTCGTATTGGCCCTCGGTATCGGTCGAGAAATCCCTGTGGGCGTATCTCGGATACCGGGCGGTTTCATCCGGCGAGTCTAACAGGGCCTGGCCTCGCCCCA
>CAZTXX010000161.1:0-5396 GCA_964617405.1 uncultured Aquimonas sp. | reverse complement strand
TCGAGTTACCTTTCTTTACTCCGGGCATCCTGCCCTGCGCCCCTGCGCCCCTGCGCCCCTGCGCCCGTGCGCCCGTGCGCCCGTGCGCCCGTGCGGGCTGATCCGTCCCCACCTCACCGGGCCACAATGGGGGGCACAAGTCAAAAGCGTGAGGCGTGCGGTGAAGTCCCATGTATGAGTGGCCTTGGCCGCGATGGACTATGCGCAAACGGCAGGTGCTGCGGCGTTGTCCGAACGCCTGATCGCGAGCAAGCTCGCTCCTACAAAAAGCAGCACTCCAGTCTCACTGCCGGTCGGCTTTTGCTCTTGATTTACCGGGTCCCCATGTATCGCGCCGAGTAGCGCAGGTAGCCGGCGGGGAAAGGCGCGACTGTTCGAGCACATGGATGTGCGAGTTCGCGCCGGCCGACGGCTGCCGAGCAACGCAGGGAACGGCGCCTGCAATGCAGGCGACGCGCGATGCCGGGGTCGCCTTTCTCTTGGTTACTTCTCTTTGGCGAAGCAAAGAGAAGTGACTCGGCCGCCGCCGAGGCGGTCGAAACCCTCGCGGCAGCGTTGAATGAAGAAACTCAAGAAGCCGCGTCGGTAAGTGTCAGCCGCGGCACTGGACGGTCGGAACCCCTGCGATCACGCACAAATCAAAGCGCGAAAAGCCGAATCCCCCAAGACGAATACCGACTCTGACACATACGCCCCCTCGCCCCAATCAACCCACGTGCACGTCATCCGACGCTCGCAGGCCCACGGCTTCGCCACTCGAACGCCCTGCGCGTGTGCGCGGCGGGTCTCAGGCCAGCAAGGCCTTGATCCGCTCGCGGTCGTAACCGCTCCAGGTGCCGCGTTCGGTTTCCACGATCGGTGCGCTTCGGAAGCCGAGGCCGATCAGGCGTTGCAGGGCGTCGCGGTCCTGCATCAGGTCCACCGCCACGTATTCGATGCCGAGGATTTCCATGTCACGGCAGGTGGACTCGCATTGCGGGCAATCGGGTTTGGAATAGACGGTGATGGTCACGGGGTACTCCTGTGCTGGGGCATGGATAGGTCGGCGGGTGCCGGGAGGGTCAGAAATCGACGGCGAACACCTGGTCTTCATCGTCACGCTTCATCACGCCGACCTTGTACTGGGCGGTGTCCTCCTCCTGGTTGGAGGCCTGGATCTTGCTCATGTCGAGCCAGTTCTCCATGTAGGTGAGGGGGTTGCGGGTGATGAGCGGGAAGCGCGCCGCCTCTTCCAGGCCGAAGAAGGTGATCACGTCGGTGGCGCTGAAGTACACCCAGTCCTTCATCATCTGGCAGGTGACGCCGGTCAGCTCGCGGCCCTCGGAAAACGCGTAGTCGGTCCAGGCCACTTCGCTCTCCACCACCTCATTGACGATGGCGATGATCCGGCTTCGACAGTTGGCAAAGGCAGCGCGGCCGCGCGCGGTCTTGTAGAGCGATTTGAGCACTTCCTTGCCGTACTGCACGTGCACTTCGAACTCGTCCTGGGCGATCTTCTGGATCGCCTTGCCGATGGGCTGGAACAAGCCGGTCGATTCGCAGATGCCGAAGGTCACCGCGAACGATGCCATGAACTGGATGCGCTCCATGCACAGCAGGGTGACGATGAAGAGATAGATCGCGTCATAGGTCGCCTGGTCGTTGCCGCGTGCGCCGCGGGCGTAGTCGAGGCTCACCGCCAGCGCGTCGTCGAAAGCCTTGCCCACCGTCTTCAGGCGCGCCATGGCCTCCTGCACCGAGAGGATTTCCTCGAGGATGTCGTCGGGGTTGTCGAAGCTGTTGCGCACGATTTCCGAATAGGTGGCCGCGTGCACGATCTCGTTGCGGGTGATCTCGACCCAGCCGGCCCAGGCCTCCGAGCTGGTGCATACCGGCGCCAGCACCCCGGCGATGGAACGCGCCGCCACGCTGTCGGCTTCCCACTGCCAGGCCAGCGTCTTGACCATCATGTCGTAGGTGGCCTTGTCGCAGGTCTTGAACTGCACGTTGCAGGGCGCGTAGTCGAACTCGTTCTCGTCCCAGTCCTGGCTCTTGAGGGTCTTGTAGAGCTTCCACAACGCCGGAAAGTGCTTGTTGATGGTGTCGAACAGGCCCGGATCGGAGCCCAGGATGATCTCGGGGGCTTCGTAGTCGGTTTTTTCAGTATTGAAGATCTTGCCGGGCAGGGTGGGGTTCATGGTCGGGTTCACGTGGTTCGGAGTGGACGGGTTCACAGCGTGCAGCCTTCGCAAGTGCCCGCGCCGTCGGCGTCGCTCATGCGGCTGCTGTCGTTCACCGACAGGCCGGAGGCGACGTTGGAGTTGTAGTAGTAGCGGGTCTTGATGCCGTAGCGGAACATCGCGAAGTACTGTGCCAGCAGCTCCTTGCTGCCCACTTTTTCATCGCCCTGGATACGCCGCCACAGGTCGGCGGAAATGCCCTGGTCGGTGAACTTCTGGAACACCGCATAGGCCTTGAGCATGTCGATCTCGTCGATGTCCCAGGCCGACTGGTAGCTGCAGGCCGTATCGTCGCTGTCCGGCGCGGCCCAGCGGATGGTGACGTTGCCATCGGTCTTGCCGAGCGTCGCATCGCGCACCGGATAGATCGAGTTGGGCTGACCCAGCGCCTTGGAGGATGACTCACCCGGCATGTAGGCCACCAGGCAGGAATGACCGATGCCGCCGGTGGCGACGATCTCGCGCCGCAGCGTTTCCCAGTCGTAGCGATAGTGGAAGTCGCCCAGTGCATCGACGTTCCTGTTGTAGCTGTCGATCGGCAGCCAGCCGTCGGGCCAGCGGGTCTTGTGGATCCAGCGCGCCGTGCCGCGCTCGCGCGCCAGGCGCAACGAGGCCTTGATGGCGAAATACATGTGCCGCTCGGCGATGCGATGCAGCTCCTCGCGGCCTTCCTGGGTGTCGAAGCGCAGGTTCTTGCGCGCCATCACCGTGGCCACGCCCATCAGCCCGATGCCGGCGTTCATGCGCGCCTTCGCCGTCACGCCCACGTGCGGCAGGGCGTAGTGGCTGTGCTCGATGCAGTAGTCGATCATCTTGAGGCTGAGGTACATCGCCTCCTCGTAGGCCGCATCGTCGTCCTCGGGAATGTTGTCGCAGGCGATTGCGCCGAGCGAACACAGCGCCACTTCCGGCTCGGCGTGGGTTTCGATAATGCGGGTGACGACGAAGGTTTC
This sequence comes from uncultured Aquimonas sp., assembly GCA_964617405.1. GTDB lineage: Bacteria > Pseudomonadota > Gammaproteobacteria > Xanthomonadales > Xanthomonadaceae > Denitratimonas. Next base: position 2,224 of record CAZTXX010000161.1, on the reverse strand, counting down.
GCCGTGCTCGTCGGTCACCTGGTTGCCGGCTTCCAGTTCGCCGGCAAAGATGCGCCGGCCATCGCGGGTCAGCGCCGCGTTGAAGTTCATCCGGCGGCGCCCGGCACCCAGCAGCTCGACGTCGATCCAGCCCACTTCCTGGTCGGAATACAGATCTCGCATGTCCTCGTAGGGCCGATTCGGCTCGCAGATTTCCAGGCACAGGTTGGACGAATGGATCGGCTCCTTGAACGGCGTGTGGCGGTTCATTTCCTCGATGTTGGCCAGGTACGCCACGCCGGTTTCCAGCGCCTCGTTGAGCGAGGTGAGCAGCAGTTCGCGCGGCGAGAAGGTTTCCTTGACGAAGTCCGGATCGGCTTCCAGTCGTTCGTACTCGCGCCGGAAGCCTTCCCCGTCGGCGCTGAAGAAAAGCCGGGTGAGCTGCGGCGCGGTGAACACGTTGAAGGAAAACGCCGACTCGTTCTTCGCGGCCTTTTCGGCAAACAGGCGGTTGGTGACCAGGGCGTAGTGCAGGTCGCGATTCTTGCGGTCTTCGGTGCTGCGCGGGTTGCGCAGGTGCGCGATGACCTCGGCCTCCGGATCGAAGCCCGAGTAGTACGTCGTGCAGGCACCGCCGCGACCGGCCTGCATGTTGGCATGCACGGCCTTGCCCAAAGCCGCGTAGTAGGGCAGTTTGCCCATGTGTTCGATCAGCCCGCCGCGTACCGGATCGCCCTTGCTGCGGGTGATGAGGTGACTGCCGATGCCGGCCGAGGACGCCGTCATGCGATAGGCGATATGGTCGCCCACCGCCAGCGAGGCCTCGCTGTCGCCGGAAACGTACAGGCAGCAAGAGGCAAAGCCGCGCAGGCGCGTGCCGAGGTTGACGTAGTTGGGCGTGGGCGCGGAAATCCGCTTTTCGGAAAACGCGGTATAGAAGCGCCGCACCAGGTCGATGCGCTCGGCACGCGGCGTCTGCTCGGCCAGGGCCATCGCCATGCGCATGTAGACGAACTGCTGGGTCTCGTACTCCTGCCCGGTGGCGCGGTTCTGCAGGCTGTACTTGCGGCGGATGTAGTGCAGGGCGAAATGCGGGGTGGCGTAATCGCGCGCGTGGTCGATGATGGTTTCCAGCGCGGCGTAATCCTCGGCGCTGTAGTCCAGCGTCACCATCACTCCGTCGGCCACCATGCGCGCGTGCAACTCGGCAATGGTCGGGATTGCCGCGCCGTGGATGGTCTTGTGCAGGTGCGGGGCATAGAGCCGGCCCGCCATCAGGTAGTACGACCAGGTGCCCTTGTCGAGGCAGTTCTGGATCAGCTTTTCCTGCAGCTCGGCCGTGGTCACGCTCTCCGGCATCGCGCTCATCACGTTGATGACGATGCTGCTCCAGTCCACCTTGTCGCCGAACTCGGAGGCCGCCCACTTGCCCCAGCCGTTGAGCTTGCGCGGGATGTACGGCTCGGTGCGCCCGTCGCGCTTGACGATGGTGCGCGAGAACGGACGACGCGTGTTTTCTCCGGTTGGCGAGGGCGGTGCGGCGGACAGCTCGCTGAGCGAGGCGTCATCGTTGGGGGAGTCGGTCAGATCCATCGGTTGCATGCGGGCATCCTCGGCGGCCCAGGCGGACCGCACACGGTGAGCGTTCCTGCTCCCTCGCGCAGGGCGTCGGCTCGTGCTTTCGCGGATGCGTGCTGCGGCCCGCGACCGAAGTCGGAACCTTGCAACACGCTTCCCCGCGGAAACGGTCACCTGCGCCGGGCAGTTCGTGCAGTGTCGCCCTCCGGTGTCTCACCACCTGAGACCGGGCTGCAGCCCGACGTGCCGGCAGGTCTTCGGACTTGCGGACGCGGGCCTTGGCCCACCTACTTGGCTTCGCTTCCCGGGCACAGTGGCCCAGTGCTGTTGAAACCGTTCGTTTCCGCTCACCGCTGCGGGGCAGTTCCGGTTTTGCACCGGATTCCCTATTAAGCCCGACCCGACATGTGGTGGATCGGGGCACCGACCGACACAACATATGGTGGTGGCGATGGCGCGTCAATACCGCATAGCCCTCATGCGGCTCCCGGGCGTCGCCCTGTCGGGCGATTGCGCGAACCCTCGTGTTCCTGCCCTGACCCGCGTCTGACAAGAAGCCCCGCAGCGTCACCGTCGCGGGGCTTCTTGCAACGCGAGTGGGCATCAGTTGGGGCGTGGTGCAGCGGTTACCTCGATGCGGTCGCGGTTCTTCTCCACGGTGGCAAGG
>CAZTXX010000160.1:3873-5403 GCA_964617405.1 uncultured Aquimonas sp. | reverse complement strand
CCGCTTCAAGATCGTCATCCAGCGGCACCAGGCGGGGACGCTGGTCCAGGGTGCAGGCCAGGGCTCGACCCAGCAAGCGTTCGTGCGCCTCGCACAGGGCGCTGCCGGTCTGCGGATCGAAGAAACCCGCCTCTACCAGTGCGGCAACCAGGTCCGGGGTACGGGTGCTGCCGATCACCTGCGGTGCGGCTTGCGCGGCGATCAGCACGCCGGCCTGCACCAGGAACTCCAGATCCACCAGCCCGCCTTCACCATGCTTGAGGTCGAACCGGCCTTCGCGCGAGCGGTCCAGTTCGGCGCGCATGCGTTGACGCATCGCAAGGACCTCACGCCGCACCTCGTCGGCCGCACGCGGCGCGCACAACACCTGTTGGCGCACCTGCCCGAAGGCTTCCAGCACCGCCGCATCCCCGACCACCGCGCGGGCCCGCACCAGCGCCTGTTGCTCCCAGACCCAGGCGCGCTCGCGCTGGTAGGCGGCATAGCTATCCACGCTCGACACCAGCAAACCGCGCGCGCCATCCGGGCGCAGGCGCAAGTCGGCGTCGTAGAGCCGCCCCGCAGGCGTCTGCAGGCCCAGCAGGGTGATCACCTTCTGCACCAGCCGGGCGTGGTAACGCGCCGCATCGAGCGGACGCGGGCCGTCGGTTTCGGTGCCCTCCGGCACGCTTTCGTGCAGGAATACCAGGTCGAGATCCGAACCGAATCCCAACTCCTTGCCACCGAAGCTGCCATAGGCGACCACCGCCAATCCGGCGCCCGGCAGGTGGCCGTGCTGGCGCGCCAGATCGGCGATCGCCATCGGCAACACCGCACCCAGTACCGTTTCCGCGATGAAGGCGAGTTGGCGCGCACTGGAGGGGGCATCCTGCCGATCCACCAGGCGTGCCCGCGCCACGCGGAAGGCGTAGCTCTGGCGAAACTCGTTGAGCGCGATCAGGCCCGTTTCGATATCGCCGGCTTCGCGCAAGGGCGCCATGCGGCGCATCGCCTCCTCCACTTCGGCGCGGCTGGGCGGCGCGGCGTCGGCGCGCGCATCCAGCAATTCGTCGAGCAGCAGCGGATGGGCGGCCAGGCGCTCGGCCATCCACTGGCTGGAGGCCATCACATCCACCACGCGCGCCAGTGCCGCGGGTTGTTCATCGAGCAGGGCGAGGTAGCTGGAACGGCGCAATACCGCTTGCGCCAATTCCAGTGCACGCGAGGCCGCCGCATCGGGCGCACTGCTGTGCGCGGCGGCGGCAAGCAGATTCGGCATCAGCCGATCCAGCCGGCCATGCGCACGTGCCGACATGGCCGCCAGCGCGGACAGGTTGCGAAAGTCCACCAGCCGTCGCGCCAATGCATCGGGTTCGGCGAATCCCGCGTCCGCCAGGCACGCCACGGCGGTATCCGACTCCGGCTCGCGCCACACCGCGGCAAGCTGCGCGACCTGGTCGGAAACTTCCTGTTGCAGCGGTGCCTGGCGCGCGCGGAACACCCGCGAGAACTCCTCGCTCACGCGCGTGCGATGCCGCTCCAATACGGTCG
>CAZTXX010000160.1:0-3773 GCA_964617405.1 uncultured Aquimonas sp. | reverse complement strand
CCACGGATGAGCTGGTGCAACTGCACGATGAATTCGATTTCGCGGATGCCGCCACGGCCCAGCTTGAGGTGGTCTTCGAGGTCGCGGCGCTGCACTTCGGCCTCGATCATGCCCTTCATCTCGCGCAGGCCCTCGAACGCACCGAAGTCGAGGTAACGGCGATAGATGAAGGGCCGCAAGCCGTCGAGGAAACGCGCGCCCTGCACCAGGTCACCCGCCACCGGGCGGGCCTTGACCCAGGCGTAGCGCTCCCAATCGCGCCCTTCGCGCTGGAAGTAGTTTTCCATCGCGGCAAACGATTGCACCAGCCGCCCGACCTGCCCGAAGGGGCGCAGGCGCATGTCCACGCGCCAAGCCATGCCATCGGCGGTGACCTCGGAAAGCAGCTGGATGAGTTGCTGGCCGGCGCGCTGGAACCAGTCGCCATTGTCCAGCGGGCGCGCGCCATCGCTTTGCCCGGACTCGGGGAAGGCGAACACCAGGTCGATGTCGGAAGAAAAATTCAGCTCGCCACCGCCGAGCTTGCCCAGCGCGAACACCACCAGGCGCTGCTCATGGCCCGCGTCGTTGCGCGGCACGCCATGGCGCTCACGCATCGCCGCTTCCACCACCGCGAGCGCGGCCTTCAGGCCGTCTTCCGCCAACCGCGAGGTCCGGGCCAGAGTGGCATCCAGCGTGTCGATGCCGTTCACGTCGCGATGGATCAGGCGCACGCTTTCGGCGTGGCGATACTGCCGCAACCGCGCCGGCCAAACGGCGGGTTCTTCGGCATCAAGGCGCAGGGGTGGGGCCGGCGCATCGAGCGTATCGAGCAGGTCGGGCCGCGCGCAAAGCCGGTCGAGCGCGTAGTCGCTGGCGATCAGCAGACGCCGCAATCGCGCCATCCGTTCCGGCTCGGCATCAATCGCGGCCAAGGCCTGCGGCGCCACCGCGCGCAGGCGCTCGAACTGGCGCGCGGAAAGCTCCGCGAGCGGCGCAGGCAGATTCATTGACCGGACATCATCGAAACCCGGGCAAACCCGCCGCCGGCATCAGGGCATGCGCCGGTATCCGCACCGGATGGGCGGTTTTCCAACAAGTTTCCGCCTCACTCGATCACGCCGCAGGCGATGCGCGCACCCGAGTCGCCCGCCGGCTGCGAGGCGTAATCGTCGGCCTGCGCGTGCAGCACCAGGGCGCGACCGGCGATGTCGTGGCTGCCGCCATCGCGCAATGTCAGCCCGGGCGCAACCAGATCCACCGCGATGGCACCGTCGGCATCGGCCACCACGTTGGGCATGTCGCCTGCATGGCTGCCGTCGGCACCCGGGTGCCCGTGCACGTGGTCGTCGGGGTTGAAGTGCGGCCCGGCGCTGGAAAAATCGGCGGCGCTGCAATCACCGTTCTCGTGCACGTGGAAGCCGTGCGTGCCGCCCGGTGCCAGACCCGTGAGGCGACCTTCGATATGCACGCCTTCCACCGTGGACGAGAGCCGCAGCACGCCCTGCACCTCATGACCTTCCGCACCACGCATGCCGGCCTTGGCCATCGCCGATCCGGCATCCGATTCAAAGCTGGTCGCGGTCACCGCATCGTCCACCACCTCGGTCGGTGCGGCAGCCGGCGCCGCCTCGGGTGCCGGTGGCGTCTTGTCGGAACAGGCGCCCAGCAGCAGGGCGGCGGTGGCGGTGATCACAACAATGGAAAGACTGGATTTCATGGATTTTTCTCCTGGAGAGGGTTTCGGCGCGCGCTGCAACAGCGATCACGCCGCCACGAGGCAACACGGCATCTTAGTCCCAATGTCGCGAAGGCGATGGAGGGATGTGCGGCCCAGGTGGACGGGGAAAACGCGACGGGCGTCATCATCGACGGCCCGGCGCGCAGTCCGGGCAACCGCTTCAGGCGTCTCGGCGCCATGAAGCGGCCAGCCCGCCCCGATCACACGTGCAGCGGGTTTTCCCGCGCCGCGTCGATGCCGAACACCTTGATCGCGCGCGCCACGTCCTTGGCGTTCATGGTGCCTTCCTTCGCCAGCGCGGCGATGGCGGCGTGGGCGATGTGGTAGCGGTCCACCTCGAAGAAACGACGCAGGTTGGCGCGGGTGTCGGAGCGGCCGAAGCCATCGGTACCCAGCACGGTGTAGTGCTGCGGCACGAAGGCGCGGATCTGCTCGGCGAAGGCGCGCACGTAGTCGGTGGCGGCGATCGCCGGGCCGGCGCGGCCTTCCAGCAGCTTCGTGACATGGGGCACGCGCGGCGCCTTGGCTTCCGGATTCAGGCGGTTCCAGCGCTCGGCGTCGAAGCCGTCGCGGCCCAGTTCGGTGAAACTGGTGCAGCTCCAGATATCGGCCTTGACGCCGAATTCCTTGTCCAGCAATTCTGCCGCGGCCATCACCTCACGCAGGATCGTGCCCGAACCCATCAACTGCACGCACGGCGCACTCGATGCCTTGCTCTTGCTCTTGCCCTTCCCCGATTCCCCGTTCCCGATTCCCGATTCCCGCAGCAGATACATGCCCTTGATGATCCCCTCGGCCGAGCCTTCCGGCATTTCCGGGTGCGGGTAGTTCTCGTTCATCAGGGTGATGTAGTAGTACTCGTCCACCTGCTCGGCCAGCATGCGCTGCATGCCGTGCTGCACCAGGGTCACCACTTCGTAACCGAAGGTCGGATCGTAGGAACGGCAGTTGGGGATGGCGCTGGAGAACAGGTGCGAGTGGCCGTCCTCATGCTGCAGGCCCTCGCCGTTGAGTGTGGTGCGCCCAGCGGTGGCGCCCAGCAGGAAGCCGCGCGCACGCATGTCGCCGGCCTGCCAGGCGAGATCGCCGAAACGCTGGAAACCGAACATCGAGTAGTAGATGAAGAACGGCAGCATCGGCAGGTTGTTGGTGCTGTAGCTGGTCGCCAGCGCCAGCCACGAGGCGAAGGCGCCCGCCTCGGTGATGCCTTCCTGCAGCACCTGCCCGGCCTGGTCCTCGCGGTAGTACATGAGCTGGTCGGCATCCACCGGCTTGTACTTCTGTCCGCTGGAGGCGTAGATGCCGATCTGGCGGAACAGGCCTTCCATGCCGAAGGTGCGCGCCTCGTCACCCACGATGGGCACCACGCGCGGGCCGATGGCCTTGTCGCGCAAAAGGATGTTGAGCGCCTGCACGAAGGCCATGGTGGTGCTGATCTCGCGCTCGCCGGTGCTCTTGAGCAGGCGATCGAACTTGTCCAGCCCTGGCACTTCCAGGGTTTCGTCGGAACGGCGACGACGCTTGGGCAGATAACCACCCAGAGCCGCACGGCGCTCCTTGAGGTACTGGATTTCCGGCGAGTCCTCGCCGGGGTGGTAGAACGGAATCTGGTCGGCTTCGTCGATCTGCTTGTCGCTGACCGGGATGTTGAAGCGATCACGGAAGGCCTTGATCGCGTTGTCGTCCATCTTCTTGGTCTGGTGAGTCGGATTGAGTGCCTCGCCCGCCGAACCCATGCCGTAGCCCTTCACCGTCTTGGCCAGGATCACCGTGGGCATGCCCTTGGTGTTCACCGCCTGGTGATAGGCGGCATAGACCTTGTGCGGGTCGTGGCCGCCGCGGTTGAGGCGCCAGATGTCCTCGTCGGACAGGTTGGCCACCATCGCGGCGGTTTCAGGATATTTGCCGAAGAAATGCTCGCGCGTGTAGGCGCCGCCGAAGGCCTTGTAGTTCTGGTACTCGCCATCGACGGTTTCCATCATCAGCTTGCGCAGCACGCCGTCCTTGTCGCGCGCGAAAAGCGGATCCCAGTAGCTGCCCCAGATCACCTTGA
>CAZTXX010000159.1:0-5435 GCA_964617405.1 uncultured Aquimonas sp. | reverse complement strand
TCATCGCCGCGGGCATCTGCAAGCACGTGGGCGCGCGCAACGTGGTGGTGACCGATGTCAACGACTACCGTTTGAAGCTCGCCGCCGACATGGGCGCCACGCGCGTGGTGAACGTGGCCCAGCAGTCGCTGCGCGAGGTCACCCGCGACCTGCACATCGAAGGCTTCGACGTCGGTCTCGAGATGAGCGGCAATCCGCGCGCATTCGGCGACATGCTCGATTGCATGTACCACGGCGGCAAGATCGCGATGCTCGGCATCATGCCGCGCGGTGCCGGCATCGACTGGGACAAGGTGATCTTCAAGGGCCTGACCCTGCACGGCATCTACGGCCGCAAGATGTACGAGACCTGGTACAAGATGACCCAGATGGTGCTGACCGGCTTCCCGCTGCAGAAGGTGCTCACCCACCAGATCCACATCGACGACTTCCAGAAGGGTTTCGACCTGATGGAAGCCGGCCAGTGCGGCAAGATCGTGTGCAACTGGACCTGATCGAACGCAAGCAATCCCCGTCACCCCTTGGTGGCAGACATCCCTCCTCAGACTTCCGCGAGGCACACGACATGACCCTTATCCGTACCCTGCTCGGCTCGGCCGTTGCCATCGGCCTGCTGGCTCTGGCGGCCTGCGGCTCCACGGCCCCTGATGCCGGCCCAGCCACCACCACCACGCCTGCGCAGGCGGAAAACGCCGACGCCTTCGTGGCGCGCGTCAACGCCACCGTGGAGCAGGTCACGCCGGAGGCGACCTCGGCGCAGTGGCTCTCCAGCACCTATATCAACTCCGACAGCCAGCGCGTCGCCGCCGCCGCCAACGAGCGCTGGCTGACGATGAACAACGCCTTTGTCGAGCAGGCCAAGACGTATGACGAGGCCGCGCAGTCGCCGGCCACCGCGCGCAGCCTGCACATCCTCAAGACCAATGCCTCGATGCCCGCGCCGCGCGATCCGGCGCGGCTCAAGGAGCTCACCGGCATCAGCACCCGCATGGAAGCCACCTATGGCGCCGGCAAGTGGTGCCGTGATGGCGCCGGCGGGAAGGATTGCCTCGATATCGGCCAGATCTCCGAAATCCTCGCCGACACCGTCGGCAGCAGCTACGACCAGCAGCTCGAAGCCTGGCAGGGCTGGCACAGCATTTCCCCGCCGATGCGCGCGGACTACCAGCGTTTCGTGGAACTGACCAACGAAGGCGCACGGGAGATGGGTTACGCCAATACCGGTGAGGTCTGGCGTGCCGGCTACGACATGAGCCCGGCCGAGTTCCAGGCCGAGACCGACCGGCTCTGGAATCAGGTCAAGCCGCTCTACACCCAGCTCCAGTGCTATGCCCGTGGCAAGCTGGTGGAGAAATACGGCGACAAGGGTCAGGTGGACGGCATGCTGCCGGCGCACCTCACCGGCAACCTGTGGCAGCAGGACTGGAGCAACCTCTGGCCGCTGCTGGAACCCTACAAGGGCGTGGGCAGCCTCGACATCAGTGGCGCCCTGCGCAAGCAGCGCGACGATGGCCTGAATGCGGCGGTCGCCGTTGCCGGCGGCCTTGGCAAGCTCACCGCCGAGCAGCAGGTGAACCTGGCGCGCCAGGCCGATATCGATATCGCGGTGAAGATGACCCGCCTGGCCGAGGGCTTCTACACCGGCCTCGGCATGCCTGCGCTGCCCGATTCGTTCTACACCGATTCGCAGCTGGTGCAGCCGCGCGACCGCGACGTGGTCTGCCACGCCAGCGCCTGGCCGATGAACCTGGATGGCGAGGTGCGCATCAAGATGTGCATCAAGCCCACCGAGGAGGAGCTGACCACGATCTATCACGAGCTTGGCCACATCTTCTATTTCATGGCCTACAAGGACCAGCCGGCGCTGTTCCAGAACGGTGCGCATGATGGTTTCCACGAGGCCATCGGCGACACCATCGTGCTGTCGATGACACCCGAATACCTCGCCTCGATCGGTCTGGTCGATGCGCCCGTGGTCAGCGAGCAGGCCGTGATCAACTCGCAGATGCGCATGGCGCTGGCCAAGGTCGCCTTCCTGCCCTTCGGACTGATGATCGACCGTTGGCGCTGGGGCGTGTTCGACGGCTCCATCGCACCTGGTCAGTACAACGCCGCCTGGTGGGATCTGAAAGCGAAGTATCAGGGTGTGGCACCGGCGGACGTGCGTGGCGAGGCGTTCTTCGATCCGGGCGCCAAGTACCACGTGCCGGGCAACACGCCCTACACCCGCTATTTCCTCTCGCACATCCTGCAGTTCCAGTTCTACAAGGCGCTGTGCGATGCTGCCGGCCACACCGGGCCGTTGTACCAGTGCAACTTCGCCGGCAACGCGGAAGCCGGAAAGCGCTTCTGGGCCATGCTCGCAGCGGGCAGCAGCCAGCCTTGGCAGAAGACCCTGAAGGAGCTGACCGGCGGCGAGGAAATGGACGCCTCCGCGGTGCTCGAATACTTCGCCCCGCTCAATGCCTGGCTGGAGAACCAGAATCAGGGCAAGGATTGCGGCTGGGACGGCTGAGTCTGTCCGGCGTAGCCGGCGACATCAGGTTCTCGCAGGGCGCAGCATGCTGCGCCCTGCGCATTTGAGGATCAGCCTGATGGCAGGGCAGGGCCCGGAACGAAGCTGAACGAATGCCGATGAAACGGCGTCGATAGTGTGTTTGCTCCATGACCGCTCAGCAAAGTAGGCGTCGCAGAACGCTTCCGGCCGCGTGGCCGTCAATTGAAGGAGATGAGCAAATGAACAAGCAGGCAAAGTCCGGCAATATCGATCCGCGCGAAGTCTGGCTGGCTGGTCTGGGTGTGGTGTCGTTGACGCGCAAGCAGGCGACCAAGACGTATGACGCCCTGGTCAAGGAAGGCAAGGATTTTCGCAAGCAGACCATGGCGCGCATCGAAGGCATCCGTTCGCAGGCCCGCGCCGGTGTCGAGCAGGCGAAGGCCAAGGTTGAAGCCCGTGTTGATCCGCTGCTGGTTCGTGCCAGCGACGCCTATGATGCGATCAAGGGCGGTGTCGAATCGCGCCTGTCGCCGGTGATCGCCAAGCTGCCGGGCGCGAAGAAGACCGCCCGTCCGGTGGCACGCAAGGCCAGCAGCGCCAAGAAGGCCCCGCGCAAGGCCGCGTCGAAGGCCACCAAGGCGGTGCGCAGCCCGGTGAAGAAGGCCGCGTAAGCAGTCTCCGCCTTCCCGGCACGAACAAGAAACAGGCCCCGGATTCCGGGGCCTGTTTCGTTATGCGTCGGGAAATTGCGCCCCGCGAGTGGCTCAGCCAGGCGGCTTGCCCAGGTAGGCCCCGGCGAGCTGGTTGAGGTGCAGCCGCTCGGCGTCGCGCAGGAACGGGGCCAGCAGCATCATCACCTGGTGGATGCCCAGGCGGATCGCTTCATGCTCGTCGCGCTCGCCGCGCACCGCACTGAAGTTCAGCCAGAAGGTGGCGATGACCAGGATGTTGTCGGCGGTGGCGTGGATTTCGTCGGCCGAGGCGCGCATCAGCCCGCTGCGCACCATCGCGCGCATCACCTCGGTGGCGTTGTCCGAAGCACGCTTGAGGATGCGCGCATAGCGCAGGCGCAGCGTGCGGTTGCGCGTCAGGATGTCCACCAGGTCGCGGAACAGGAAGCGGAAGTCCCAGATGCACTCGTAGATGGCGTGCAGCTGCATCCAGAGGTCTTCCAGATCGGGCAGGCGGTCGCTGGGTGTCACCAGCACCTGGTCGATGCGTTCCTCATAGCGCGCAAACAGGTGCGCGACGATGTCGTCCTTGTTGCGGAAGTGGTAGTAGAGGTTGCCGGGGCTGATCTCCAGCTCGTCGGCGATGTGGTTGGTGGTGACGTTCGGTTCGCCCAGGGTGTTGAACATCACCAGGCTGGTGTCGAGGATGCGCTCGCGCGTGCCGCGTGCCATGACTCAGCCGACGAGCTTTTTCACCAGCGCGACGTATTTCTTCATCGCCTCGTCCTGCGAAGTGCCGGCCAGTTTCGCCCAGGCCTCGTACTTGGCGCTGCCGACAAAATCGAAGAAACCCGGTTTGGGGCCGTTGACGTCGCCTTCCGAACCCTGTTTGTAGAGTGCGTAGAGCTTGAGCAGGGTGTCGTTGTCCGGGCGTTCCGGGAGGCCCTTGATGGACTCGGCGGCTTGTTCGAACTGGGAGGCGAGATCGGACACGGTGTTTCCTCGTCGGCTATGCGAAGGCGAATGGGTGACGTGATAGCACGCGCTTGGCGCAGCGTCAAAGGATGGCGCGCTCGCCCGTGGATTTTGCCCGAGTGACAGGGTTTCGGTATCTGGGTATCGTTGGCCCTGTTGCCGGTTCCGCATCAGGGGCACGCGCATTTTCCACAACGGGAGGGGAGCATGAGCTACTTCGTCACGGGCGCCACCGGGTTCATCGGGCGCCATCTGGTTGCCAATCTGCTCAAGCGCAAGGGCACGGTCTACGTGCTGGTGCGTCGCGGCTCGCAGAAGAAACTCGATGCGCTGGTCGAGCGCATGGACTGGGATCCCAAGCGCATCGTGGCGGTGCAGGGCGACCTGGCCAAGGCGAATCTTGGCGTGGGTGCGCAACGCATCGCCGAGCTCAAGGGCAAGGTCAAGCATTTCTTCCATCTGGCCGCGATCTACGACCTGGCGGCCGACGCCGAGAGTCAGATGGTGGCGAACGTGGAGGGCACGCGCAATGCGGTGGCGCTGGCCGAGGCGATCAATGCCGGCTGCTTCCACCATGCCAGCTCTATCGCGGTCGCCGGCTTGTACCCGGGTACGTTCCGCGAGGACATGTTCGAGGAGGCCGAAGACCTCGACCACCCTTATTTCCGCACCAAGCACGATTCGGAAAAGGTGGTGCGCGACGAATGCAAACGCCCGTACCGGATCTATCGTCCGGGCATGGTGGTGGGCCACTCCAAAACCGGCGAGATCGACAAGATCGACGGCCCGTATTATTTCTTCACCGCGCTCAAGAAGTTGCGCGAGATCCTGCCGCCCTGGGCGCCGATGATCGGTATTGAAGGTGGCCGTGTGAACCTGGTGCCGGTGGATTACGTGGCCGATGCGATGGACCACATCGCGCACAAGCCCGGCCTCAACGGCGGCTGCTTCCATCTCACCGACCCCAACCCGCGCCGCATCGGCGAGGTGCTCAACCTGTTCGCGCGCGCCGGCCATGCGCCGCAGATGACCATGCGCCTGGATGCGCGGATGTTCTCCTTCCTGCCGTTCCCGGTGAAGGCGGCGGTGAGCAACCTGCCGCCGGTCAAGCGCTTCACCGGCATGCTGCTGCGCGACCTGGGGATTCCCAAAGAGGTCATCGGGCTGATCACCTATTCCACGCGCTTCGACTCGCGCGAGACCGAGCGCGCGCTCAAGGGCAGCAAGATCCGCCTGCCGGATCTGGAAAGCTACGCCTGGCGTCTGTGGGATTACTGGGAGCGCCACCTCGA
>CAZTXX010000158.1:0-5435 GCA_964617405.1 uncultured Aquimonas sp. | reverse complement strand
CGAGCACAGGGATGTGCGAGTTCGCGCCGGCCGACGGCTGCCGAGCAACGCAGGGTACGGCGCCGGCGAAGCAGGCGCCGCGCGATGCCGGGGTGTCGTTCTCTTTGCCTACTTTCTCTTGGACAAGCAAAGAGAAAGTAGGTCGACCGCCGCCGAGGCGGTCGAAACCCTCGCGGCAGCATCCAATACAAAGCACAAGAAGCCGTACCGTTCGACTCAAACCACGGCAACGCCCACCGCTGAGGCGGTCGAAATCCTGCGATCACGCAAGAATCAAAGCGCAAGAAGCCACACCACCCAGCTCAACCCCGCCGAAACAACGCAATCGACTCCACATGCCCCGTATGCGGAAACATGTCCATCACCCCGGCGGCTTCCAGCCTGTAACCGTGTTCATGCACCAGGATGCCGGCATCGCGCGCCAGTGAACCCGGGTGGCAGGAGACGTAGACGATGCGGCCGACGTTTTCCAGCGGCAGTTGCGCCAGGGTGGCGTCGGCACCGGTGCGCGGGGGATCGAGCAGCAGTGCGTCGAAACCCTGACCCATCCAGGACTGGTCGCGCAGGTCGGCGCACAGGTCGGCAGCATGGAAGTCCACGTTTGCGATGCCGTTGCGCTGCGCGTTCTCCTGCGCGCGGCGCACCAGTCCGGCGTCGCCTTCCACTCCGACCACCTGCGCGGCGCGTTGCGCCAGTGGCAGGGTGAAGTTGCCAAGGCCACAGAACAGATCAAGCACGCGTTCCTGCGGCTGCGGCGCAAGCAGGGTCAGCGCGTGTTCGATCATGCGCTCGTTCATCGGGCCATTGACCTGGATGAAGTCCAGTGGCCGGAAGGCGTATTCCAGCCCGTATCCCGGCAGGCGGAAATGAAGCTCCGGCGAGCCGCCATCAAGCGCTTCCACGCTGTCGTTGCCCGCCGGTTGCTGAAACATGGCAAAGCCGTGCGCACGGCCGAAATCAAGCATGCGATCCCGGTCGGCGGCGGACAAGGGAACGAGGTTGCGGAACACCAGGGCGGTGCGGTCATCGCCGGCAGCCAGTTCGATCTGCGGGATCTGGGCGCGCGCTTCGAGCGAATCGACCAGGGCCGCGAGATCGGCCAGGCGCTCGCCCAGCTGCGACACCACCACTTCGCAACGCGACAGATCGGCAATGAAGCGCGGATCGGTCTCGCGAAAGCCCACCAGGGTGCGACCCTTCTTGGGCACGTGTTTCACCCCGAGGCGGGCCTTGCGTCGATAAGCCCAGGCTTCGCCGGTGAGCGGTGCCAACCAGCGCGCGGGGGAAACACGGCCGATGCGTTCGAAGTTCTCGGCCAGCGTGTGCTGCTTGGCGCGGATCTGGGCTTCGGGTGAGAGGTGTTGCAGGGCGCAACCACCGCACACGCCAAAATGCGGGCAGCGGGGTGCCACGCGATCTGGCGAGGCTTGCAGCACCTCAGTCACCGAGCCTTCGTCGAACGGCTTGCGCGACACGCGCACCTGCGCCTGCACGCGCTCGCCGGGCAATGCTCCGGCGACGAACACCGCCTTGCCTTCGTAGCGACCGACACCACGACCATCGTGACTCAGGTCGGTGATGTCGAGCTCGAGCAGGACCGGTTCTTTCGGACGGCGGTTTCGGGACACGGCGGCAACCTTCAACGCAGGGAACCGCCTATTTTTGCAGATGCGCGCCCGGGAAACACTCGTGGCGCTTCAAGCCGGTTGCCAACGCCCGCCGTTGCTTTCCCAGGCCACGCTCCCGCTCAGTTCGCCATGTGCGTCGAAGCTGTGCTCGACCACGCGCAGCGAACCATCCTCGCGCTGCTCGACCAGGGTGCTGGCGCGCGTGCCATACCCATCGCCGGCGATGAAGATGGGCGAGAGCTGACGCTCGCGCTCCAGGCCGAAACCGGTATCGGGCAGCTCCGCATCGGGGGCCGGTTCGCGATCCCGCAGCAGGGCGAGAAGCCGGGCGTCATCGGCACCGTCGGCCAGCGCGGCGGCGGTGCGGCTGCGCAGGCGATGCATCTTCGGCCAATCGTCGGCGATGGGGCCGTTGCTGATCGCATGCAGGCCCGGCACAAGCGCTTGCGAGGAGGCGTTGCTGCCATCGAAGGCCACAAAGCCGGAACCATCGCCCAGCACGAGGTTGAAGGGCGCGTATTGATCGATCTGCCCACGCAATCCATCGAGCCAAACCTCGGGGGGCGCGTCGCCAAGCACGAAGTCGCTCACCAACGCACCGCGTGAGCGTGGTGCCGGCACCGGCGGGCCGTTGCGAAGGTTGGTGACCGCGGCGAACCGGCCATCGGCACGTACCGCCAGCCAGCTCCCACCGGCCACCAGGTCTCGCCCGCCCAGCACCGAGGGGTCTTCCGCCCAGGGCGCCACCGCCGCGCTGGCGCGCGCATGGAATTCGTCGCGGTTGGCCAGCAGCAGCAACCGACTGTGCGGACGGGCGGCTACGCCGGCCAGGATCAGGCACATGGCGAACCAGACCGGCACGGGGCGGACGTGAGGATCATCCCAGCAACAAGGCGTTCATGCGCCGCACGAAGGCTGCCGGATCATCCAGCGTCGCGCCCTCGGCAAGCTGCGCTTGTTCGAAGAGCAACAGGCCGAGGTCATCGCGCGTGGCCGGATCGGCTTCGGAGTCGTAGCGTTGCAGCAGTGCATGTGCGGGGTTGATCTCCAGCACCGGCTTGCCGGCGGGAACCTCGTGACCCGCGGCTTTCAGCAACCGCTGCATGTGCAGGGCCATGTCGTACTCGCCCATCACCAGGCACGAGGGCGATTCGGTCAGGCGTTGCGACACGCGCACATCGGAAACGCGCTCGCCCAGCGTGGCCTTGAGTTTTTCCACCAGGCCCTCGGCGGCCTTGGCGGTTTCCTCCTGGCTGGCCTTTTCCGCGGCACCCTCGCCAAGTTCAGCCGCACCCAGTTCGCCCTTGGCGATGTTGCGCAGCTTCTTGCCTTCGTATTCGCCGAGGTAGCCGATCATCCACTCGTCGATGCGCTCGTGCAGCAGCAGCACCTCCACCCCGTGCGCCGTCAGGCCTTCAAGCTGTGGGCTGTGGCGCGCCGCGTTCCAGCCGTCGGCGGTGAGGTAGTTGATCGCTTCCTGGCCCGGCTTCATGCGGGTGATGTAGTCGTCCAGCGATACCAGGGCGTCGCGCTCGCCGGTGTGGGTGGAGGCAAAGCGCAGCAGCTTTGCGATGCGCGCGCTATTGCCCGGATCCTCGGCCAGGCCTTCCTTCAGTACCGCGCCGAACTCCTGCCAGAAACCGGCGTACTTTTCCGGCTCCTCGCGCGCGGTCTTTTCCAGCAGGTCGAGTACGCGGCGGGTCAGCGCACTCTTGAGCTTGTCCACCTGACGGCTGCCCTGCAGGATTTCCCGGCTCACGTTGAGCGGCAGGTCGTCCGAATCGATCACCCCGCGCACGAAGCGCAGGTAGTTGGGCAGCATCTCCTCGGCGGCATCCATGATGAAGACGCGCTTGATGTAGAGCTTGAGGCCCTTGCGTGCATCACGCTCCATGCCGAAATCGAACGGCGCCTTGGCCGGCACGTAGAGCAGCGAAACAAAGTTCTGGTTGCCCTCCACACGGTTGTGGCTCCACGCCAACGCCTCGCCGAAGTCATGGCTCACGTGCTTGTAGAAGGCCTGGTATTCCTCGTCGGAAACCTCGGTCTTGGGGCGGGTCCAGAGCGCGGCGGCCTGGTTGACGGTTTCCCGTTCGTCGGTGGGCTTGCCGTCCTTTTCCACCGGCATGCGGATCGGAAAACCGATGTGATCCGAATAGGTGCGCACCAGTGAGCGCAGCGCCCAGCCATCGAGGAACTCGTCCTCGCCTTCCTTCAGGTGCAGCACGATGGTGGTGCCACGCGCAGCCTTGTCGACCGGCGTCAGGGTGAAGCGGCCATCGCCCGTCGATTCCCACACGAAGGCCTCGTCGCTGCCGGCACGCCGGCTGCTGACGGTGACCTTGTCGGCCACGATGAATGCGGCATAGAAGCCCACGCCGAACTGGCCGATCAACTGGGCGTCGGCCTTCTGCGCGTCGCCGAGTGCCTCAAGGAACTGGCGCGTGCCCGAGCGCGCGATGGTGCCGAGGTTGTCGATCAGCTCCTGGCGCGACATGCCGATGCCAGAGTCGGACACCGTCAGGGTGCGTGCGTCCTTGTCCCAGGAAAGATCAATGGCTAGATCAGGCTGGTCGCCGTAGAGCTCGGGCGACTTGAGCGCTTCGAAACGCAGCTTGTCGCAGGCGTCCGAGGCGTTGGACACCAGTTCGCGCAGGAAGATGTTCTTGTTGGAGTACAGCGAGTGGATGACGAGACGCAGCACCTGCTGCACGTCGGACTGGAATTCGTGGGTCTGGGTTTCAGTGGTCATGGCACAGGTCACGCAACAGCGAAAATGAATGGTCTGCAGATGGGCTCGCGGCCGCGATTTTCAAGCCGCAGACACGCCAACGGCCGCTTGCGCGGCCGTTGCGTGAGCCCTGTGCGGCCCGGTGTTGCCTGATGGCTCTCAGCCCGCGTTGGCGGCGGCCTTGAGCTTGGCGACTGCGCTGAGATCTTCCTTGATGCGCGCGGCCTTGCCCTCGCGCTCGCGCAGGTAGTACAGCTTGGCGGCGCGAACCGCGCCACGGCGCTTGACTTCGACCGAGTCAATGGCGGGCGAGAAGGACTGGAACACGCGCTCGACGCCGGTGCCGTGGGAAATCTTGCGCACCGTGAACGCGGAGTTCAGACCGCGGTTGCGCTTGGCAATCACCACGCCTTCATAGGCCTGGATACGCTCGCGATTGCCTTCCTTCACCTTGACGTTGACGACGACGGTGTCGCCCGGGCCGAAAGCCGGCAACTGGCGCTGGGCCTGTTCGGCCTCGAATTCCTGAATGATCTTGTTGGTCATGATGGCACCGGCCCGATGTACGGGATTGATGATGAAATCTGGGAGTCCGCTGGCGGGACGCAGTCGGCCGGAACGGCCATAGCCCCGAGGGCAGTCGCGCATTCTAACCCGATCCGGTGGAAATTCCAAGCCAGACGCATACGCGTACCGGGCTCACCCCAGCGTCATGCAGTCACGACCCGCCTGTTTGCTGCGATACAAGGCCTCGTCGGCGCGTTGCAACAGGGTTTCGGGGGTATCGGCGGAGCTCGCCACCGCGATGCCGATGCTGATCGTCACCGGGCGCAGCGGCCAGGGGTGGGCACGGAACGCCGCCAGCACGCGCTGGCCGACCCGTTCGGCGGCTACGCCATCGGCGCCCGGCAGCAGGATCACGAACTCTTCCCCACCATAGCGCGCCACCAGGTCGCCCGGGCGCACCGCCGCGCGCAGCAGCCTTCCGGTGTCGCGCAGCACCTCGTCCCCGGCCTGGTGTCCGAAGTTGTCGTTGAAACTCTTGAACCGGTCCAGGTCCAGCATCAGCAATGCGG
>CAZTXX010000157.1:0-5437 GCA_964617405.1 uncultured Aquimonas sp. | reverse complement strand
GCAAGGCCAACCTGGACCGCATCCGCAACTACAAGTGAATTGCCGCTGGTCGTCCCGGCCGACCTTCATTCGACGATCAGCACAACAGCTTCAAATGCCCGTCTGCCCCGCACGACGGGCATTTTTTTAGGGAGACCGCATGAAAGCGATGTTCCTGGCACTCGAGCGGCGCACCACCTGGATCGCGATGGCGCTGGCCTGCCTGATGCTGGCCCTCGCCTCGGCGCTCGGGGTGTTCCAGATCTTCATGCGTTTCGTGTTCGAGCAACCTGCCGAGTGGACCGAGGTGATGATCCGTTTTTCGCTGATCTGGATGGTGTTCCTGGGTATCCCGATGGCCTTTCGCCAGGGGGCGATGGTCAGTGTGGACGCACTGTACCGGGCGGTTCCGGTGCGCGCCAGGCGCGTGCTCGACCTGGTGGTGGCGCTGGCCGCGCTCGCGCTGATGCTGATCATCCTGTGGTGGGGTGCCGACTACGCCATCCGCGGCGGCGTGCAGACCGTGGCGGGGCTGGAGTCGGTGTCGATGTTCTGGGCCTACGTGGCGATGCCCACGGGCGCGGTGTTCTCTCTGCTGGGCATCGTGGCCAATTACCTGGATCCGCGCCGCATGGAACTGGAAACCGCGCAATGACCCGGCCAACCGTCCGCGCACCCGCTGCCCACGCGACGCGCCCGCACGGAGTTCGCGCATGACCACGGCCATGCTTGTCACGATGATTCTGGGCTTCGCGCTCAGTGTCTCGGTTGCGGTCTCCATCGGCCTGGCCGCGATCACCGGCATGCAGGTGGCGAATGCGCCGATGCTGATCTCGGTCAAGGAGATGTTCAACGCACTGAACAAGTTTCCGCTGGCCGCCATCCCCTTCTTCATCCTGGCGGGCAACCTGATGGAGACCGGCGGCATCTCGCGCCGGTTGGTCGACTTCGCCAAGAGCATCGTCGGCGGCGTTCAGGGCGGCCTGCCCATGACGTGCGTGCTGACCTGCATGATCTTCGCCGCCGTGTCGGGCTCGTCGGTGGCCACCACGTTTGCCATCGGCGCCATCCTGATTCCGGCGCTCATCAAGCACGGCTACCCGGTCACCTGGGCGGCCGCACTGCAGGCCACCAGCGCGGAGCTGGGCGTCATCATCCCGCCTTCGATCCCGATGATCCTGTATGGCGTGGCGGCCGAGGTGTCGATCGGTGAACTGTTCATCGCCGGTTTCGGGCCGGGCCTGCTGATCAGCGTCGCGTTGATGCTGTTCGTTTGGGTCTATTGCAAGTGGAAGGGCTGGGGCCAGCACGACGGCGACGGCCGCTTGGGTTTCTGGATTGCCACCTGGCGCGCCACCTGGGCCCTGCTGATGCCGGTCATCGTGCTCGGTGGCATCTACGGCGGCGTCTTCACACCCACCGAGGCGGCCGCGGTGGCCGTGCTCTATGCACTGGTGGTCGGCATGCTGGTGTACCGCGAGATCGGCCTGCGCGACCTGGCTCACGTGCTGCGCAAGTCGGTCATCTCGTCGGCGGTGATCATGTTCATCATCGCCAATGCCGGACTGTTCGCCTTCCTGATCACGCGGGCCGGCGTGCCCGACGCCATCGGGCGTTGGCTCGAGGCCACGCTGCAGTCGCCGCACTGGTTCCTGCTGGGCGTCAACGCCGCGCTGTTCGTGATCGGCATGTTCATCGAGACCAGCGCCGCCATCATCGTGCTCGGGCCTATCCTGGCACCAGTGGCCGCGCACTTCGGCATCGACCCGGTGCACTTCGGACTGATCATGGTGGTCAACCTGGCACTGGGCATGATCACCCCGCCGTTTGGCGTCAACCTGTTCGCGGTGTGCACGGTCGCGCAGATCTCGCTGGATCGCATCATCCGATACCTGCTGCCCTTCGTGCTGGTGATCCTGGCGTGCCTGATGGTCATCACCTACGTGCCCTGGCTCTCGCTGGCACTGCGTGATCTGGTGTATGCGAAATAGCGTCGACCCCGGCGAATCCGGACCATTGCGGGAGACGGCATGAGCGATCCTGCGGTCTTCATTGTCGGCGCCATGCTGTTGCTGCTGGCCGTCGGTGTCGGCCTGGGCGTCTGGCTGGCACGGCGCCTGCGGCCCAAAAGCCGCTGGTCCCTGATCGCGGGGGTCGTGGCGGGTACGCTGGTGGGGTGGCTGGCGCTGAGCGCCACCTTCATGGAAGACACCTGGTCACCGCCGCCCGAGGTGGCGCTGGAAGTGCCGCCAGGCTTCACCCACGACTGGGTCTACGTGCTGGCCGACCCGAAAGCAGGCGTCCCGGTGATTTGGGAAGGGCGCAACCTGCCCTTCATGTCCCAGCACGCCCGCTTGCGCGTGCCGGCATCGGGGGTGCTACGCGTGCAGGAACTCGGCGCGCTGGACGGCGGCGGATCGCGGGCACGACTGGTTGGTGACCGCGACCGCAGCCTGCGCGCCTACGGGACACGGACCCTGGGCGACGGCCGGCGCGTGGTGACCCTCGGCTTCGGCAGTTCCGCCGTACGGGAGTCCGATCCCACCAGCCTGGATGACGGGCAACTGGCCGAGCATATCCTCCGACTGGAGGCATCGGGCAGTTGACCCGGCGGCCGATCCACTACACTTCGCGCTTGTCAGGAGAGCGCGCCTGCAGCCACACCGGCTGAGGCGCCGCCGAAGGCGCGAGGCGAGTGCCCAAACGCTCAGGCAAAAGGACTGGCAAACGCCCTGGCAACGGGGCGCCACCCTGCTGGAGAGTGAGGTCGGACCCGCCCGCGGGCGTCGTCCTCCACCGAAGGAGCAAGTGCGGCATCGCCCGCATGAATCTCTCAGGTAAAGCGGACAGCCGGGCATGCCCGCGACCTGCGAGGGTCGTGTGATTTCCCTTTCATGGAGACGCCGCATGTCCGACGCCGAACTGCTGAACACTCCGCTGCACGCCCTGCACATCGAACTGGGTGCGCGCATGGTGCCCTTTGCCGGCTATTCGATGCCGGTGCAATACAAGAGCGGCCTGATCGCCGAGCACAAGCAGGTGCGCGAGAGCGCGGGCCTGTTCGACGTCTCGCACATGGGGCAGCTGCAGCTCATCGGCCCCGATGCCGCCGCCGCGCTCGAAACCCTGATGCCCGTGGACGTGATGGGCCTGGGCCTGGACAGGCAGCGCTACGGTCTGCTGTTGACCGATACCGGCACGGTCATCGACGACCTCATGTTCGTCAACCGCGGCGATCACCTCTTTTTGATCGTCAACGGCGCCTGCAAGGTGGGTGACATCGCGCACATCCAGGCACGCATCGGGGCACGTTGCCAGGTCGTGCCCCTGCCCGATCAGGCCCTGCTGGCCTTGCAGGGCCCGCAGGCCGTCACGGCGCTGCAGCGCCTGGTGCCGGGCGTGCAGGCGCTGGTGTTCATGACCGGCGGCGCCTTCGAGTGGCAAGGCGCGCCGCTGTACATCACGCGCAGCGGCTACACCGGCGAGGACGGCTTCGAGATCTCGGTGCCCGCCGCCCAGGCCGAGGCCCTGGCGCGCGCCCTGCTTGAACAACCCGAGGTCAAGCCCATCGGCCTGGGCGCGCGCAACTCGCTGCGGCTGGAGGCCGGCCTGTGCCTGTACGGCAACGACATCGACACCACCACCACGCCCATCGAGGCCGGTCTCAACTGGGCGATCCAGAAGGTGCGCCGAACCGGGGGCGCGCGTGCCGGCGGCTTTGCCGGGGCCGACGTGGTGCTGGGCCAGCTGGACGGCCATCACACCCTGCACCGTCAGCGCATCGCCATGATGGCCAAGGAGCGCGTGCCGGTGCGCGAGCCCGCCCCGCTGGAGAACCTGGACGGCCAGACCATCGGTCAGGTCACCAGTGGCCTGCTCAGCCCCACGCTCGACAAGCCCATCGCGATGGGCTATGTCAAGCCCGGCTACGCCACCCTCGGCACCGAGCTGTTTGCCATGGTGCGTGGCAAGCCGGTGCCGATGGAGGTGGTGGCCACGCCGTTCGTGCCCACCCGCTACCACCGCCTCTGAATCGCAAAAAAAGCGCCACAGCGCTTGTCCAATCTGCCCAAGCAACTCACTTTTCAGGAGCAAACATGAGCCTCAAATACACCGAAGACCACGAATGGATCCAAGTCGAGGGCGACATCGCCACCGTCGGCATCACGCACCACGCGCAGGACGCGCTGGGCGACGTGGTGTTTGTTGACCTGCCCACCGTCGGCCAGGGCTACGCCCAGAAGGAGACGGCCGGCGTGGTCGAGAGCGTGAAGGCCGCCGCAGACGTGTACATGCCCATCAGCGGCGAGGTCACCGAGGTCAACGAGGCCCTGCGCGCCGAGCCCAGCCTGGCCAACAGCGACCCGCTGGGCGCGGGCTGGTTCTTCAAGGTCCGGATGACCGACACCAGCCAGCTCGATCCGCTGATGGACGAAGCCGCCTACAAGGCTTTCAGCCAGGACTGACACGCCGCATGGGCGTGGCCTCACGCCCGTCGATTCAAGCCAAATTGGCCGCCAGCGCTCGCCCATTGGGCGCTCGCAGCTCCCGTATTTGAAGCATTCGTCTGCATTCACCGCCATGAGCCACCCTGCCCTGCACGACCTTGAAAACCCCGGCGAGTTCATCGCTCGCCACATTGGCCTCACGCCGCAGGACGAGCGGCAGATGCTGGCCGTCATCGGCGAGCCATCCATCGACGCCCTGATCGACTCGATCGTGCCGCGCTCGATCGTGCGCGCCGCGCCCATGGATTTGCCAGCGCCCGTCACCGAGGCCGACGCACTGGCTGAACTCAAAGCGATTGCCGAACAGAACCAGCTGCTCAAGAGCTTCATCGGCCAGGGCTACTACGGCACGCACACGCCCGGCGTGATCCTGCGCAACATCCTGGAGAACCCCGCCTGGTACACCGCCTACACGCCGTACCAGGCCGAGATCAGCCAAGGCCGCATGGAGGCGCTGGTCAACTTCCAGACCATGGTGACCGATCTCACCGGCATGGACATCGCCAACGCCTCGATGCTGGATGAGGCCACCGCCGCCGCCGAGGCGATGACGCTGGCGCGGCGCAGCGTCAAGGCCAAGGGCAATGCGATCGTGGTGTTCGGCGACGCCCACCCGCAGACCATCGAGGTGATGCAAACGCGCGCCGCGCCGCTGGGCCTCACGGTCAAGCTGGCCAACTCCGCTGCCGAGTGGGACGCGGCCATTGCGGCAGACGACTACTTCGCCGCCCTGATCCAATACCCCGCCAGCAGCGGCTGGTTGATGGACTGGACGGGCGAGGTCAAGAAGATCCAGGCCAAGGGGGCAGCCGCCATCTTTGCCGCCGACCTGCTTGCCCTCACCCTGCTGAAAGCCCCGGGCGAGATGGGCGCCGACATCGTGGTGGGCAGCACGCAGCGCTTTGGCATGCCCATGGGCGCCGGCGGCCCGCACGCGGCCTACATGGCGT
>CAZTXX010000156.1:0-5525 GCA_964617405.1 uncultured Aquimonas sp. | reverse complement strand
ATTACGAAGGCAGCGTGACCATGGTCGACGGCAAGGCGCCACGCCTGGCGCTGCCGCCAGGTGACAAGCCGGTCGGGGATGCCGTGCTCAGCGCCGCAACCTGAAACATCTCCGGCATCCGCCGATTGGTCGAGGCCGATCTCCGATAAAACCGGGCCGAGCACTGGGTGGCATTGGGCGATAGGTTTTGTCTAATAATAGTTTTGTTAAAATTTAATATCAATTCGAATAGTTATACACTATAATAAGCCCGTCGTTCAATCAACCAAACCATCATCCAAGGAGCTCTCTCTCATGTCCCTGATCAACACCAAGGTCCTGCCCTTCAAGACCCAGGCTTTTCACAACGGCAAGTTCGAGGAAGTCACCGAGCGGAACTTCAGCGATGGCAAGCACTGGTCCGTCGTGATCTTCATGCCCGCCGCCTTCACCTTCAACTGCCCGACCGAAATCGAGGACGCGGCCGAGCACTACGCCGAGTTCCAGAAGCTGGGCGCCGAGGTGTTCGTTGTCACCACCGACACGCACTTCAGCCACAAGGTGTGGCACGAGACCAGCGACGCCGTGGGCAAGGCCAAGTTCTTCCTGGTCGGTGACCCCACGCACCAGCTGACCAACAACTTCGGCGTGCACATCCCCGAAGAAGGCTTGGCTCTGCGCGGCACCTTCGTGATCGACCCCAGCGGCACCATCAAGACGATGGAAGTGCACTCCAACGAAATCGCCCGCGACGTGAGCGAGACCGTGCGCAAGCTCAAGGCTGCGCGCTACACCGCCGCGCACCCGGACGAGGTCTGCCCGGCCAAGTGGAAGGACGGGGAAAAGACGCTGAAGCCCTCGATCGACCTGGTCGGCAAGATCTGACCGGTTGGTCGTTTCCCGCGCCGAGCCGAGCGAGCGGGGACACGACAGTGTCCTGCCGCTCGGCTTTTTGCCAAGCAAGCACGACCCACTTGAAGAATATGCCCATCGCAGCCAAGCCGATGGCATTGCGGTCCACGCCCAAGCCGTTGCCTAACCTGCTCGTGAGCGGCTCCATGGCCCGCGAGGCGGTCAATGTCGCCGCCTTGAGCCAGATCAAGGCGAATCGAAGACAACACGCACGACATCTTGATAACCGTCGCGGATGGCAGGAAAGGCATGCCCGAGCCGTGGGAGTGCCATGCTCGCGGCCGAATGGGGCGTGCGGCGCCTGACCGGAACGAAGCGATGAACCCGTTCGCATTTCTCTATGGAGACCGATTTTTCTGCCGCATCGCTCGCTTCGTCACAAGTGCCGACCGCGGCGATGGAAACATCTCGGCGCCTCGGACAGGGGCAATCGGACACGCCCGCTCAAGCCGCCACTTGCTGCCACTGTTGCCAGGCCGGCAGCTGCCATGCGCCGACTTTCTCCGACTCCCGCGCGCAGTGGTACAGCGCCTGCCCCAGGTCGGCGTCACCGAGGTCGGCAGGCAGAGACAGATGCGGCCACGACTGCTCGGTAAACCGCCCGCCGCCCAGGACGCGGCCGACCCACAAATCCAGGGCATCGCCGTGCAGCGAGAGAGTGAAGTAGTGCGTGGCATGCGGCAGGGCTTCGCTGAATTCGTCCGGGTGACCGAAGGTGCGCAGGCGCACCAGCTCGGTCACGTCCACACCCAGTTGCTGCCAGCGGTACGTATCGGCCCCGACGCGGGGAGCGGGCAGGTCGGGGGCGAAGTCGGCCTTTTGAAAACGGGCCAGCGCCTCGCGCGCGGCACGGCCCAGTTGTTCGGCGCTGGCATCGGGCGCCAACACGGTGGCACCCGGCTGCGGCAGGTAGCGCATCAACGCCACCAGGCGCTCGGCCTGCACCACGATCTGATCCGGCCCAAAGAACAGGGCCACGCGCGGTGCTTGGTGCTTGCGCAATGTGATAACACGGCTGCTGGCGGTCATCCTGGCGTGGTGCAGCTTGGCGGCGGGTTGCCCCTCGGCGATGGACCAGCCGGCAACTTCGGTGCGGGGCAGTACCAGCGTCTTGCTGCCACCGATAGCAAACAGGGGACCTTCGGGCGCATAGGCGACACCGCTCAGGTTTTCGCCGTAGGCGCGTTGCTTCACCTGCAGGCTGTGCGCATCGAGAAACACGATTTCGCTCCCGAGGAGCACCAACGCCAACTCAGTGCCATCGGCCGACCAGGCCACGTCGCTGGTCTGCGGCAAGGACGTCCAACTCGAATCGGACTGCTGCAACTCGGCCTGTCGCAATTGGACACCAAGCGCATCGAGCAAGCGCAACTGCAACCGCCGCGACCCCAGGCCGGGCAGCGGGCCGCAGACCACCAGCCGATACTGGCCATCCGGGCTGTAGCGAGCCCGCAGGATGGGCAGGCTGCCACTCTCCAGCAGTTGCGCCTGACCGGTGGCCAAGGGCCACTGCCACTGCAGCAGGCGCGAGGTGCAGTCCGGCGATACGTCGGGAGCGCAGGGATGCCATTCGTTGAAACCCGCCAGCACCCGGCCGCTGGGCGCATGCACGTTCAGGCATGCGGGCAACCAGTGCGCCTCGCTCAGCCGCTCGGCGTATTCGCACGCACCCGTGTCGGGGTTAAACACGCGCAGCGTGGCGCTCTGCCCTGCGGTGAGCAGCCGTTCACCATCAGGAGAGACCGCGAGGCGCTCCATCCAGGCCTGCGGCTCAAGCGTGATGGCCGAGCGCTGCGCGCCGCTGTCCAGGTCGGCCACCACGGCGCGATCGTAGCCATCGGACGTGGCCACCCAACGCTGACGAGCCGAGACTGCCATCGGTCCGGCGTTCACCACGCGCGGGACGCTCGAGCGCTTGCGCTTTTCCTTCACATCCCAGACCTCGACTCCGCGTGCGCCCAGTTGCACCAGCGTGTGGGCGTCCAGAAACTGCGGGATGCTGCCGCTACCCAAACGAAAGGCCGGGGGTTGCAACCGCCATGCAGCGGGCTTCTTCGCCACGTTGGCTCCAATTTGGTGAACTATGGATCTGGCACCCGCTGATCAACGCTGAGCAGCTATCAATTTGAAGAATCATGCCATACCTGGCACACCCGAAGGCAACTGCGCCGCATGCGCTGACGCAGCGCCATCGAGCCATGCATCGTGATCGACCAATCGATCGCATATCGCCGGAAAGACCGTCCAACATTTCGGATCATCTTTCCTTCTGGCAGATCGCCTTGTTTTTCTTTTCTGCAAACCAATTGGCGTTTTGCGCTTCACGACAAAGCCGGAGCGGCTATTAAATTAGGAGTAACAGCCATGCTGGAACCAGACATCAAGCAACAACTCACCGCCTATCTGGAGCGCGTGCAAGAGCCGTTCGAGATGGTGGCCACTCTGGGCGCGGACGCCAAATCAAGCGAGCTGCGCGAGCTGCTGGAAGAAATCGCCAGCATCCGCGCCGACAAGATCACGCTGCGCACCGATGGACAGGACAAGCGCGTGCCCTCCTTCACCCTGGCACGTCCGGGCAGCGGCACGCAGCTCACCTTTGCCGCCATCCCCATGGGGCACGAATTCACCTCGCTCATCCTGGCCCTGCTGTGGACCGGCGGGCACCCGCCCAAGGTGGAGCCCGAGGTGATCGAGCAGATCAAGGCGCTCGACGTGGACATGGACGTCGAGGTCTACATGAGCCTGTCCTGCCACAACTGCCCCGACGTGGTGCAGGCGTTTTCGCTCATGTCCATTCTCAACCCGCGCATCAGGACCACCATCATTGACGGCGGCATGTTCCAGGGCGAGATCCAGGCGCGCGACATCATGGGCGTGCCCAGCGTGTTCGCCGGCGGCCAGATGTTCCACAGCGGACGCATCACGCTGGAGGAAATCCTGCAGAAGGTGGACACCGGCGCCGCCAAGCGCGATGCCGAAAAGCTGTCGGCGCGCGCCCCGTATGAGGTGCTGATCATCGGCGGCGGCCCGGCCGGCGCGGCCGCGGCCATCTACACCGCGCGCAAGGGCATCCGCACGGGCATCGTCACCGAGCGCTTTGGCGGCCAGGTCAACGACACGCTGGACATCGCCAACTACCCCGGCATCTCGCACACCACCGGCCCCGAGTACGCCAGCGCGCTGCAGCAGCACGTGCGCGACTACGAGGTGGACATCATCACCGCGCAAAGCGTGGCCGAGCTGATCCCGGCGGCGCAAACCGGCGGCCTCATCACCGTCAAGCTCGGCAACGGCGGCACGCTGCAAAGCCGCAGCATCATCCTGGCCACCGGCGCGCGCTGGCGCAACGTGGGCGTGCCCGGCGAGCAGGAGTACAAGACCAAGGGCGTGGCGTACTGCCCCAGCTGCGACGGGCCGCTCTTCAAGGGCAAGGACGTGGCCGTGATCGGCGGCGGCAACTCGGGCGTCGAGGCCGCCATCGACCTGGCCGGCGTGGTGAACCACGTCACCGTGCTCGAGTTTCTGCCCGAGATGAAGGCCGACGCGGTGCTGATCAAGAAGCTGAAAAGCCTGCCCAACGTCACCATTCACACCAACGCCCAGACCACCGAGATCGCCGGCGACGGCGGCAAGGTGAACGCCCTGCACTTCAAGCACCGGGGTGATGGCACCGATGCCAAGGTCGATCTGGAAGGCGTGTTCGTGCAGATCGGCCTGGTGCCCAACACCGAGTGGCTGGGCGAGACGGTCAAGCGCAGCAAGTTCGGCGAGATCGAAGTCGACGCGCGCGGCGCCACCAACGTGCCCGGCGTGTTTGCCGCCGGCGACTGCACCACCGTGCCGTACAAGCAGATCGTGGTGGCCGCCGGCGCCGGATCGACGGCCGCGCTCAGCGCGTTCGACTACCTGATTCGCACGCCAGCGCCCGAGTCAACGCCCGTGGACGCAAAAGAAACCGTGGCTGCCTGAACACTACCCCGCTGCCCTGGACCAGCGGGCCGAGCGACGCGCGCAGGTCCGGGCTCTGCAGCGCGGCCTTTGCCGCGTCGACGACCTGAAACTCGGCCACGGCGCTGAGCTTCATCGGCAACTGGTCGCGCGAAATCTCGCTCAGCGGCGGCGCGTCGACGGTGGTGGCGCGCGGATCGACGCGTACCATCTGGCGCGCCAACGCAATCCGCAGCACGATGCCCGGTCCCTTGACGGCCTGAAATCGCCCGAGCCGGAACGACGAGCAGCACGGCAACCGCGATCACCGCCAGAACGCGATGGGACGCAAGCGCGTTCACGGCGGGAACTCTTCAAGTCTCGCGGCGCAGGCCGCCCACCGCTTCTGAGGCCGGCGGCGACGCCGTCCAGACGAACCGAGGGGCGGCCGTTTGGGCCTTTGCAGGACGCCTGCACCGGCGCGATCGCCGCACGGAGCCACGACGAAGAGGCGCTCGCGCCGCACGCCAGCCGTCTCGATCGGCTCTTGCCGCGCCGGCCCGGGCCCTACGCCGCCCCCGTCTGCGCCGCCTCGCGCCAAGCTGCGGCTGCCCCCGCCTGGTCACCACGCTGCTCGGCCAGGGCCGCCAGCGCGCGCCAGGCGCTTCGGCGCAGGTTGACGTCGTCCAGCCCTCGCGTGGCTTGCG
>CAZTXX010000155.1:0-5631 GCA_964617405.1 uncultured Aquimonas sp. | reverse complement strand
GGCGATTTCCTTGAGGCCGCCGCCGGCCGGCAACAGGCCCACGCCCGCTTCCACCAGGCCGATGTAGCTCTCAAGCGCCAGCACGCTGCGCGCCGAGTGCATCTGGAACTCGCAGCCGCCGCCCAGGGCCAGGCCGCGCACCGCGGCCACCACCGGCACCAGCGAATACTTGATGCGCTGGCTGGCCTGCTGGAAGGTGGCGACCATGGCGTCGAAGCCCTTGAGGTTGCCGGCCTGCAGCAGTCCGATGGCGCCGGAAAGGTCGGCACCGGCGGAGAAGGGCTCACCGGTCTGCCAGATCACCAGGGCGCGGAAGTCCTTCTCGGCCGCGTCCACGGCCTTCAGCACGCCCTCGAGCACGCCGTCGGACACGGTGTTCATCTTGGTCTTGAAGCTCAGCACCGCCACGCCGTCGCCGTCGTGCCACAGGCGCACCGCGTCGGTCTCGAACACCGTCTCGCCCGGTGCGAAGGTCTCACCCAGGATCGGATCGGGGAAGCGCTGGCGCGAATAAACCGCCAGGCTCGAGCGCGGCAGGTCGGCGCCGCGCGCCGGGCTGAAGCTGCCCTTGGCGCCGTGCACGCCGCTGCGCCCGTCGGTCACCCAGGCGGGCAGGGGCGCATCGCTCATGGCCTTGCCGGCGGCGATGTCCTCGGCGATCCAGCCGGCCACGGTCTTCCAGTCGGCCGCCTGCCAGGTTTCGAACGGCCCCAGCTTCCAGCCGTAGCCCCAGCGGATCGCGAAATCCACGTCGCGCGCGGTCTCGGCGATATCGGCCAGGTGGTAGGCGCTGTAGTGGAAGAGGTCGCGGAACAACGCCCAGACGAACTGCGCCTGCGGGTGCTGGCTGGCGCGCAGCTTGGCGAACTTCTCCACCGGGTTCTTCGTCTTGAGGATTTCGACCACCTCGTCGGCGGCCTTGCGGTCGCTGGCGCGGTAGTCCTGCTTCTCAAGATCCAGCACCACGATGTCGCGGCCGATCTTGCGGAAGATGCCGGCGCGGGTCTTCTGGCCCAGCGCGCCCTTCTCGATCAGGGCCTTGAGCCAGGCCGGAGCGGCGAAGTACTTGTGCCAGGGATCCTCGGGCAGGGTGTCGGCCATGGTCTGGATGACGTGGGCCATGGTGTCCAGGCCGACCACGTCGGCGGTGCGGTAGGTGGCCGACTTGGGACGACCGAGCAGCGGGCCGGTGAGCGCGTCGGCCTCGTCGAAGCCCAGGCCGAACTGCGCCGTGTGGTACATGGTGGAAAGGATCGAGAACACGCCGATGCGGTTGCCGATGAAGTTCGGCGTGTCCTTGGCGTAAACCACGCCTTTGCCGAGCGTCGTGGTCAGGAACGTCTCAAGGTTTTCAAGAACTTCCGAGGAAGTCTTGCTGCACGGGATCAACTCAGCCAGGTGCATGTAGCGCGGCGGGTTGAAGAAATGCACGCCGCAAAAGCGCGTGTGCAAGGACTCGGGGAGGGCTTCGACCAAGCTGTTGATCGAAAGCCCCGAGGTATTGCTCGCCACGATGGCGTGCGGGGCCACGTAGTCTTCGATGCGGTCGTAGAGCGCCTTCTTCCAGTCCATGCGTTCGGCGATGGCCTCGATGATGAGGTCGCATTCCTTCAGCAGGTCCAGGTGCTCGTCGTAATTGGCCGGGGTGATGGCGCCTGCCAGAGCCTTGCTGCCCAGCGGGGCGGGCGAGAGCTTGGCGAGGTTGGCGATGGCCTTGTTGACGATGCCGTTGGCCGGGCCTTCCTTGGCGGGAAGGTCGAACAGGACGGTATCGACGCCGGCATTGACCAGGTGCGCGGCGATCTGCGCACCCATGACGCCGGCACCGAGCACGGCGGCCTTGCGGATTCGAAGTTGTGACATGGCAATGACTCCGGGTGGGGTGTTGATATGGATCAGTCGGCGCGCAGGCCGGCTGCGGCAAATGAAACCAGTTCGCTGGCGGCCTGTTCGCAATGGGCTTTTTCATCATGGCCGTCACCGCGACGCAGCAGTCCGAAGTCGGCCATGGCATAGGTCAGTGCGCCGGCCAGGAAATCGAGGCGCCAATACAGGGCTTTCTTGTCCAGATGGGGCAGGCATTCAGCCAGGGTGCGCGAGAACTCACGCAATACATGGCCGTAATGATCGGAAAGGAATTTGCGCAGGCGGTCGTTGCGCTCGGCGTAAGCGCGCGCCAGGACACGTACGAAGGCACCGCCGCCGTCGCGGTCGAGACTCAATGCCAAGGCCGGTTCGATGAAGGCGCGCAACACCTCTTCGAGCACCACTGGGTTATGTGAGCGCGCCAACGCAAGACGCTCCAGTCGCGCGCCACTCATCTCGTCCATGCGGCGGCGGAACACTTCGGTGATGAGGTTGTCCTTGGAGCCGAAGTGATAGTTGACCGCCGCGAGATTGACTTCGGCCTGGCTGGTGACCAGTCGCAAGGATGTTCCCGCAAAGCCGTGCTCGGCGAACAGTGCTTCGGCAACGCCAAGAATGCGTTGTTTGGTGGAAAAATGCGGAGACATCGGCACGGGCATCGCTGAAGAAGGACCACATTCAAACGTTTGTTTAATGCATCCTAGCCCTGTGTCGTCGAGTGGTCAATTCGAAGTTTTGGACAGAGCGTGGACGAGGCAAGCTGCGACGCAGTGCACGGATCCCGGCAGGGATGCCGGCATTCGCCTCAGGCAAACTCTTGAAGATGCCCCTAAACCCGTGTTTCGTCGTCTATTTGCGGTGCTACAATACGCCCCCCTTTTGGGGATGTAGGCAAGATCACACTCACGGAGAACCCCATGGCGCTGGAGCGCACCCTGTCCATCATCAAGCCCGATGCCGTCGCCAAGAACGCCATCGGAGCCATTCTTTCCCGCTTCGAATCCGCCGGTCTCAAGATCGTTGCGGCACGCATGAAGCACCTCTCTCGCGCCGAGGCCGAAGGCTTCTATGCCGTGCACCGCGAGCGTCCTTTCTTCGGCGCACTGGTCGAGTTCATGATCTCCGGCCCGGTGATGATCCAGGTGCTGGAAGGCGAGGGTGCGGTCCTCAGGAACCGTGAGCTGATGGGCGCCACCAATCCCAAGGAAGCCGCCGCCGGCACGATCCGCGCCGATTTCGCCGAGTCGATCGACGCCAACGCAGTGCACGGTTCCGACAGCGCCGAGAATGCAGCGATCGAGATCGCCTACTTCTTCGCCAGCACGGAGCTGTGCCCGCGCTGATGAATACCGCCGCGGCCGACGTCAGGACCAACCTCTTCGGGCTCGACCGCGTCGGGCTGGAGCGCTTCTTCGTCGAGGAACTCGACGAGAAGCGCTTCCGCGCGCACCAGGTGATGAAGTGGATCTACCACCGCCACGTCACCGATTTCGACGAGATGACCGATCTGGGCAAGGCGCTGCGCGCCAAGCTCGCCGAGCGCACCCACGTCACCCCGCCCAACGTGCTGTACGACAAGCCCTCGGTGGACGGCACCCACAAGTGGCTGCTGGGCATGGACGCGCGCAACGCGATCGAAACGGTCTACATCCCGGAGAAGAACCGCGGCACGCTGTGCGTGTCCAGCCAGGTCGGCTGCGGGCTCAACTGCAGCTTCTGCTATACCGCCACGCAGGGTTTCAACCGCAACCTGACTGCCGCCGAGGTGATCGGCCAGGTCTGGGTGGCGGCACGCCACCTGGGCAACGTGCCGCACGGCAACCGCCGGCTCACCAACGTGGTGATGATGGGCATGGGCGAGCCCCTGCTCAATTTCGACAATGTCGTCACCGCGATGAACATCATGCGCGACGACCTGGGCTACGGCCTGGCCAACAAGCGCGTCACGCTCTCGACCTCGGGCGTGGTGCCGATGATCGACAAGCTCTCGGAAGCCTGCGACGTGTCGCTGGCGGTTTCGCTGCATGCCGCGGATGATGCGCTGCGCACCGAGCTGGTGCCGATCAACAAGAAGTATCCCATCGCCGAGCTGCTGGCTTCCTGCGAGCGCTACCTGGCGACCCGCAAGCGCAGCTCGGTGACCTTCGAGTACACCCTGATGCAGGGCGTCAACGACCGCCCGGAGCACGCCCGCGCCCTGGTCAAGTTGCTGCGCGGCTTCACCAACCGCGTGCAGGACGCGCACGCGGCCAAGGTCAACCTGATTCCCTTCAACCCCTTCCACGGCACGCGCTACGCGCGCCCGACCGAGGCCGAGATCCGGACCTTCCAGGAAATCCTGCAGCAGGGCGACATCCTCGCCATGGTGCGGCGCACCCGTGGTGACGACATCGACGCCGCCTGCGGACAACTCAAGGGCCAAGTCGCCGATCGCACCCGTCGTCAGGCGCAATTCAACGCCATGCTGGCACGCAGACCCGGAGAGAGTGCCGATGTCCAGACTGCCTGAGTTTGCACTGTCCATCGTTCTGGCCGTGCTGCTCACCGCCTGTGGTGCCAGTACCGGAACGCCGCGCTCGAATGTCGATGCCGACAGTCGCGATGCTGCCGCACTGCAGGTCAAGCTGGGTCGCGGCTACATGGAGCAGGGTGATCTGGAAACCGCGATGGACAAGCTGCAACGCGCGTTGCAGATTGACCCGCGCAGCGTCGATGCACACACGATGCTTGCCGTGTTGAACGACCGCATCCGGCGTCCGGTACAGGCCGAATCGTTCTATCGCAAGGCGGTGCAACTGGCGCCCGACAACGGTGAGGTCAAC
This sequence comes from uncultured Aquimonas sp., assembly GCA_964617405.1. Classification (GTDB taxonomy): domain Bacteria; phylum Pseudomonadota; class Gammaproteobacteria; order Xanthomonadales; family Xanthomonadaceae; genus Denitratimonas. Next base: position 943 of record CAZTXX010000155.1, on the reverse strand, counting down.
AACAACCTGGGAGCCTTCCTCTGCGGCACCGGCAAGTATCAGGAGGCCGACGCCTATTTCCTCAAGGCCGTCGATGATCCGTTCTACCGTTCGCCGGCGGCGGCGCTGTCCAACGCGGGTGTATGCGCCTTGAAGGCCAACGACAGCGTCAAGGCCGAGCGGTATTTCCGCCAGGTGCTCAACAACCAGCCGACCAATGCCACGGCGCTCTATGAAATGGCGCGCTTGAGTCATGCGCGGCAGGACGATCTTCGCGCCCGCGCCTTCCTGCAACGCCTGGAAGCCAGTTCGCCGCCCGATCCGGTGGCGCTGGAGCTGGGGCGATCCATCGAAACCCGCCTTGGCGATGCCGCTGCCGCACGGCGCTATGCCACCCGCCTGAAAGACGAATTTCCGGACTACGAGCCGGATGCCCACACCCACGAATCCTCACCGCCATGAGCAGCACATCTCCCGATTCAACCACTGTGGTCACCGCTGCCGATACCCATTCCCCAGGGTTGCAGCTGCGCCAGGCGCGCGAGGCGGCCGGGCTGTCGTTGGCGGATGCCGCGTGCCGGCTGCGCTTGAAGGAGCGGGTGCTTGAAGCCATCGAACGCGATGATCTGGCTGCGCTTGGCGCACCGGTGTTCGCCCGGGGTTTCGTGCTCAGCTATGCGCGCCTCTTGAAACAACCCGAAGCTCTGGTTGACCGGATTTTCCCCCGGGAAGAGGTGGTCGCCGCCGCGCCCCTGCAAAGCCACTCCACCGTTTCGCACGGACGCTATCTGCTGGATCGTTACGCGCGCCGTCTGGTGTACGTCGCGTTGACCGCCGCCATCGTGGTGCCGGTACTACTGCTGGCCACACGCGATCATCTGCCGGATCCGGAATCCCTGCTGGCCCCGCTCGATGCCCCCTTGCTTGCGACCGTGGCGCAGGGTGGTGACGACCATGTTGCCGG
>CAZTXX010000154.1:0-5648 GCA_964617405.1 uncultured Aquimonas sp. | reverse complement strand
CCGGCCTGTCACGCCGGGGGTCGCGGGTTCGAGTCCCGTCCACTCCGCCACCATCTTGAGGGCGCCTGGTTTCAGGCGCCCTCTTTTATTTTCGGGGCGCGCCGTCCGTGGCGCGTGGTTTTCTTCCAGGGCACGCGAAACATACCGATGTTGCAGATACTCCGTGACAAGACCACCGGTTGGGTGGCAGTGGCAATCCTCCTCCTGTTGGCCGTTCCGTTCGCGTTTTTCGGCGTCGAGAACTACTTCCAGCAGCAGGTTCCCACCTACGTGGCGAAGGTCAACAAGGTCGAGATCGGGCAGGATCAGTTCCGCCAGCGCTTCGAGGATTACCGCTCCCGCATGCGGCAGATGCTCGGCGAGCGTTACGAGGCCGCCGAATTCGACACGCCCATCGTCAAGCGCCAGGTGCTGGAAAGCCTGATCGACGAAGAAGTGTTGCGTCAGTTCGCGCAGACCCACGGTCTGGCTGTGGCGCCGGGGACCTTGCAGAAGGAAATCGCCGCCATCGATGCGTTCCATGTCAACGGTGTCTTCGATGCGGAGCGCTATCGTCAGGTGTTGTTGGGGGCACAGATGACCCCGCGCATCTTCGAGGCGCGCATGTTGAACGACCTGCAGACGCGCATGCTTCCGGTGGCGATCAGCAGTTCCGGGGTGGTGGCGCCTTCCTACGTGGACCAGTACTTCGCGTTGCGTGACCAGACGCGCGACTTCGACTACCTCATCCTTCCGGCCCCGGCGGAAGACGCGCTCGGCGAGATCAGCGACGACGATGCCCGCGAGTATTACGAAGCCCACACCGCGCTCTACCAGAGCCAGGAAACCTTCACCGTCGACTATCTCGAACTGGATGCGTCCACCCTGGAAGTGGATGAAAAGCCCGACGAAGCGACGCTGCGCGAGCGTTACGAGGAAAACCGCAGCCGCTACATGGATCCCGAGCAGCGCCTGGCCTCCCATATCCTGATCCAGACGCCTGTCAATGCCGATGCGGCGCAGGTGCAGGCAGCGCGGGCCGAGGCCGAAGCCATCGTGGAAAAGGCGCGTGCCGAGGGTGCGGATTTTGCCGCCCTAGCGCGTGAAAATTCGCAGGATCCCGGTTCCAGCGCGATGGGTGGCGACTTGGGCTGGATCGAGCGCGGTGTGACCGACCAGGCCTTCGAAGATGCGTTGTTCGCGATGGAGCCTGGTGTCAGCGATCCGGTCAAGGGCAACGATGGCTGGCACGTGATCTGGCTGCGCGAAGTTCAGCCCGAAAGCGGCAAGCCCTTCGAGGAAGTGCGTACCGAGCTGGAGAAGGAATACCTGGAGAGCGAGCGCGAGCGGCAGTACAGCGATGTGGCCGGGCGCCTGATCGACGCGGTCTATCGCGATCCCAACACGCTCGATACCGCGGCCGCCGAGTTGAACCTGACCATCAAGCAGGCCGGCCCGATGACGCGCCTGGGCCAGCCCGGCATCTTCTCCAATCCCAACGTACTGCGGGCGATGACCTCCGACAGCGTGCTGGTGGAAGGGCTCGTCAGCGATCTGATCGAGGTGTCGCACGGGCAGGGCATCGTGCTTCGCATCCGTGAGCACACGCCTTCGAGCACCCGGCCGCTGGATGAAGTGCGCGATCAGGTGATCGCCGCGGTACGTTCCGAGCGGCTCGCCGAACTGGGCCGCGATGCCCTGGCGAAGGCACTGGAGGGGATTGATTCCGATGAGTCCCTGAAGGCCTACGCCGAGGCGCACGAGCTTGAGGTCAAGAATGCCGAGGGCGCCGGTCGTTCCGGTGCCACCGTGGATCCTGCCATCACCCAAGCCGCCTTTGCGCTCGCGCACCCGCCCGAGGGTGGCAGCACGATCGGCAGTGCGCAGCTGGTGGGTGGCGCCCACGCGGTGATCGCCCTGCTCAAGGTGGTCAATGGCGATCCGGCAACCGTCGACGCCGGTCAGCGCGAAGCGATCCGCGGCCAGATCGCGCAGGGCGTGGGCAGTGTGGAGGCTGCCGACCTGGTCAAGGCATTGCGCCGTGGCGCGAAGATCGACGTGGTCGAATCGCGCATGTGACGGGCGATACGCATCGGCACGACATGAAAAGGCCCGGCAATGCCGGGCCTTTTCCTTGACTGCGAGTGGTCAAGCTCACTCCATCCCGGCCATGCCCAGGATGTTGTAGCCGCAATCCACATAGGTGACCTCGCCGGTCACGCCAGCCGCAAGGTCGGAGCAGAGGAAGGCGCCGACGTTGCCCACGTCCTCGATGCTCACGTTGCGCCGCAGCGGCGCGTGGTTTGCCACGTGGGTGAGCATCTTGCGCAGGTTGCCGACACCGGAAGCGGCCAGCGTCTTGATCGGCCCGGCCGAAATGGCATTGACGCGTGTGCCTTCAGGACCAAGGTTGAGTGCGAGGTAGCGCACCGAGGATTCCAGCGCCGCCTTGGCCACACCCATCACGTTGTAGTTTTCCAGCGCCCGCACCGCGCCCAGGTAACTCAAGGTGAGGACGGCACCGTTGCGGCCCTGCATCATCGGGCGCGCCGCACCGGCAAGCGCCGCCAGGCTGTAGGCCGAAACGTCCAGCGCGATGCGGAAGCTTTCCCGTGTCAGATGGTCGAGGAAGCCCCCGTCCAGCGTTTCACGCGGTGCGAAACCGACCGAGTGCACCAGGATGTCGAAGCCGTCCCAGCGCTCGCGCAGGGCGCTGAAAGCCGCTTCGATCTGTGCATCGTCCGCCACATCCATGGGCAATACGATGTCCGAGCCGTATTCGTGCGCGGCTTCCTCGACGCGCGACTTGAGCTTGTCGTTCTGGTAGGTGAAAGCCAGTTCCGCACCTTCCCGACGCATGGCCTCGGCGATGCCGTTGGCGATGGACCGCTGGCTTGCGATACCGACGATGAGGGCGCGCTTGCCCGCAAGAAAACCCATGATGTTGCCTCCGCGCTTGATGCAGGACAGGCCTGCGACTGGATGGATGCGTGACTCGCCGCGGGCGCGGTGGTCACGTCGTGAAAACGGATTGCCGGGTGGCGAAGTTTGACGCCTGCGCGCTCATGGCGCCAGCCGCAGGCGCTGTCCAGGGCGCAGGATGGATCGCTCATTGAGCCCGTTCAGGGAAAACAAGGTGCGAAGCTTCACTCCGTGTTGACGCGCGATGGCACCGAGCGTGTCGCCACGTTGCACCACGTGGTGGCTCGCGCCGATTTTGGTTTGCGCTGGCGTTGCCGGTGTGGCGGCATGCGGCATTTCGAAAGCGACCTGGAAGTGTTCGCTCAACGACGAGGGCAACAGCAGGTTGCGCGGTGCGCTGGCGGCCACGAAGCCTTGCCGGAAGGCGGGGTTGAGTGTTGCCAGTAGCTCGCGCGGCACTTCGCGCTCCCGTGCGATCAAGGCGAGGCTGGATTGCCCCGGAGGCAGCTTGATCGCCACCAGCGGATCGAAGGGGGCGTCGGCGGTCGGGAACGAGATGCCATGGCGCTCGGGTTCGCCTAGCAGACAGGCCAGTGCACGGATCCGCGCGATGTGCTCGAAGGTGGTGGCAGGCAGGCCCTTGGGTATGCGCGCTGTGGCGGAGTAGGGCGGTGTGGCACCGGGCTCGATCAGCTGGGCAACCCGCTGCGGACCGGCGTTGTACGCGGCGGTCGCAAGCTTCCAGTCGCCGAAGCGGTTCTGCAGTTCAGCGAGATAGCGGATCGCGGCATCGGTGGACAGCAAGGCATCCATGCGGCCGTCGTAATGCGATGTGACCGGCACTCCGAGGTATGCGGCGGTGGATCGGCCCAGCTGCCAGACGCCGACATGATCACCGGCACCACGTGCATCGGGCCGGTACCAGCTTTCGGCGATAGGCAGCAAGGCGAATTCACCAGGCAGCTTGTAGCGCTCCACCGCTTCCAGGGTGAGTGCCAGCCACGGCAGGATCGCGTCGATCTGGCCCGCGAACCGCTGTGGGGAGCCGGCATACCGCTGCTGCCATTGGCGCGTGAGTGCGTCTTCGTTGCAAACCGGTTCGCTGAACTGCTGGCGCAGTCGCTCCAACACCTCCGCGCTGGATGCAGGCGGTTCCGGTTCGGCAACCAGGAAACTGGCGGCCTCTGGCGTATCCGGGAGGGGTGCCACCACCTCGACGGGCGACTGGGTGGGTGTTTCCGGTTCGACGTTTGTCTCGGGCGTCATGCGTAGTGGTACGGACTGGCACGCGGCCAGGACGAACGTCGCCGCAGCCAGGCCCCACAGGCGTGCAGCAATCATCCGGCGAACCCGTCCTTCCAGCGCCGCAGCGCGGCGAACACCGCCACGGTGTCGTTTGCCGCGACGCCATCGCGCGCGGCGATCCTTGCCGCCAGTTGCGGTTCGGCGCAGCGCAGGAAAGGATTGGTTTCAAGCTCGACGGCGAGCGTCACCGGCAAGGTCGGTTCCCCGCGTGCCTGCATGGCTCGAGCTTGTGCAAAGCGTTCGTGCAGCGCGCGGTTCTCGGGGTCGGCCGCCAACGCAAAGGCCGCGTTGGAGAGGGTGTATTCGTGACCACAGCAAATGCGTGTTTCCGGCGGCAGCGCGGCCAAGCGCCCGAGTGATTCGAGCATCTGTGCCGGTGTGCCCTCGAACAGGCGCCCGCAGCCCAAGCTGAACAAGGTGTCGCCGGTGAAGGCCACCCCTTCGCCCACGTAAGCCACATGGCTCAGGGTATGGCCGGGCACTTCAAACACGGTGAAGCGCAGTCCGCTGTTCGGCAATCGCACCGAGTCACCCTCGCGCACCCGCAGGCAGTCGCCCTCAATGCGCGGATCGAGGGGTGCGAACACGGGAATGCCCAGATCCTGTGCCAGTTCGAAGGCACCGCCGATATGGTCGGCATGGTGGTGGGTCAACAGGATGGCTTCGGGACGCACGCCCCGTTCCAGCGCGCTTCGTACCGGATCGGCTTCTCCCGGATCCACGATCACGGCGCAGCCGTTGGTGCCGGTCAGTGTCCAGATGTAGTTGTCGCGCAGGGCGGGTAGGGGAGTGAGGGCAGGCATCAGGGCAGGGTACACTGGAGATCGATTGCAGAGCGCGCGAACCATGCCGCCAGGTTCCTTCCCACGTCAACCCGAGGCTCCCGCCACCTGGTTCGATACCGGCAAGGGTTGCGCGTGTCTTGATGCCGAGTATGGCCTCATCATGCCGCTGCTGATCCGGCGCCCGGGGCGCCATGGTTGCTGGATCCTGCCGTCCGGGCAGAGCCTGGACAACGCGCCGCCGCTGCTGATGCCCAACGAGTTGCGATTACTGAACGGAGATGATGGCTGGCACCGGGTGGATGACAGGATGGATTCACTGCCGTGGGAGGCGTTGGATCTGGTGGTGGCGATGCACGCCGTTTCCGGACAACCCGATGTCGAGGGTCGGCTGGATACGCTGTATCGGATGCTGCGCCCTGGGCGTGTTGCCTTGCTGGTGGAACTCGATCCCTGGTCGCCATTCCGCTGGCGCTGGCGCGGCTGGCAAATGACGCCACAGCCGGTGTGGAAGGTGGCGAACTTGGCCCGCCGGGTCGGTTTCACGGTGCAGGCCAGCTATGCGCTCGATATCAACACCGGCAAGACCGCACCGGGAACGCTCAGGCGTCACGACTGGCGGATGCCCGCGTGGCTGCCAAGTTGTGGCTATGTGTTGAA
>CAZTXX010000153.1:0-5673 GCA_964617405.1 uncultured Aquimonas sp. | reverse complement strand
TCCATCGCCCCGGCCCGGAAGCGGCGGGTCGTAACGCGGGCTACAAGGGCCGCACTGGCCTGTACGAACTGATCGTCATCGACGAAACCCTGCGCCGCCTGATCCACGAGGGTGCATCCGAAGCCGAGATGCTGCTGCACGCCCGCAAGAGCACCCCCGCGATGCTGGAAGACGGCTGGAACAAGGTCATCGCCGGCATCACCAGCGCCGACGAGGTGCTGCGGGTGACGCGGGACGAGTGAGGGGCCGCGTCGCATTGACGGCCGCAGCCGGCCGGGCTGCCTACTCCAGACTCAACCAGACCGGCGTATGGTCGCTGGGGCGCTCCCAGGTGCGCGGCTCGCGGTCGATGCCCGCAGCACGAAGGCGCGGGCGCAGCGCGGTGCTGCTGAGGATGAGGTCGATGCGCAGGCCGAGGTTGCGGCGGAAGCCGGCGGCGCGGTAATCCCACCAGGAAAAATGCCCGCCTTCCTGCTCGAACACGCGAAAGCTGTCTTCCAGCCCGAGGTCGGTCAGGCGTCGCAATGCGGCACGTTCGGCGAGCGAGGTGAGGATGCTGTCGTCGCCCCAGACCAGCGGGTCGTGCACGTCGCGGTCATCCGGTGCGATGTTGAAGTCGCCCAGCACGACAAGGTTTGGATGGCGCGCGTGTTCGGCTTCGATCCATTGCTGCGCCGCATCCAGCCAGCGCAGCTTGTAGTCGTACTTGTCGCTGCCCACCGCCTGGCCGTTGACCACGTACAGGTCGATCACGCGCACCCCGTCCACGGTGGCCGCCAGCACGCGTGCCTGGTCGTCCCCGAAGCCGGGAATGCCGGCCTGCACGTCCTCGATGGCCGTATCGCGCGCCAGGATCGCGACGCCGTTGTAGGTCTTCTGGCCGTGGAACACGCTGGCATAACCGGCCTGCGCCAGGGCCTCGGTGGGAAAGCGCGCGTCTTCCAGCTTGGTTTCCTGCAATGCCACCACGTCCGGCTGCGCCTGCGCCAGCCAGTCGAGCAGATGCGGCAGGCGCACATTGAGCGAATTGACGTTCCAACTGGCGATTTTCACGGCTACTCCACACGGACTTTTGCAGCGCCATTGTGACGGCACGCCGCCGCGAACGGCCAGCCCGTGGCCCGAAGCGCCCAGCGTGCGGCATGCGAATGTGAATCGATTCCTTTTGTTTGCTGCACTGCGGTAGTAAATTTGCGGTTCCCGAGTGTTGAAAAGACACGGGCGACGCGACCCTCGAACCTTGCTCCGACCGCCGCGCAACACCTGTGCCGGATGGAGAGGTCGTTTGATGGATAGTGCAATTCTCAGCCTGCTGGCAGCCTTCCTGCTGTCGGTGATCGGGCTGTTCGTGTTCATCTGGTCGCTGCGCAAGGGTCTCCTGGTGGAGAACCCGCGTGCCGCGTCGGTGATTTTCGCGCGTGGCGAAATCGGCCGGGTCGACGATCCGGCGCTGTCGCCGGAAGAGCGCGCGCGGTTGCAGGCCGCCGCGGCCGAACCGGGGGACGAGATCCACGCCACCAGTGCCGAGGACATCGCGGCGCGCGTGGCGGCGGACCGCTCCACCGCCTTCCCGGTATTCATGTTCATCGCCTTCGCCTGCATGTGGCTGGTGCTGGGCTCGATGGCCGGGCTCACCGCCTCGCTCAAGCTGCATCTGCCCGACTGGCTGGTGGGCGAGGCCTGGCAGACCTTCGGGCGCATGCGCACGATGCACCTGACGGCGGTGCTCTACGGCTGGATCACCAATGCAGAACTGGGCGTCATCCTCTGGTTGATGCCGCGCCTGCTGCGCACGCCGTTGGCGCGCCCGATGTGGGTGATGCTGGGTGGCGCGCTGGTGAACATCGCCATCGCCGGCGGTATCGGCGCGGTGGGTGCGGGGTGGACCGATGGCCTGGAATACCTGGAAATGCCCTGGCAGATCGGCATCTTCTTCGCCGCCGGCATGGTCTGCATCATCGTTCCGGTGCTGCAGACCTTGCGCAACCGCAAGGTGGAATCGCTCTACGTGAGCACCTGGTACCACGTGGCGGCGCTGTTCTGGATCACCCTGCTGTTCATCGTGGCCAAGCTGCCGGGCGTGCATTTCGGCGTGCAGCAGGCCACCACCAACTGGTGGTACGGCCACAACGTGCTGGGGCTGTGGTTCACCCCGGTGGCGGTGGGCGCGATCTACTACTTCCTGCCCAAGATCATTGCCCGGCCGATCCGCTCCTACAACCTATCGATCCTGGGTTTCTGGACGCTGGCGTTCTTCTATGCGCAGGTCGGCGGGCACCACCTGATCGGCGGCCCGGTGCCGGGCTGGCTGGTCACGCTCTCCATCGTGCAGAGCATGATGATGATCGTTCCGGTGCTGGCCTTTTCGATCAACATGGGCCTCACCCTGCGCGGGCGCATGCGGCTGTGGCGCTACTCGCCGACGCTGCGCTTCATGATGCTGGGCGGCCTGATGTACATGGCCTCCTCGCTGCAGGGCTCGTTCGAGGCCTTGCGCTCGGTCAATCAGGTGGCGCATTTCACCCACTTCACCGTGGCGCACGCCCATCTGGGTGCGTACGGCTTCGTGACCATGGTGCTGTTCGGCGCGATCTATTTCATGGTGCCGCGCATCCTCGGGCGCGAATGGCCGTTCCCGAAGCTGATCTCGCTGCACTTCTGGCTGGCCACGGTGGGTATCGCGATCTACTTCATCGGCCTTTCCATCGGCGGCTGGTTGCAGGGGCTCTACATGCTCGATGCCACCCGCCCGTTCATGGATTCGGTGACCGTGACCTTGCCCTGGCTCAAGTCGCGCAGCGTGGGCGGCGCGCTGATGCTGGCCAGCCATCTGGTGTTCGTCGGCCACTTTCTGTTGCTGGCGCTGCGCCTGGGCCCGGAGCGCATGGGCCGCGCCCTGTTCATTTCGCCGCCGGAGGATGCCGCCGTGCAGATCCCCGAGCACGTCGCCTATGCGCATCCCGCGCCGCTTACCCAGCAGCAGGAGGCGCGCCATGGAAAGTGAGGTCAAGTTGACGACCGGCGCCCTGGTCACCTTCGCGCTCGCGGTCAGCGCGCTGGTGGTGCTGCCCTATATCCAGGTGCGCGATGTGGAGGCTCCCGAAGGGCTCAAGCCCTACACCAGCGCCGAGCTGCGCGGGCGCGCCTCGTACATCTCCAACGGCTGCATGTACTGCCACAGCCAGCAACCACGCACCCGCGCCTTCTCGCCTGATGCCGAGCGCGGCTGGGGCCGGGCATCGGTGCCGGGCGATTACGTCTACGACCGCCCGCACCAGTTGGGCAGCATGCGCACCGGGCCGGATCTCCTCAACATCGGCGTGCGCCAACCCAGCAAGGACTGGCACCTGGGCCACCTCTACCAGCCACGCGCCTATGTGCAAGGCTCGATCATGCCCTCCTATCCCTATCTGTTCGAAGTGAAGGACGCACCCGATGCGGACGAGGAAACCCTCAACCTGCCGCCCGGCGTCGCGCCCGAGGGCAAGGTGGTGGTGCCCACGCCCGAGGCCCTGGACCTGGTGAAGTACCTGCAATCACTCAAGCGCAACTACCCGGTACTGCCACCGCAACCGCGCGAAGCCACCGGTGCCGCGGCGCCCGATGCCGCGGCACCCGAACCCGGGGAGCAGCCGTCATGATCGAACCGAACGAAACCCGCGCGCAGCAGTCGCGCGAAAACGCCGAACCGGAAGAAGCCATCCGCCCGATGCCGCTGAGCGCGCTGCTGATCGCCCTGGGCATGGTGATCTGGGCGGTGGTCTACATCCTCGTCAGCGAACCCCTGGACACCTCGCAATGGGGCGACCAGCGCAGCCTTGCAGAACTCTCCGGCGAACCCGTCGCAGCAACCGGCGACGGTGCCGCGACGGTGGATGGCAAGGCCGTGTACGCGGCACAGTGCGTGGCCTGCCATCAGGCCACGGGTGCCGGCTTGCCCGGTGTGTTCCCGCCGCTCGACGGCTCCGAATGGGTGCAGGGCGAGGCCGTGGTCGTGGCCAATATCCTGTTGCACGGCATCGTTGGCGAGATCACCGTGAAGGGCGAGAACTATCAGGGTGCGATGCCGCCGTTTAACCAGCTCAGCGATGCCGAATTGGCCGCCGTGGGCAGCTATATCCGGGGCGCCTGGTCGAATGCCGCCGATCCGATCGATGCCGCGTTGTTCGCCACCGAGCGTGCCGGCGATCGCAACACGCCCTTCAACGGCGAGGACGAGCTCAAGGCCTTGAGGTAAGCCGATCATGTTGCGCACCGCCCTGGCCTGTGCCCTGGTCCTGCTGCTGGGATACGGCGCGGCACGCTGGATGACCCACGACTTCCAGGTATTCACCGACGAGGGCGCACGCCGGCTGGAAGTGGCCCTGCGCCCGGTGCCGGTGCCGACGGTGACCGTGCACGGCCCCGGCATCGCGCCGGTCGAATTGCCCGCGCTGCTGGCCGAGGGCGGCGGCGTCACCGTCGCCGACTTCTTCTACGCCAACTGCCGCACTGTTTGTCTGGCGCTGGGCAATCGTTTCCAGCAGATGCAGCGTGCGCTGGAAGCGGACGACGCGGCGCCGGGGCGCGCACCCGTGCGCCTTTTGTCGATCAGTTTCGATGGCGCGCGCGACGACCCCGCCGCACTCGATGCCTACGCCCGCCAACTCATGCGCGCCAATCCGGCCCTGTGGCGCTTCGCCAGCGTGCCCGACCCGCGCGAACAGGTGCGGCTGATGCGCGCCCTGGGCGTGGTCGCCATCCCCGATGGCTGGGGCGAGTTCGAGCACAACGCCGCCCTGCTCGTGTTCGATGCCCGCGGCCGCATGGTGCGCGTGTTCGATCTGGACGAAATGCAACTGGCCCTCGACTACGCCCGCCACCTCGCCGCGCGGGGTTCCCTGTGAACGGGCCTCCCAGCCCGTCCCAACAGGCCCTGCTCGGCGCCGCGCTGTTCGCCGCACTCGCCTTCGCTCCCACGCGACACCTGCTGGAAGCCAGCATGTGGCGCCATATGCTGCTACAGGCCAGTCTGCTGATCGCCGCCGGTGCCCTGTTTGCCGCAGCCATCGGCCCGCGCGCCCGCACTCGCATCGCACGGTGGAACGCCCACGGACTCGCCGGGCTGGCACTGGTCGCCGTGGTGCTCGCACTGCTCATGCTGCCGCGCATGCTGGACCTGGCACTGCGCGACCCCGCCGTGGAAGCCGGCAAGTTCCTCGCCCTCGCCATGGCCGGCGCCGCGCTGCGCCTTTCCTGGCAACCCGCCGGCCGCGTGGTGCAGGGGTTTTTCCTCGGCAACGTGCTGCCCATGAGCGCCGTCGTCGGCCAGCTCTATATCGACTCCCCCCTGCGCCTGTGCAACGCCTATCGCCTCGACGACCAGGCCGATCTCGGCCAATGGCTCATCGGCCTCGCCATCCTCGTCGCCTGCGCCTGGCTGGGCCGGGTCCTGTGGCAAATGGCCCGTCGTGACCAGCCCACGCCCGACAATATCAACCCCACGGCGGACCGCGAGCCGCCGCTGCACCGCGATTGAGCATCGGCAGCGCAGCAAGCTGCGCTCCACGTGACAGGAGCAAGCGCGGGAGTGGCTTCCTGCACGGGTTGGGCGGCGGGGGGCGCGCTAGACTCGGCGGGTTTCCATGTCTGTCGGGGTTTCCCATGCGTTTGCCTGTTCATGCTCCTCTTGCC
>CAZTXX010000152.1:0-5733 GCA_964617405.1 uncultured Aquimonas sp. | reverse complement strand
CGATGCGCGCGCATCTGGTGGGGTTGAGCGTGGCGGTGGAGCCCGGTGAGGCCGCCTATGTGCCGCTGGCGCACGACTATCCGGGCGCACCGGCGCAGCTTCCCTTGTGCGAGGTGCTCGACGCCTTGCGGCCGGTGCTGGAAGACGCCGGGCTGGCCAAGCTCGGCCAGAACGGCAAATACGATCTCCACGTGCTGCGCCGCCACGGCGTGGAAGTGCGCGGCTATGCGCAGGACACGTTGCTCGAGAGTTTCGTGCTCGACTCCAATGCCGGCCGGCACGATCTGGATTCGCTGGCCCAGCGCCACCTTGGTTACACCACGCTGCGCTACGAGGATGTGGCCGGCAAGGGGGCCAGGCAGATCCCGTTCTCGCAGGTGGATCTGGAAAGCGCCACACGCTATGCCGCCGAGGACGCCGACATCTGTCTGCGCCTGCATCGGGTGATGGCTCCGAAGCTTGCCGCACAGGCTGCCTTGCAGAAGGTCTACGCCGGAATCGAGATGCCGCTGGTCGAGGTGCTGACCAAGGTGGAGGCCAACGGCGTGCTGATCGACGTGGAGGAACTGCGGCGTCAGAGCCGTGACCTCTCGGCCCGCATGCTGGGCTTGCAGACCCGCGCCTTCGAGCTGGCCGGGCGCAACTTCAACCTGGATTCGCCCAAGCAGCTGCAGGCACTGCTGTTCGACGAGATGGGCCTGCCCAGCCTGGTGAAGACCCCCAAGGGTCAGCCTTCCACCAATGAGGAAGCACTGGAGGCAATTGCCGATCTCGATGAAATGCCGCGCCTGATCCTGGATCATCGCGCGCTGGCCAAGCTGCGCAGCACCTATACCGACAAACTGCCGGAGATGGTCAATCCCGACACTGGCCGACTGCACACCAGCTACCACCAGGGCGGAGCGGCAACCGGTCGGCTGTCGTCTTCCGATCCCAACCTCCAGAACATCCCGATCCGCAGCGAGGATGGTCGTCGTATTCGCCGCGCCTTCATCGCACCGTCTGGTCGGCGGATCGTGGCCTTCGATTATTCGCAAATCGAGTTGCGCATCATGGCGCACCTGTCAGGTGACGCCGGCCTGATCAGCGCCTTCGAGCAGGGTCTGGACATCCATCGCGCCACCGCCTCGGAGGTGTTCGGCGTACCGCTGGAAGAGGTCGAACCGAACCAGCGCCGTGCCGCCAAGGCGATCAACTTCGGATTGATCTACGGCATGGGCGCGTTTGGATTGGCGCGCCAGCTTCATGTTCCGCGCAACGAGGCGCAGGATTACATCAACCTGTATTTCAGCCGCTATCCCGGCGTACGCGATTACATGGAACGCACCCGCGACAAAGCACGCGAGCAGGGCTATGTGGAAACGGTATTCGGCAGGCGCTTGTATCTGTCGGAAATCCGCTCGCGCAATGCCAACCAGCGCGCCGGCGCCGAGCGTGCTGCGATCAACGCACCGATGCAGGGCACCGCCGCCGACATCATCAAGCGTGCCATGCGCCGCGTGCACGATTGGCTGTTGCCGCACGATGCACACGCACGGATGCTGATGCAGGTACACGATGAACTGGTGTTCGAGGCCGATACCGACTTTGTCGAGCCGCTGATCGAGTCCGTACGCGGGCTGATGCAGGATGTCCCCGAGCTCTCCGTGGCGCTTGTCGTGGATGCCGGAGAGGGCGGAAACTGGGATGAAGCGCACTGAACCGCTGCCGGGCGGCGAGGCAGGAAACCGCAAAACCGTGACCCGGATTCAACATGCGCATTGAATGTTTGCAATTTGGGCGCAATATCTTCGGGTTATTATCAGATTCCATCGCGATGGCATGACTTTCGGCACAAAAAGATGAATCGAAAGCAGGCAATGAATGCGTCCTGAATTAAACCTTGGCAGGGGATGAAACTCAGGGAACCTTCAGCAGCGTTTGCTAATCTATGCACACGGTGGACGCAACGCCACCCGTGATCCACCTGCCCCCTCGGGTGGATCCGCTGGAAGCCCTGGTCCCTCCCCTGACCCCGCTTCCAGCCCGGCCCCGCAGGTCCCTCCCCTGGCCTGCGGGGCTTTTCTTTTCTGCGCATGCGGCGGTGCAGCACGCTGCGGGAAAGGCGCGCTAGACTAGGACTTCCCTTCCCGCGCAAGGCTCCGTCATGTCCAGTTTCCAGCCGCCCCGCCGCCTTCTGCTCGGCCCCGGCCCGTCCGATGTTCCGCAGCGCATCCTCGACGCCTTGGCGCGTCCCACCGTGGGGCACCTGGATCCCACCTATGTCGGGATGATGGACGAGCTCAAGAGCCTGCTGCGCTACGCCTTCAAAACCGCAAACCCGCTCACCATCCCGGTGTCGGCGCCCGGCTCGGCCGGCATGGAAGCCTGCTTCGTGAATCTGGTGGAGCCGGGCGATACGGTGATCGTGTGCCGCAACGGCGTGTTCGGCGGGCGCATGCGGGAGAACGTGATCCGCTGCGGCGCCACGGCGGTGATGGTCGAGGACGATTTCGGCAAGCCGGTCGATCCGGAGAAGGTCGAGGCTGCGCTCAAGGCCAATCCCGGCGCCAAGGCGCTGGCCTTCGTTCACGCCGAAACCTCCACCGGTGCGCGCTCGGATGCGGCTACGCTCTGTCGCCTTGCACATGAACACGGCGCGCTGTCCATCGTCGATACCGTCACCAGCCTGGGGGGCTGCGAGGTGGACGTGGATGGCTGGGGTGCCGATGCGGTGTATTCGGGCTCGCAGAAGTGCCTGTCCGCGCCCCCGGGGCTGTCCCCGCTGACCTTCAGCGCCCGCGCTGTGGAAACGCTGAAGGCGCGCAAGACGCCGGTGCAGAGCTGGTTTCTCGACCTGAGCCTGGTGATGGCGTATTGGGACGGCACCGGCGGGCGCAGTTATCACCACACCGCCCCGGTCAACATGACCTATGCGTTGCACGAATCCCTGTTGATGCTTCAGGAGGAAGGCCTGGAGGCCGCTTGGGCGAGACATCAGGCCAACCACGAGCGCCTGCGTGCCGGTTTGCAGCGTCTGGGCCTGGGGCTTCTCGGCGATGACGATGCGGCGCGCCTGCCGCAGCTCAACCCTGTCGTGGTGCCCGAGGGCGTCGACGAGGCCGGCGTGCGCCGCAGGCTCCTCGACGAGCATGGCATCGAGATCGGCGCGGGCCTCGGGCCGCTGGCTGGCAAGATCTGGCGCATCGGCCTGATGGGTGCATCGAGTCGCCCGGAGGCGGTGGATCGCCTGCTCGACGCCCTGTCGCAGGCACTCGGCCGCATCGCGTAAGCAAGGCGCGACGAGCCGTCGTCGCACTTCGCCGCCGCCTGATTCTTCCTTGTGGTTTTTCGGCATGGTGACTCGCATTGCGAGCCGCTGGCGGCCTTGCGCCGCCGATCCGGCTACTCTGGACACCCGTTACCGACAACCGGATCGTCCCATGAACTTCCTGCTCCCGACCGCCCTGATCTGTGCGCTTTGCGCCCCGGTATCGGCATCCGGCATCGACGCCGAACGCATCGCCGACGCGGTGAAGGTGATGACTTCGGACTTCTTCGAGGGGCGCGCGCCGGGGACGGTGGGTGACGAGCGCACCGTCGGATACCTGATCGGCCAGTTCCAGGCGCTGGGGCTGGAGCCGGGCGGGCGTGATGGCAGTTGGGTGCAGCCGGTGCAGTTGCTGCACACCCGAGTGGGGGAACCGGCGAGGCTCGGTGTCGAGGTCGATGGCCGGCTGCAGCCGTGGCGGCGCGGCGAGGAAATCTATGTATCCACGGTGCGTGGGGATGACCGCGCGGTGATTGCCGGCGCGCCGCTGGTCTGGGTCGGCTACGGCGTGCATGCGCCCGAGCGCGGCTGGGATGACTACAAGGGCGTGGACCTTGCCGGCAAGGTGGCGGTGTTCCTGGTCAATGATCCGGATTTCGATGCCTTGCCCGGGGACCCGGTGGCCGGACGCTTCGGCGGCAACGCCATGACCTACTACGGGCGCTGGACCTACAAGTTCGAGGAAGCCTCGCGCCGTGGCGCGGTGGGTGCACTGATCGTGCACGACGCGCCCGGCGCGGGGTATGGCTGGAACGTGGTGACCAGCCCGCAGGGCGAAAACTACGACATCGTGCGTGCCCCCGGCCAGGAGTCCACGCTGGCCTTGCAAGGCTGGATTTCCGGCGATGCGGCGCAAGCCCTGTTCAAGACCGCCGGTCTGGATCTGGCTGAGCAACGCATCGCAGCGCGACGGGAGGATTTTCGCCCGATCACGCTGGAGAAGCTGCGCTTTGCCGCCGATATTCCGGTCGACCACAAGGTCGTGCTGAGCCACAACGTGCTGGCGAAGATTCCCGGCACCGAGCACCCGCAGGAAACCGTGTTCTACGGTGCCCACTGGGATGCCTATGGCAGCGGGCCCGCCGATGCCCAGGGCCGCACCCTGAGGGCGGGAGCCAACGACGATGCCCTTGGCGTGGCGGGCCTGTTCGAGATCGCTCGCGCCTTCAAGACGCAAGCGCCACCGGCGCGCAGCATCGTGTTCGGCATCTGGACCGCGGAGGAACGCGGCCTGCTGGGTTCGGAAGCCTATGCGCTCGACCCCGTGTATCCGATCGACACCACGGTCGCCAACCTCACCGTCGATGTCTTGCAAACCCGCGGCAAGGCGCGTGACGTGATCCTGGTCGGTGCCGGACAGAGTTCGCTGGAAAACGACCTGGCCCGCGTCGCCAAGACGCAGGGGCGTACGGTGACCCCGGAAAGCCTGCCCGAGCGCGGCCTGTTCTTTCGCGCCGACCATTTCTCCTTTGCCAAGCGTGGTGTGCCGGTATTGCTGATGATGGGCCTGGCCGGCGCCTCGGATCTGGTCGAGGGCGGGCGTGCCGCGGGTCAGTCCTGGGTGGACGACTACACCGGTCGCTGCTATCACCAGCCTTGTGATGCCTGGGGCCCTGACTGGAATCTGGAGGGTGCCGTCCAGGATATCGAACTGCTGTATTCGATCGGCGATGAACTGGCGCGCTCGCGCCATTGGCCAACCTGGAACGAGGGTTCCGAGTTCAAGCCCCTGCGTGAGGCCAGCGCCGCTGCACGGCGCTGAGGGTGCAAGCGTGTTGGTGAGTTGCGGGCAGCTGGCGGTGCGGGCGTGGCGCTTGATTGTGTCGTGATGATCATGACGACATGAAGCGTTGGCTTGTCATTGCGCTGCTCATTGCGGCGGTCGGCTGGTGGACGTCGCCGCCGATGGGACGCAGCCGCCCACCGGGTGTGCTCGCGCCGGACACGCCGGTGCAGGAAGAAGTCACCGATGCGTCCGCAATCGAACGCGGCGACTTCAGGCTGACGCCGCTGGCGCGCTTCAGTGTCAACGCGCGCGTGTTGGGGCGCGAGGACTATCGCTTCGACGCGGGCGCGGCGCTGTCGCCGATGGATCTGGCCTTGGGTTGGGGCCGGATGAGCGATACCGCCGTGCTGCAGCAGTTGGATATCCGCCAGAGCGTGCGCTTTTACAGCTACCGCTGGCGAGATCAACCACCGCTCCCCATGCAGGAAATGGTCGTGTCCAGCGCGAACATGCACCTGGTGCCGGCGGACGCCGCCGTTGCGCGTCAGCTCAAGCGCGTGCGCCGTGGAGACGTGGTACAGATCGAAGGCTTCCTGATCGAAGCGCGGCGCAGTGACGGCTGGTTCTGGCGCAGCTCGCTCACCCGTGAGGACAGCGGTGCCGGCGCCTGTGAACTGGTGTACGTGACCGCCGTATC
>CAZTXX010000151.1:0-5760 GCA_964617405.1 uncultured Aquimonas sp. | reverse complement strand
CGCAGCGAACTGGTGGCGCGCCGCGCCGCCGAACTCGGCATCGAGCACGTCTACCAGGGCTGCCACGACAAGCGCGCCAGTCTGCGCGCCTTGTGCCAGATCCTCGGCCTCGAGCCGTTCCAGGTGGCCTATATGGGCGACGACCTGCCCGATCTGCCGGCGCTGGACTGGGTCGGCCTGGCCACCGGCCCGGCGAATGCGCATGCCTGGCTGCATCCACACCTGCACTGGCGCAGCGTGACGGCAGGCGGAGATGGCGCAGTGCGCGAGCTGTGCGATCTCATCCTCGATGCCCAGGGGCTCACCGCTCGCATCCTCGAGCGGTATTCCAACCCATGAGGTTGCCGCGCTGGATGCCCGGCGCAACGCTGCTGGTCGCAGCGCTGTGCAGCAGCCTCGCACTGTGGCTGATGTACCGCCAGGACGAACCCGAACCGCTGGTCGGCCCACCACGTTCCGACTACTTCCTGGTGGACTTCGATCTGGTGGCACTGGACTCGCAAGGTCGGGAATCCTTCCACGTCAGCGGTCCGCGACTGAGCCGTCATCCTTATCTTGGCACCATCGAAATCGAGCAGCCGCGCTTCACCCTGCCCGCGCAGGACGATGGCGCCTGGCGGGCGCGCAGCGATCGCGCCTGGGTCGACGCCGGCGGCTCGGAGCTGCGATTGAGCGGTGCCGTCGCCTTGGAGGGCACACCGCAGGGCGAAGACGGCGAGCTGGCGCTGCGCACCGAACAGCTGGTCCTGTTCCCGCGCGAACGCACGGTGCAAAGCGATGACGAGGTCTCGTTCACCTCGCCCCACTCTATACTGCGCGGACACGGCTTGCGGGCCGACCTGAACACCCGCCGCTTCCAGTTGCTCGACAAGGTCACCGGCCACTATGACACTCCCGCCTCGTCTCCCCGTCGCTAAGTGCATCGCGCTGCTGGCAGCGTGCCTGTTGCTGCCCACCCAGCCGGCATCGGCCCGCAGCACCGACCGTGATCAACCCCTGGACGTGCAGGCCGGTGGCATGGACGGCGTGATGACGCAGAACGGCGAAACCCGTTTCACCGACATCACCATCACCCAGGGCTCCCTGCGCATCCAGGCGGCAAACGCCCGGGTGATGCGCGTCAACGGCGAGGTGACCCGCGTGATGCTCAAGGGCGAGCCGGCCTCATTGCAACAGGAAAACGACGAAGGCCAGCTCATGCGCGCACGCGCCCGGCAGATCGACTACGACACCGACAGCGAAGTGGTCGTGCTTTCCGGTGACGTGCGGGTGGAGCAGGATCGCGACACCTTCCGTGGCGAACGGGTGCGTTACGACACGCGCAATGGCCATATCCAGGGCGACGGCGGCCAGGGTGGGCGCATCCACCTGACCATCCAGCCCAAGACCCGGACTGCGGACGACTGATGCTGGCGGCACGACACCTCAAGAAGCGCTACAAGGCGCGCGAAGTCGTCAAGGATTTCAGCCTGCATCTGGATGCCGGCGAAGTGGTCGGCCTGCTGGGCCCCAACGGCGCGGGCAAGACCACCTGCTTCTACATGATCGTGGGACTCGTCGCGGTGGACGAGGGCAGCATCCTGCTCGACGGTGAAGACGTGACCGGCCTGCCGATGCACCAGCGCGCGCGTCGCGGGGTCGGCTACCTGCCGCAGGAGCCTTCGATCTTCCGTCGCCTGACAGTGGCACAGAACGTCATGGCGGTGCTGGAAATGCGCGAGGACCTCGACGCCCAGGGCCGCGAGAACGAGCTTCTGGCGCTGCTGGAGGAACTGCAGGTGGCACACGTGGCCGAACAACGCGGCGCCAGCCTCTCGGGCGGCGAGCGCCGCCGCGTGGAAATCGCACGCGCGCTGGCGGCCAGGCCTCGCCTGATGCTGCTGGACGAACCTTTTGCCGGCGTCGACCCCATCTCCATCGGCGACATCCAGAAGATCGTCAGACATCTCAAGACCCGCGGCATCGGCGTGTTGATCACCGACCACAACGTGCGCGAGACGCTGGGTATCTGCGATCGCGCCTACATCCTGAGCGATGGCGGCGTACTGGCACAGGGCCAACCCGACGATCTGCTCGCCAACCCGGACGTTCGTCGGGTATATCTAGGCGAAGGATTCCGGATGTAGGTCCGCGCGGAGCCAGCGTGAAACCCAGCCTGCAACTCAGACTCGGCCAGAACCTGACCCTGACGCCCCAGTTGCGCCAGGCCATCCGGCTGTTGCAGTTGTCCAGCATGGAGCTGGAGCAGGAAATCTCGCTGGCACTGGAATCCAACCCGTTGCTGGAACGCCCGGAAGATGCAACTCCCGATCCCGACACCGGCCATCCGGAAGGTGACGGGCCGGGTGAGAACCAACACGAGCATGCCGATGGAATCGAGCCGATCACCGGTGACGAACCGCTGGACATCCCCGACTGGGCACAGGAGCGCCACGCCGACGACTACGCGGCGGGCCCGGCCACTTCTTCCGACGAGGAGCGCGAAGCCGGTTTCGCCGATGACGGGGAAAGCCTGCACGACCACCTGGTCTGGCAGCTCAACCTGACGCCCATGTCGCCGCGCGACCGCAATATCGCGCTGACCCTGATCGATGCCATCGGCGACGACGGCTATCTAACCGAACCACTCGATGCCCTGCGCGAAGGCCTGTTGCCGGAGCTGGACGTGGAGCTGGCTGAAATCGAAGCTGTGCTGCACCGCATCCAGCGTTTCGACCCGCTTGGCGTCGGCGCACGCTCCCTGTCCGAGTGCCTGCTGGTGCAACTCTCGCAGGGAGACGACGACGCCCCCGTCATCCGGCGCGCCAGGCGGATCGCCTCCGACCATCTCGAAGCCCTCGCCAAGCTGGGCATCGAGCGCCTGGCGGCAACGATTGGCGAAAGTGTGCAGGACGTGCGCGAATCGGTGGACCTGTTGCGTTCACTCGACCCGCGCCCCGGCGCAGGGTTTTTCAGCACGCAACCGGAGTTCATCACCCCAGATGCCTATGCCATCCGCAACGCGGGCGGTTGGCAGGTGCGTCTGGGCTCGGTCTGCCAGCCACGCCTGGCCATCAACCGGCATTATGAATCGCTCATCGGCGTGGCCAACAAGAACGATTCCAGTTATCTGCGCGGTCAGTTGCAGGAGGCACGCTGGCTCATCAAGAGCCTGGAAACGCGCGCCGACACCGTGCTGCGCGTGGCCCAATGCATCGTCCACCACCAGAGCGACTTCCTCGAATACGGCCCCGAGGCGATGCGCCCGCTGGTGCTGCGCGAAGTGGCCGAGGAACTGGAGCTGCACGAGTCCACCATCTCGCGGGTGACCACGCGCAAGTACCTGCATACCCCGCGCGGCACCTTCGAGTTCAAGTACTTCTTTTCCTCGAGCCTGGGCACGACCGATGGGGGCAGCGCTTCCGGCACCGCGATCCAGGCCATGATCCGGCGCATGGTCGAACAGGAAAACCCGCGCAAGCCGCTCTCGGACGCGCGCCTGGTGCAGGCCCTGGCCGAAGAAGGCGTGACCGTGGCGCGCCGCACCGTGGCAAAATACCGCGAACTCATGGCCATCCCATCGTCCAATGAGCGCCAGCGCCTGTAGTGGCCACTGAACACCATGCCCGAGCCAGATCCTGCCCCTTGTTTTTTACCCTCGCTTAACGCCATCTGGGCTATTGAAGCTCCACCGCGGCAGCAACCGCGAACACCACCGGCACCCACCCGCCGGAATCCGCCGAAAGGCAGCAACAGGAGGTTAGTCATGCGCATCGAAATCGTTGGCCACCAGATCGAAGTCACCCCCGCCCTGCGGGACACCGTCCTGTCCAAGCTGGAGAAGCTGGAGCGTCTTTCCGAGAACCTGATCGACGGAAGGGTCACGCTGTCGGTGGAGCGCGTGGTCAAGAAGGTCGACGCGACGCTCAACCTGTCAGGCCACACGATTCATGCCGAGGCGTCCGACGAGGACATGTACAACGCGATCGACCAGTTGCTCGACAAGCTCGTGCGCCAGATCACCAAGCACAAGGAAAAGCAGTCGCGCCACCAGCGCTCGGATCAGAGCATCCGCACCGCCGAAGCCGGCTGATAACGCATCACTTGAACGCTGCAAGGCCGCCCGGGCATCCCGGGCGGCAAGCGGATCGCAGGCGGGAGGGACGTCGCCAGTGGTCCGGTCACACGGGGAATCGTCACCATGCACCTGGTTGATCTTCTGACGCCCACGCGGGTCCGCTTCACCGCGGGCGTGTCCAGCAAGAAACGTCTGCTGGAGCTTCTCGCCACCACACTCGTCGAGTCAGGCGAAGATCCTGAGCTGGAACGCGGCATCTACGATGGACTGTGCGCGCGCGAACGGCTCGGTTCCACCGGGCTCGGGCATGGCGTCGCCATTCCCCATGGCCGTATCGCCGGGCTGGCAGCACCGATCGGCGCCTTCCTGCGCCTGGCCGAGCCCCTGCCGTTCGAGGCGGGCGATGGCGTGCCCGTCGACCTGGTGTTCGCCCTGGTGGTGCCCGAGCACTTCACCCAGCAGCACCTGATGCTGCTCTCGCAACTGGCGGAAATGTTCAGCGACACCGCCTTCTGCGCGCGCCTGCGCGGCATCTGCGGCGATGCGCAACTGTACGCCGCGCTCTCCGAGTGGCAGATCGCCCATCTTGCGGCCTGACAGGCGTTCCTGGCACCGGCATACTGGCCGTCATGTCTCCCGCTTCGCCCCACTCCATGCGTATCACCGCCGGTGAACTGTTCGAGCAGCTTGAACAGCGCATGGGCCTGCGCTGGATCGCAGGGCGGCAGGGCGCCGGACGGATCCTGGAATCCGTCGATCGCCTGGCGCGCCGCCCCGCGTTGGCCGGCTACCTCAACACGATCCACGCCAACAAGGTGCAGATCCTCGGTGGCGAGGAGTTCGGCTACCTGGAGATGCTCGACCCCACGCAACGCCACGACCTGTTCGCACGCATCGTGGGCGAAATGCCGCTCGCCCTGGTCGTGACCAAGGACCGTGACGCCCCTGCCGATCTGCGCGAGGCGGCCGATTCCTCCGGCACCCCCTTGTGGGTGTCCAGCCATCGCGGGCACGAGCTGCTCACCTACTTCCAGTACCACCTGGCGCGTGCGGTGGCGCCGCGCATCACCCTGCACGGGGTGTTCATGGAGGTGCATTCCATCGGTGTGCTGATCACCGGCGAATCGGGCCTTGGCAAGAGCGAGCTGGCGCTGGAGCTGATCTCGCGCGGACACCGTCTGGTGGCCGATGACGCGCCCGAGTTCACCCGGATCGCACCCGACATGCTCGATGGCAGTTGCCCGGAGATGCTGCAGGACCTGCTCGAAGTGCGCGGTATCGGCATCGTCAACATCCGCCAGATGTATGGTGACACCGCGGTCAAGCGCAACAAGTACCTGCGATTGATCGTGCACCTGCGCCGCCAGCAGGCGGAACAGGACTCCGACAGCCTGGACCGGTTGCATGGCGAGATGTGCAACCGCAGCGTGCTCGAGGTCGACATCCCGCAGATCACCCTGCCGGTCGCGGCCGGCCGCAACCTTGCGGTGCTGGCCGAAGCCGCGGTACGCGCCCATCTGCTCAAGGGCAAGGGCTTCGACGCCGCCCAGACCTTCATCGATCGCCAGGCCCACCAGATGCGTCAATACCGCCCGACATGAAGACCGAACCGTCCACCACTCCACCCCTGCTGATCATCAGTGGCCTCTCCGGCTCGGGCAAGAGCGTGGCGCTGCGCACGCTCGAGGACCTCGGCTACTACT
>CAZTXX010000150.1:0-5781 GCA_964617405.1 uncultured Aquimonas sp. | reverse complement strand
TCGCCGAGCTGTCACGTGCACTGGAGATGGAGGACATCCTCGACCGCCAGACCGAGGGCTTCTCCCAAGGCCAGCGCACCAAGACCGCCATTGCCCGTGCCCTGGTGCACGACCCGCGCAACGTGATCCTCGACGAACCCACCAACGGCCTGGACGTGATGACCACCCGCGCGATGCGCGGCTTCCTGCGGCAACTGCGCGAAGAGGGCCGCTGCGTGATCTTCTCCAGCCACATCATGCAGGAGGTCGCCGCCCTGTGCGACCGCATCGTGGTGATCGCCAAGGGTACGGTGGTGGCCCAGGGCACCGCGGACGAATTGCGCACCCAGACCGGCGAGCAGAACCTGGAGGACGCCTTCGTGCGCGTGATCGGATCGGAAGAAGGATTGTTCTCATGAGCCCCGTGCACGTGGTGATGATGAAGGAGCTGGTCGACCTCGCGCGCGACCGGCGCACCGTGCTGATCTCCCTGCTGATGGGCCCGTTGTTGATCGTGGCCCTGGTGGTGGGCATGGGTGCGGTGATGCAGAAGAAGATGACCACCCAGATGCAAAAGACCCTGCAACTGCCAGTGATCGGTGCGCAGCACGCTCCCAACCTGGTGGCCTTCCTCAGCGAGCACAACATCGAGGTGGCGGACGCACCCGACGACCCCGAAACGGCCATCGCCCGTCAGGTCGAGGACGTGATCCTGCGCATCCCGGAGAGTTTCGCGGAAGACTGGCGTGCCGGCCGGCCGGCCCTGGTCGAGGTCTTGCACGACAGCACGCGCGACGATTCGCGCATCCCCGTGGCGCGGGTCAATGCGGTGCTCGGCGGTTATTCCCAGCAGGTGGCGGCGCTGCGCTTGCTTTCGCGCGGCGTCAGCCCGGCGGTCGGCGTGCCGGTGCGGGTGGCGCAGGCCGATCTCGCCACGCCGATGAGCCGGATCGGGCAGGCACTCGCCTTCCTGCCCTACTTCCTCATCATGAGTGCCTTCCTCGGCGGCGCCTACCTGGTGATCGACGTGACCGCCGGCGAGCGCGAACGCCAGTCGCTCGAACCCCTGCTGGCCACGCCGGCCTCGCGGCGCGCGATCATGAGCGGCAAGATCCTGGCCGCCTGCGTCTTCGGCGTGTTGAGCCTGGTGTTGATGCTGGCGGCCTTCAAGGCGGCGTTCTGGCTGGCCCCGGCCGGGGTCAAGGTGGATGTGTCGCTGCTGGCGATGGCCAAGCTGCTGCTGATCCTGGTGCCCACGGTGCTGTTCGGCACCTGCCTGCTGACGGTGATCTCGGCCAGCGTCAAGAGCGTGAAGGAAGCGCAGAGCTACATGAGCCTGCTGTTCCTGGTGCCGATGCTGCCCACCTTCTACCTGCTGATCTCGCCGGTGAAGAACCAGCTGTGGATGCTGGCGATTCCCTTCCTGTCGCAGAACCAGCTGATCATGATGGTGCTGCGTGGCGAGCCGATCAGTGCGGCGGACTGGGCTTTCTACACCCTGATCGCCACCGCCATCGCGGGGGTGCTGTGGGTGGCGGCGGCACGCATGTACCACCGCGAGCATCTGGCGGTATCGGGCTGATCGCTCGCGCCGGGGCTTTCCGCGGAGAAAAAAGAATGCCCCGGTACAGACCGGGGCATTCATCTCGAACGGCGGGTTGTTCGATCAGGGCAACTTGAAGTCGAACACGCGGCGGCTTTCCACCTGGCGCCCGGTGGGGCTGAAGCGCCAACGCTCCATGGCGTTGATGACTTCGCGATCAAAGGTGTTGGACGGACGCGCCGAGAGTACCCGCACGTTGGCCACGCTGCCGTCAGGCATGATGGTGAAACCGACTTCCACCGAACCTTCCACACGACGACGCAGGGCGACAGGCGGGTAGCGCGGCTGCACGGCGGAGACCACGGTCGGCGTCGCCGCCGGGGCAGCGGCAGCCGGCGGGGGTGCAGCCGCTGCGGGTGGCGGCGCCACTGGCGCGGCGGCAACCGGTGCGACAGGCTCCGGCGTTGGCGCGGGAGCGGGCGTCGGCACCGGAGCGGGTGCCTCGGCGACCGGTTCGGGTGTGGGTACCGGGGTCGGGGCAGGGGCCTGCTGCACAGGCTGCGGCGCCGCCGCAGCCACGGCGGCAGCGGCGGCCGCTGCCTGGCGCTGGGCTTCGGCGGCTGCCTGGCGCTGCACCTCGTTCGCGACCCGATCACGCAGCTGGGTCACGCCACGCTCCAGGCGCGGCAGGGCCGGCGCGTTTTCGTCGGCTTCCTGCATCAGGGCCAGCACGCGCTCGCTCTCGGCCAGATCACCGGCGGAGGTACGCTGTTCGACGTACAGCACGGCGTAGGGGAACATGTCCACCAACGCGTTCCTGGCGCGCACCTGCATGGGTTCCTGTTCGATCACGCGCAGATACATCTCGAACGCGCTCTCGCCCGCGGGCACGAACAGCTGCTTTTCCTTGAAGGCCTCTTCGGCGCGCTCCAACAGCTCGTCGACCGAAAGGGTGTCGACCAGCGTGGGTTGCACCAGCATGGCTTCACCGCCTTCGTCGGTGGCAACGGGTTCGGGAGCAGGCACCGGGGCGCTGGCGGCCGGGGCGGGAGTGGGAGGAGGCGATGTGCTCTCCTTGTCGCCGCACGCGCCCAGAAGCAGGACCATGGAAAGGGCAATGGCCGTGCCGATTGGGCCGATTCGCATCGCTGACGGGCTTTTCATCGGGTGTTCCCCTGATCGATTGACTTGAGTTCGATGCAAGACCCCGCCGCACATCGTGAAGCTGGCCCCGGCGACGGGCACTGCACCGGTTGAAACATGAAGTTACTCACCATAAGGCAAAGATCGTGGCGCTGCAAAGCTGCATTTCCGCCGCTCAGGGGCGGGCGGCTACGGCGCAACGCAGCTTTGCCCGGGCACCCGCGGGATTTATGTGACGCTTGTCACGCTCGGTCGCCCGAACCGGTTCGACGCAGGGTCCAGGCGGATACCGACAGGATGGGATAACGCCTGGATGGCGTTGTCATTTGCCAATGCAAAAGTTTGCAAATATGCGACCCAGCAGGTCCTCGGTGGTGAACGTACCAGTGATCTCACCCAGGGTGGCCTGCATCCGGCGCAAGTCTTCGGCGGCCAGCTCCAGCGCCAGACCCGCTTTCAGCGCGCCCGTCACCGCACCGGCCTGATCGCTGGTGCGCGCCAGTGCTTCGACATGTCGGGCGCGGGCACTGAACGCGCCATCGCCATCCCCGCCGGCATGGCGATGCAGCAGTTCACGCAGGTGGTGCAGGCCGGCACCAGTGGTGGCGGACAGGTGGACGTGGTCCACCCCGGCGAGGGTTTCATGACGTGGCGCGGCGCCGGTCAGGTCGATCTTGTTGTGCACCACGATGCAGGGCAGACCAGGCGGGATGTCGTCGGGCCCGGGTTCCAACGAGTCACCCGTGTCTGCGCCGCAGACCCATAGGATCAGATCGGCGCGGGCGGCTTCCGCGCGTGCGCGCCGGATGCCTTCTTCCTCGATCGCATCGCCGGCGTCGCGCAGACCGGCGGTATCCACCAGGGTGAGATCGACCCCGTCCAGGCTCAGGCTTTCGCGCAGCAGATCGCGGGTGGTGCCGGCCTGGTCGGTGACGATGGCGCGCTCATCGGCAGTCAGGGCGTTGAGCAGACTGGATTTGCCCGCGTTCGGCCGCCCGAGGATCACAACATGCAGGCCGTCGTTGAGGCGCTGACCACGGCGGGCGGCCTCTCGCAACGCCGTCAGGCCGGCAGTGATGTCCGCGATGTCCTGCGCCAACACCTCGGGCGCCAGCGCGGGAATGTCCTCGTCGGAAAAATCGATGGCCGATTCCACCTTCACCCGCAAGGCGATGACCGCCTCCACCAGACTCTGGACCCGGCGCGAGAACTCTCCCTGCAGGCTGCGTTGCGCAGCGCGCGCGGCGGCTCCGGAACGGGCGGCGATCAGGTCGGCGATGGCCTCGGCCTGGGCCAGATCAAGCTTGCCGTTGAGAAACGCCCGTTCGGAAAACTCGCCCGGTCGCGCGGCGCGCGCACCGAGGGTCCGGAGGTGGTTCAGCAGGGCATGCAGCACCGGACGGCTGCCGTGCACCTGGAGTTCGAGCACGTGTTCGCCGGTGAACGAGGCCGGTGCGGGAAAATGCAGCAGCAAACCGGTATCGAGTACCTCGCCGGCGGTGTCGCGAAACACGGCGAAATGTGCGTGGCGCGGTTGCGGCTTGCGGCCGAGCAGGGCGACGGCGATTTCCGGCACCCGTGGGCCGGACACCCGGATCACGCCGATGCCGCCGGCACCCGGCGGCGTGGCGATGGCGGCGATCGTGTCGTTGCGATCGGCGGCCACCATCAGCCCATCACTTCGCGCTGGCCGCCACCGGTTCGCCGTGGCGACGCATGATGAACCACTGCTGCAGCAAGCCGAGCGCGCCGTTGGTGGTCCAGTAGAGCACGAGACCGGCCGGGAAGAAGGCGAACATCACGCCGAACACCAACGGCATGGCCTGCATCATCTTCTTCTGCATCGGATCCATGCCGGGCGATGGCGACAACTTTTGCGTCGCCCACATGGTGACCAGGTTGATGATCGGCAGGATGAAATAGGGATCGGGCGCCGAAAGGTTCTGGATCCACAGGATCCACGGTGCATGACGCAGTTCGACGGCTTCCACCAGCACCCAGTACAGCGACAGGAAGACCGGGATCTGCACCAGGATCGGCAGACAGCCGCCGAGCGGATTGATCTTTTCCTTCTTGTACATCTCCATCATCGCGACCTGGAACTTCTGGCGATCGTCGCCGAAACGCTCCTTGAGCGCCTCGATGCGCGGCTGCACCCGGCGCATCTTGGCGAAACTCTTGTACTGCGCCTCGGACAGCTTGAACATCGCCGCCTTGATCAGCACCACCAGCAGCACGATGGCCCAGCCCCAGTTGCCGGTGATGCTGTGCAACAGGGCGAGCAGCCAATGGATCGGCTGCGCAATGACGGTGAAGATGCCGTAATCCAGGGTCAGACCGAGGCCGGGCGAAATGGTGTCCATTTCCTGGCGCAGCTTCGGGCCGAGATAGACGCGCGTGGTGCTGGCGACTTCCGTGCCGGGTGCCGCGCTCATCGGGCTGCCGACTTCACGCAGCAGGAACCGGCCATTGGCCAGCGTGGCGGTGCTGAAACTGGTCGCCTGCCCGGTCGGAGGGATGATCGCCGCGGCGAAATAGTGCTGCAGCATCGCGATCCAGCCGTCGGTGACCTCACGCTTGAGCGGCTTTTGCGGATCGAAGTCGGCAAACTTGAGTTTTTCGAACTTGTCCTGCGGGCTGTACCAGGCGGCACCGACGAAACTCAGACGCTCGGGATTGGTGAATCCGCCCTTGGCAGCCGGCGGCGGCACGCGCACCAGCTGGTGGTAGGCGCTGCCGGTCCAGGTGGCATTGCCGTGGTTGACCACCCGCTCATGCACTTCCACCACGTAGCTGCCGCGGCTGAGCCGGTAGCTGCGTTCGACCACGAGGCCATCCGGCCCTTGCCAGAGGAACGGCAGGGTGACGCTGTCCTCGCCATCGGCCAAGGTCTGGTCGCCACGCTGGGCGATCAGCCGGTCTTCGTGGGTCGGTGCCGCCGGGCTGCCGACCAGCCCGCTCTGCAACACGAAGAATTCCGCCGGATTCTGGCTCAACAGCTCGACCGGTTCGGATTCGCCGGTGGCCTGTTGCGCGTACTTGAGCAATTCGGCGACGCGGACGGTGCCGCCGTTGGCATCCAGCGTCAGGCGAAGCACGTCGTTGGCGATGCTGAC
>CAZTXX010000149.1:2808-5795 GCA_964617405.1 uncultured Aquimonas sp. | reverse complement strand
GACCATCGGCATCGATACGGGCCTTGCGGCCAGCATCGAGATCGTCTCCGGTGATGCCGGTGCAGCCATAGTGGGCGGCAAGGCTCACGACGCTGGCGGTCTCACGGTGCGGGTACGCGACATCGCCGGTAATCCGGTGTCGGGCGCTTCAGTCGCGTTCAACGTGATCGCCGGTGCGAACGGTGCAGGTGCAAGTCTGACCTCGCCGGCACCGACCGGCGCGAACGGCCAGACGTACGTTGCGGCCAGCTCCAACGACCATGCCGGTGCCTTCGAGGTGAGCGCGAAGCTCTCCAACGGCGTCGAGCTGGCGGTGCCCTTCGGCTTGCTGAATACGGCGGACTCCGATCCGGCACAGGTCCAGATCGCCATCGTCTCCGGCGCTGGTCAGACCGCGCAGGTGACGGCCCCCTACGGTCTGCCGCTGGTGGTGAAGGTGAGCGATCGCTTCGGCAATCCGCTGGAAGGCATGGATGTGGACTTCGCGGCGCTGGATCCGGGTGCGGGCGTTTCGCCCAACCTCATCAGCGCAATCAGCGATCCGGATGGCTTGGCGAGCAGCGGCACGCTCACGGCCAACGTCACGGCAGGGGCATTCATCGCCACCGCGATGGTCGATGGCAGCCAATGCGATGCCACGCCGCCGAACGTCGCCGTGTGTGCGGTTGATGTCGGCCTCACCAACACCGCCGGCGGTGCGGCGAGCGTCGCGCTGGCAAGCTCGGCGAGCGATGCCGTTGTCGGTACCGTCGGTGCCTACGAACTGACGGCCACGGTGCGCGACGCCAACGGCAACCTGGTGGAAGGTGTCTCCGTCACCCTGATTGGCCCAAGTGCAGGGGCGGGCATCGCTCCGGCTCTGGCTGCGGGCATCACGAACGCGGTGGGTGAGGTGATCCGCACGTTCGACGCCAACATCACGGCGGGTGCCTTCCAGGTACAGGCGGTGGTGTCTGGTGCCAGCCCAGCGAGCGTGAACCTGGCGAACCTGCCCGGTGATGCGGCTTCCATCGAGCTGGTGTCCGGCAACAACCAGACCGTGCCGGTGAACACCGCATTCGCCGATCTGGTGGTGCGTGTTGTCGACCAGTACGGCAATGCCGTCGCCGATGACGAGGCGGCGACAGTGAGCTTTGTCGCACCCGGGAGCGGTGCCAGTGCCAATGATGTCGTCTCGGCAACCAGCAGTGCCGGTGGCCTGGCCGCGACGCCGGCTTCGGCCAACGGCACGGTGGGCAGCTACAGCGTCGTCGCCAGCTTCGCCAGCACGAACCTGAGCTTCTCGCTGGAGAACACCGTGGGCGACGTGGGCATCACGGACATCGTGTGGAGCGACACCGGCACGGCCACGACGAACTACAGCGGTACGACCAAGACGGCGAGTGCGACGGTGAGCGGTGGTCACGCCGCGATCTTCACCTACAACGGCAGCACCACGGCACCGACCAATGCCGGCAGTTATCAGGTGATTGCGACCATCGACGACGGCAATGTCTACGGCACGGCCAGCGCCATGCTGACGATCTTGCCTGCGGCTGCCGGCAACACCGGCATCACCCTGGAAGGCGGCAGTTTCACCTACAACGGTGCCGCACATCCGGCCGTGGTGACCAACCCGAACGCGGTGGCCTACACGCTGGCCTATGCGCCCGGCGGCAGCACCGCGCCGGTGAACGTGGGCAGTTACGACGTGACCCTGGCAGTGGCCGATCCGAACTACGAGGCGCAGGTGCTGAACGCGCAGATCGAGATCACCAAGGCGAACGTGACGCTGGCCTTCGACAACCTGGGCCACGTCTACGACGGCATCGCGAAGGCCGCTTCGGTGACCACCGATCCGCTTGGTGTAACCGGTGTGTCGCTGTCCTACAGTCAGGGTGGCAGCACGGCCACGCCGATCGATGCCGGCAGCTATGACGTGGCGGCGAGCCTCGCCAACCCGAACTACCAGTTGACCGGCACCACCACGGCGACGCTGACCATTGGCAAGGCCACGGCGCAGATCTTCCTGTCCGATCTGAGCCATGTGTACAACGGCGGCGCGAAGACGGCGACGGTCACCGTGGTGCCGGCCTCGCTGGCGGGTTCGATCACGGTGGGCTACACGCCGGTTGATCCGCCGGTGAACGCGGGCAACTACACGGTCACGGCATCGCTGCTGGGGAATGCGAACTACGCCGACGTCAGCGTAAGCGACACCCTGACCATCGCCCGTGCCACCGGTTCGGTGAATTTCGCGCCGCTGAGCGGGGTGTATGGCACGGCACACGCAGTGACGGCCACCCTGGATCCGGCGGGGGATGCCAATGAGTCGTGCACGGTATCCGGTGTGCCGGCGCAGTCGGCCGCGGTGGGCAGCTATCAGGTCATTGGTGCCTGCACCAGCGACAACCATGTGGCCACCGGCAACGCGACCTACACCGTGACTCCTGTCCCGGCGCTCGACACGGGGATCGAAGTGGCTGGCGGCAGCTTCAGCTACAACGGTGCTGCACATCCGGCCGTGGTGACCAACCCGAACGCGGTGGCCTACACGCTGGCCTATGCGCCCGGCGGCGGCACCGCGCCGGTGAACGTGGGCAGTTACGACGTGACCCTGACCGTGACCGACCCGAACTACGCGCCGCAGGTGCTGAACGCGCAGATCGAGATCACCAAGGCAAGCGTGACGCTGGCCTTCGGCAACCTGAGCCACGTCTACGACGGCATCGCGAAGTCGGCCTCGGTGACCACCGATCCGCTGGGTGTGACGGGTGTGTCGCTGTCCTACAGTCAGGGTGGCAGCGCGGTGACGCCGATCGATGCCGGCAGCTATGACGTGGCAGCGAGCCTCGTCAACCCGAACTACCAGTTGACTGGCACCACCACGGCGACGCTGACCATCGGCAAGGCTCCGGCGCAGATCTTCCTGTCCGACCTGAACCATGTGTACGACGGCACGACGAAGGCGGCTTCGGTGACCACGGTGCCGGCATTGTTGGCCGGTG
>CAZTXX010000149.1:0-2708 GCA_964617405.1 uncultured Aquimonas sp. | reverse complement strand
GACGGCACGACGAAGGCGGCTTCGGTGACCACGGTGCCGGCATTGTTGGCCGGTGACGTGGTGGTGACCTATGCCCCGGCCAATCCGGTGGATGTGGGCAGCTACGCCGTGGTGGCCAGCCTGGCGGGCCAGGCCAACTACGCCGACACCCAGACCGCGGGCACCCTGACCATCGTGGCGGCGAGCATCGCCGGTTTCGAGATCGTGGGTGACGACAGCTTCACCGGCGTGGCCGGCGCGGCCCTGTCGGCACCGTTGCCGACGGTGCGGGTGTTCGACACGTCCAACAACGGCGTGCCGGGCATCAGCATCAGCTTCGCGGTGACGGCCGGTGGCGGCTCGATCCTGGGCAACGCCGGTGCCACAGTCACCACCGATGGCGATGGCGAGGCCACGGTGCCCGAGTGGGTGCTGGGCGCGGTGGCGGGTGGCAACACGATGACCGCGAGCACCGGCCTGCCGGGTCTGCCGACCCTGGTCTTCACCGCGGTTGGTGAGCAGGTGGCCCAGTTGACGATCGAAAAGACCGCCGACGTGACCCAGGCGCATGCCGGTGAGGTGATCACCTGGACCCTTGTGGTGGGCAACGATGGCCCGAGCACGGTGAGTGCAACGGTACTCGATGCCCTGCCTGTCGGCCTCGATGCGATCACCTGGACCTGTGTCGGTGA
Organism: uncultured Aquimonas sp.; assembly: GCA_964617405.1. Taxonomy (GTDB): domain Bacteria; phylum Pseudomonadota; class Gammaproteobacteria; order Xanthomonadales; family Xanthomonadaceae; genus Denitratimonas. The sequence goes on along the minus strand of CAZTXX010000149.1, from coordinate 2,037 downwards.
TCAGGGCGCGGTCTGTGGCCAGGCCAGCGGCAGTGGCGATGTCAACCTCGGCGTGACGATTCCGGCCGACGGTGGCGTCACGGTGGTGATTTCCTCCACGGTGACGGGCGATGCGCCTACCGGTGCGGAGCTGGTCAACGAAGCCGCGGTCGAGTGGGAGTCGGAGGGCGTCACCCGGGCAGCCGATGACAGCGCCGGTGTCAACATCGTGCCGGCCTACAGCGGCCCGTGCTCGATCTTCTGCGACGGCTTCGAGGGTGATGACCAGCCGCGGCCCACGGTGGCGCTTGCCGCCATGGGTGAGACGGGCGTGCTGACGGCTTCCGGCTGGGCACGCGGCAGCACAGCCACCGGCAAGCCGTCGGTGGCGGTGGAACTGCTGGATGACTCAAGCCGTGTGGTGGCCTGGCTGGATCGGCTGACGGTGGGCGAGGTGCAGTTGATGCGCCTGCGTTGGCTGGATGCCGACGGTGCCCAGCGTGCCGGCGCCTTTGTGCACTGGCCGCAGGGCTCGGCCGTGGCCTACGCCTGGTCGATGGACATGGGCGGTGTCAGCCTTGTCCTGTACCCCTCGGGCGGTGCTAGCGAGGCTGGTCTGCGCCTCCAGCTGCCGGCGGGTGCCGCGATCCCGACCGGTGCCAGGCTGCCCTGATCCGGTCGGCTATCGGCAATGAAGTGGAACATCGGGGCGGCGCAAGCCGCCCCGATGCTTTTCCGGCCCCGGATGCCGTACCCCGGAAGACCGACGTGACATCGAGTCCTTCCTCTCCGGGGATGGCAAGGCGTTGCGTGTTTCCCTAACATCACCGGCTCATTTGACGAGACGGGAGATGGCGTGATGATTCGGATCCTTGTCGGCACCACGCTGGTGTTGGCCATGACGGGTGCCATCGCTGCACCGCACGGATTGACCGCGGAGGAACTGGTTGCGCTCGACCGCGTGTCCTCGCCCCTCCTCTCGCCCGATGGCAAGAGCGTGGTGTTCTCGTTGCGTGAGGCTGACGTGGATGCCAACAAGGCCAGCAGCGGCTTGTGGTTGCAGGCTCTGGATGGCAAGACACCCGCCCGCCGACTGACGGCGGTTGGCGCCAGTGCGATGGCCGCGCAGTTTTCTCCCGATGGCGGCACGCTCTATTTCCTTTCGCCGCGCTCGGGTTCGATGCAGCTTTGGCGCCTGCCACTGGCCGGTGGCGAGGCGCAGCAGGTGACCTCCTATCCGTTGGATGTGGGCAGCTATCGCCTGTCGCCGGACGGCAAGGCCGTGGCCTTCAGCCTGGAGGTTTTCAACGATTGCGAGGATCTCGCCTGCACCAGGGCGCGTCTCGATGAGCGCGCCGCGGGCAAGACCACCGGCATGCTGTACGAGCGCCTGTTCGTGCGGCACTGGGACACCTGGTCCGACGGTCGCCGCAGCCAGCTGTTCACCGCGACCATCGATAACGACGGCCGCGCCGCGGATGCGCCGGTGAAGCTGAGCCGCGATATCGACGGCGATGTGCCTTCCAAGCCTTTTGGCGGCTCGGAGGAATACACCTGGGCACCGGATGGCAAGAGCCTGGTGTTTTCCGCTCGCATCGCGGGCAACACCGAGGCCTGGTCGACCAATTTCGACCTGTACCGCGTGCCGGCGGATGGCTCGTCCGCGCCGGTCAATCTTACGCCTGACAATCCTGCCTGGGATACCAGTCCCGTGTTTCGTGCCGATGGCAAGGCGCTGTACTACCTCGCGATGAAGCGCCCGGGTTTTGAGGCCGACCGCTTCGGCCTGATGGAAAAGAACCTGGCCACCGGTGCCACCCGGGAGATCGCGCCGGTCTGGGACTACTCCGCTGGCGGCATCACGCTTTCAGCGGACGGGCGCTCGATCTACACCGCCACCGACGACCTCGGCAATCATCCCATTCACCGCATCGACATCGCCTCCGGCAAGGCGCAACGTCTGCCGGGCATGGGGCAGGTGGAAGGCTTCGACCTGGGTCGCGATGCGCTGGTGTTCACCCGCAGCAGCCTGGGTTCGCCGGCACAGTTGTACGTGGC
>CAZTXX010000148.1:0-5851 GCA_964617405.1 uncultured Aquimonas sp. | reverse complement strand
GCGGAGAAGGGCTGGCTGCCGTCGTACTTGTTGAACAGCCAGGCCAGGGTGCCGGAGAAGATGCCTTCGATGGCGTGCACCTCGTCGCCGGTGGTGATGAGGTCGCGAAGAGTCTGGATGACCGGCAGGCCGGCACCGACGGTGGCCTCGTAGCGGAAGCGGGCGTTGCCGGCCTTGGCGGCAGCGCGGATCTCGCGGTAGCGATCCAGCGGGCCGGATCCGGCTTGCTTGTTGGGGGTGATGACGTGGATGCCGGCGGCCAGCCAGTCGGCGTAGCGGTCGGCCACGGCGGGGTTGGCGCTGCAGTCGATGATGGCCGCGTGCGGCAGGTGCGCGGCGTGGACGTGGGCGGTGAAGGCATCGAGATCGGCGTCCGTGGCCTGCGCCCAGTTCCCGCGCCAGTCGGGATCGTGTTCGCCCAGCCACATCCGCCGGCTGGAGGCGATGGCGCGCAGGCGCAGGTCGATATTGGCCTCGGCCAGGAGGCGTGGCGCGTTTTCGCTGAGCTGGTCGAGCAGGGCCGCGCCGACCTTGCCCGGGCCGATCACGCCGATGGAGATGGTCTGGGGTGACAGCCAGAAGCCGGCATGCGCGGCGCGCAATGCCTTGGTTTCATCGGCGCTGGCGATGGCCACGGAGATGTTGCGTTCCGAGGCGCCTTGCGCGATGGCGCGCAGGTTGACGTGGGCGCGCGCCAGGGTGGCGAGGAAGCGCGCCGCCACGCCGGGCCGGCCGGCCATGCCGTCGCCCACCGCGGCCAGCACGCTGATGCCGGTTTCAAGATGCACGCTCTGGATCTGGCCTTGCGCGAGCTCCTGGGCGAAGGCGCGTTCCAGCGCGAGCTTGCCGGCGGTGGCCTGGGAGGCGCGTACCACGCAGCAGATCGAGTGCTCGGATGAGCCTTGCGAGATCATCACCACCGACACATGCGCATCGCGCAGGGTGGCGAATACGCGTTCGGCGGTGCCGGGTACGCCGATCATGCCGCTGCCTTCCACATTGAGCAGGGCCAGGTTGGATACCAGCGACAGACCCTTGGCCGGGGCCGTGTCGCGGATGTCGCCGGTGGCGTCGATGCGCGTCCCGGGATGCGAGGGGTTGAAGCTGTTGCGGATCAGGATGGGCAGGTTGCGCGCGATGGCCGGGGCCATGGTCTGCGGGTGCACCACCTTGGCACCGAAATAGGCCAGTTCGCAGGCCTCGCTGTAGGAGAGCCGCGGCAGGAACACCGCATCGGGCACCACGCGCGGGTCGGCCGAGAGCACACCGTCCACGTCGGTCCAGATATGGAGTTCACGCGCGTTGAAGAGCGCGGCGAAAATCGCGCCGGAAAAGTCGCTGCCGTTGCGCCCCAGCGTGGTGGCCACGCCATGGGTGTCGCGCGCGACGAAGCCGGTCACCACGATGCGCGACTGGGCGTGCTCGGCGCGCCACTGTGCGAGGCGGGCGGCGCTGGTTTCCCAGTCCACCGCGATGCCCAAGTCGTTGCGTCCCACCACCAGCACCTCGCGGGCGTCGAGTGCGATCGCGTCCTCACCGAGACTGCACAGCGCATCGGCCAGAAGCCGGGCAGAGAGCACTTCGCCCAGGCCATGCACGCGTTCCTTGGCGGCTTCGCCGGATGGCCCGAGCAGGGCGATGGCGCCCAGCACGGCGCCCAGTTCATGGAACTGCGTATCGACCCACGCCAGCGTGACGTTGGCCTGTGTGCCCAGCAGTTCGGTCGCGACCATGCGATGGCGTTCGCGCAGCTCGGCCAGGGGTGCCGCCCAGTCCCCGCCCTCGGCGGCGGTATCGGCCAGGGCGATGAGTGCGTCGGTGGTGCCCTTCATCGCGGAAACCACGGTGACCTGCACCGGGTCCGGGCGTTCCGAAAGGAGGGTGGCGACATGCCGGTAGCGCGTGGCGTCGGCGACGCTGGAGCCGCCGAATTTGTGCGCGACGACGGGATCGTCACCGGTGGCGACGGGAGCAGTGGTGGGAGCGGGCTGGGGAGCGTTCATCGGGGCCTCGGAGTAAGGGGCCCGCACCGTCAGTGGATGAGGTCGCGGCGCGCCCTGCATCCTCGTCGGGGTGCGGGGCCGGTTTCGTTGCTGTCAGCGCACGACCGGACGCACCCCGTCGGGAGTGGTAATCGTCATGGTGGTGGTCATGGTGCGTAGCAACATGGTTGCAAGAAGAACCCGCCCGGCGGGTTGCTGTCAAGTCCCGCGTGCCGAGTGCGCGTCGTCCGCGGGCGCGGATGCGGGACGGGATTCCTGCTTCCACGGCGTGGCAAGGGTTTGGGCGGCACTGTGCGCAAAGCGCTCCAGCACCTCGCCATTGCGCTGTTCCGGGGCGCAGGCCTCCAGTTCGGCCACCGCCTGGGCCAGTTGCGCCGCACCACAAAATCCGCAGGCCGCGCGCAGTCGGTGCAGGGTGGCGGCGGCAGCGGCGGATGCCGGGTTTTCCAGCACCGCATCGCGCTGCGCGGGCAGGTCGCCAAGCAGGAGCTTGCGCAAGGCGTCCAGCGTTTCCATGCGCCCGCCGACAACGACGAGGCCTGCGGCATCGTCCCAGACCGGCAAGGGCTCGCATGCGGGCGATGGCTGTGTTGCCGCGCCGCGTGCCGGGATTTCGGTGCGGATCAGTCCTGCCAGTGCCGTTTCGAGCCCGGCCAACGACAAGGGTTTGACCGCCACCGCGTCGAAGCCGTTGCGGCGCAACTGGTCGTGCCGTTCCGGTCGATGGTCGGCGGTGAGGGCCAGGGCCGGCGCCTCGGCGCTGGCGTGGTCATCGCGGTTGCGTATGCGGCGCAGCGTCTGCACGCCGTCTTCGCACGGCAGGTTCAGATCAAGGATCAGCACGTCGAATCGGCGCGCGATGGCGGCCTCGGCGGCGTCCTCGCCGTGTTCGAAGGCCGTCACCACCCAACCCGACAGGGCCAAGGCTTCGCTCAGGAAGTTGCGGCTGACCGGATCGTCCTCGGCAAGAAGCGCATGTTTCATCGTTCCAGGCCTGCGGTGGGCTATTCTTCAGAGGATGAATCGAGTTCCATCCGCGGGCAAGTCGTGCTGTCTTTTTCTGCTGGCCTTGCTGCTGCTGGACACGTCCGTTTGTCTCGCGCGCACCGCCGTGCTGGAAGTCGACCGGATCGGGACGCCGCTGGCGCGCATCGAGGGCATGAAGCTCACGCTGGATTGGCCGGTGGGTGCCGAGCACGGCCAGATGCGCCTGCAGGCCGCGCTGCTGGATGCCGGCGAGCTTGGCTACCGCTGGCGGGCGCTGGACGGGCAATGCGAGCTTCGACGCGAAGCCGCTGCCGGTTGGCAGTGCTCCGGAAAGGTCGCCGCGCGCGGCGCGAAGGGTCTGGATGTGTCTTTCCGGATTGGCGATGACGCGCTGGCACTCTCGTTGGGAACGGGGCCCAGCAAGATCGCCCTTTCCCGGACCGACGAGGCGGCACCGCTGGCGCTGGAGCTGGTCCGGATGCCGATCATCTGGCTGCAACCGTTGCTGGCGCAGGCCTGGGACGATGGGCGGATCACCGGTGGCCAGGTGGATGCACAGTGGCAGATCGATGCGCAGGATGAGGCCCTGGCTCTGGGTGGTCCGCTCACGATAAGCGGGCTTGGACTGGACACCCCCGACGGCACGCTGGCGACCGAGGGCGTTTCGGCTGCGGGCAAGCTGGCAGTGCGGCTCGACGAGGCTCGGACCACGGTGGACGTGTCGTTCGACCTGGGTGGCGGTGAGTTGCTCGCCGGCCCGCTCTATCTGGCCTTGCCTGCGCACGCGGTGTCACTGGGCGCGCGCATGACGCGTGGCGACGACGGCCCATGGCGGGTGGAGTCGTTGCGCTGGCGTGATCCCGGGGTGCTGGAACTGGACGGTGCCTTTACCCTGGACCCGGCGGCGCAAGCCCCCTTGCGGGCCGGTGAGTTCCGCGTCGCCCTGCCGGATCTGGTGGCCGCGAACGCGCGGTATTTCGAGTCGCTGAATGCCAGCTTCGGCCTCTCCGGCCTCAGCCTGGGCGGTCGCGCGCGCATTGCCGCCAGCCTCGATCAGGGTGACTGGCAGGCGCTGGACCTGACGTTGGAAAACCTCGAGTTGGAAGATGGCAGCGCACGCTTCGGGGTGACGCGCGCCAATGGCGATCTGCGCCTGCGGCGTGGAGCCGCCCCCGCCGACGGTGAGCTGTCATGGGCAGGTGCCCATGCCTGGGGCCTGAGCCTCGGGGAAGCGCATCTTCCTTTGCGCAGTGCCGCTGCCGGCCTGGCATTGCGCGAACCGGTGGCGATCGACCTGCTCGGCGGTACGCTTCGGTTGAACACGCTCAATTACGCGCCGCGTGCGCAGGATGAACGCTTCGACCTGTCCCTGGCGCTGGAAGACGCCGACCTCGCCCTGCTAAGTGCCGCACTCGGCTGGCCGCCTTTCACAGGAAGGATTTCCGGCGAACTGCCTGCCGTCCACTATGAGAACCAGCGACTCGATCTGGCCGGCGGGCTCGGCGCCGACCTGTTCGATGGCAGGGTGGACGTGTCGCAGTTGTCGATGGAGCGCCCGTTTGGCGTGGCGCCCATGCTGTCGGCCAGCATCGATTTTTCCAATCTTGACCTGCAACCTCTGACCAGCGCCTTCGGCTTCGGCGAGATCACCGGGCGACTGGATGGCCGTATCCACGGCCTGCGCCTGGTGGACTGGGAGCCGGCCGCGTTCGATGCCTCGTTCCATACCGTGCCGCAGCGCGGCGAACGCCAGCGCATCAGCCAGCGCGCGGTACGCGAGTTGACCGAGGTCGGCGGCGGCGGGCTGGCGGCAGGCTTGCAGGCGCAGATGTTCAAGGCCTTTTCCAGCTTCGGTTATTCACGCATCGGCCTGTCCTGCTTTCTCGACAACAACGTCTGCACGATGGGCGGCCTGGGCCCGGCACCGGGTGGCGGCTACCTCATCGTCGATGGTTCGGGGCTGCCGCGCGTCAACGTCGTCGGCCACCAGCAACGGGTGGACTGGCCGGTGCTCCTGGGCCGCTTGAAGGCCGCCAGCGAAGGCCAGATGCCGGTGGTCGATTAGGATCAGCGTGTCGAATTTCCCCGTTCCATGGTCCGGCGTTCATGTGGCGCTGTTCCCATTGGTGCCTGCTTTGCGTTCCAATACCCGCACATCCTTTCCGGAGCCCGTCATGCGCAAGATTTTCTGGTCCCTCGCCGCCTTCGGCCTGTTGGTGCTCTCGGCCTGCGTCACGATCAACGTCTATTTCCCGGCAGCCGAGGCCCAGGAGGCCGCGCGCGAGTTCGTGGAAAAAGTGATCGGCGATGAAATGCCCGGTTCACAGGCACCGGTGAAGGAAGGTGGCGGCATGGCCTTGCTGTCGTTCTTCATCAGCAGCGCGCAGGCCCAGACGCCCGATATCACCATCCGCACGCCGGCGATCCAGGCGATCCAGGCGCGCATGGCCGAGCGTTTCAAGAACCAGCTCGCTCCGCATTTCGACAGTGGTGCGCTCGGATTCGGGCGTGACGGGCTGATCGTAGTGCGCAATCCCGCCTCGCTGGGCCTGAAGGACCGTGCTGCGGTCAACCAGGCCGTGGCCGATGACAACCGCGACCGCACCGCCGTCTATCGTGAAATCGCGGTGGCCAACGGCCACCCGGAATGGGAACAGCAGATCCGCGAAACCTTTGCGCGCCAGTGGACATCCAGTGCACGCAATGGCTGGTGGTATCAGGATGCGGGCGGCGCCTGGAAGCAGAAGTAAATCGATGAGCCCATCCCCATCGCAGGCGATGGGGATGGGAGTGGAAGCGGGTTACTTCACTTCCTCGAACACGTATTCGTGCTGACCATCGCGCACGATCAGACGGCGCAG
>CAZTXX010000147.1:0-5886 GCA_964617405.1 uncultured Aquimonas sp. | reverse complement strand
CCAGCGTGGGTGTGGGCACGCCGCTGAATTGGCCGAGGAAGGAACCGATGGCGGTACGCTTGGCACCGGCGATGACGACGTCGCTCATGGTGGACTCCTGGAAGGGTGCAGGCGGATGCGCCCGCGGGGAAGGGGAGTCCTATTCTGGCAGAAGCGCGGGCGTCCGCGCGCAAGCGGCGTTCAGACCATCGTAGGGTGGGCGATCTCGCTTTCCAGCCGGGCGTAGCTGATCGCGGCCACCACGAACAGGCGTTTGCCGGCGGGCAGATGCGCCTCGAACTCGTCGTCCAGGCGCTTTCCGAGCATCGCGCGGGCGAGTGGCGAATCGATGCTGATCCAGCCGGCACGCGCGTCGGTTTCATCCGGGCCCACGATGCGGTGATGGGCGGTTTCGCCGCTGTCCGAATCCTCCAGCTCCACTTCGGCGCCGAACCAGACCCGCTGCGGATCGCTGGGCAGGGTGTCGACCACGCGCAGTGCCTCAAGCCGCTTGCTCAGGTAGCGCACGCGCCGGTCGATCTCGCCGAGCTGCTTCTTGCGCCAGGTGTATTCGGCGTTCTCCGAGCGGTCGCCCTCCGCCGCGGCAGCCGACAGGGCCTGGACGACCTCGGGGCGGCGGCGGTTCCAGAGTTCGTCGATTTCGGCACGCAGCTTTTCGAAACCGGGGCGGGTGATGATGGCCGTGGAAGCGGCGGCCGGTGGGCGCCAGCGACTCATGATGCAAAGCTGTTGTGCATGGTGTGCCAAGCGTGGCGCAAGCGCCTCGCACGGGCAAGCTGGCGGGGTGGCGGTCACCGCGAGCAGGATTCGCCTGCTCTCGCATTCCAGCCTTCGTAGCGCTGAAGCGCGGTGCGATGTGCTGCAGAGAACCTACTCGGCGCGTACCCGCCAGGCTTCGGCCAGCGAGATCGCGCCGGTGCGCGCCAGGTTCACCGCGGCCTGGGTCAGCGGGGTCATGCCTTCGCTTACTGCGGTCTGGTGGATCAGATCCATTTCGGCGAGGGGCACGATCAGCTTCTGGATCGCCGGGGTGACGATCATCAGTTCGTAGACCGCGCGCCGCCCGCGTACTCCGAGCCCTTCGCAATGGGTGCAGCCACGCCCGATATGGAACACCTCGTCGGCACCCACGCCCAGTTTTTCCCGCATATGCGGGTCGATGGTCTCGACCTGGCGGCAGTGCGGGCAGGTGCGGCGCACCAGGCGCTGGGCCATCACCGCCAGCAGGGAGGCGCGCAACAGGTAGGACTCCACGCCAAGGTCGAGCAGGCGGGTGATGGTGGAGGCGGCGGTGTTGGTGTGCAGGGTGGAGAGCACCAGATGCCCGGTGAGCGCGGATTCGACGCCGATGCCGGCGGTTTCACGGTCACGCATTTCGCCCACCATGATCACGTCCGGATCGTGGCGCAGGAAGTTGCGCATCGCACTGGCGAAGGTGAAGCCGGCGGCACGGTTCACCTGCATCTGCTGCACGTCCTCGAGGTGGAACTCCACCGGATCCTCGATGGTGAGGATGTTGATGCGCTGCTTGCGCAGCTCCAGCAGGGCGGCATAGAGCGTGGTGGACTTGCCGCTGCCGGTGGGGCCGGTGGCGAGGAACATGCCATGGCTGCGCCCCAGCACATCGTCCAGGCGGGTGCGGTCGGTCTCGCTCAGGCCGAGCTGTTCCAGGGTGAGCAGGCCGCCGCCCATGTCATGCAGGCGGATCGCGACCGACTCGCCGAACACCGTGGGCAACACCGAAACACGCATGTCGATCTTGCGCTCGCCCTCCAGCACGACGCTGGTGCGCCCGTCCTGCGGGCGACGGCGCTCGGCGATGTTCATCTCGGCGATCACCTTGATGCGCGATACCAGCACCGGCAGCAGGGAGCGCAGGAATCGGCGCACCGGCACCAGTTCGTCGTCGATGCGATAGAGCACGTCGGCACCCTGCATGCCGGGGCGGATGTGAATGTCCGAGGCGCGGCGGTGCACTGCATCCTGGATCAGTTCGGCCACGATCCGCACGATGGGCATCTCGCGTGCCAGTCGTTCGGCTTCGGTTTCGTTGGTTTCGTAGGAGGGATCCAGGCCAAGCTGGCCGACGATGGCGAGGTCTTCCTCGTGGTCGTAATAGCGGGCGATGAGTTCGCGCATCACCTGGGCGGTGGCAACCAGCGGCAACACGCGCTCGCGCAGCAGGAAGTTGAGCTGCTGCATCGACTCGTGGTTGCGACAGTCTTCCATCGCCACCGCGACCAGTCCCTTGGCGCGTTGCGTGGGGACGGCGCGCAGTCGGCGTGCCAGGGTCGGGGTGAGCGCGCGGGTGACGCCGCGGTCCTCGTCCCCCGGTACGCGCAGCGCCGGATAGCCCAGTTGCACCGCGCGCTGGAAGCGTTCCTCGTCGCAGTCGTCGCCTTCGGCCAGCCACTGGTCGAGCGTCAACCAGGTGGCATCGTGGGCCTCGCACGGCGAGTCGGGGTAGTTGTCGAGATAGCGCTGGATCGCGGCCATCGATCGCAGCACGAGCAGTCGGGGTTCGGCGGGAACGGTCATGGAGAAAAAGCTTGTCGGATTCCGTGCAGTATGCCGTTGGAGCGGCGAGTGAATGCTCCACGCCGCAGGCTTCAAGCTGGAACGCTCCGGGCGCGTCGCCACTGCACCAACCCGTTCGCAGCCAGTGCCAGGAAGGCGGCATACAGCGCGGCCGTGATGAATAGATCCTTGTGCACGTATACGCCGATGTAGATCACGTCCACCGCGATCCATAGCCACCAGGCGGCGGCGTGGCGGCGTGCCTGCCACCACTGGGCCACCAGGCTGAAGGCGGCCAGCGCGGCATCCAGCCAGGGCAGGTCGGCTTGGGTGAAGTGGGCCATGAAGCCGCCCAGCGCCAGGGCGACGATCACCCCCACCAGCAGGTGCAGCGCGCCGCGTGAGGGTGCGAGATGCGCGATACGCACCTTGCCATCGTCACCAAGATTGCGCAGCCAGCGCACCCAGCCGTAGACCAGCAAGGCAGCAAAGGCGCCTTGCAGCAGCGCATCCGAGTACAGCCGTGCGCCGATGAAGACCCAGCCGTAGATCAGCACCGAGAACAAGCCGACCGGCCAGGCCAGGGGGCGGCGCGTGGCCATCAACCAGACCCCGAGGGCGCTGGCCAGCGCGGCGATGAGTTCGATCGGGTCCATCGTCAGAAGTCGGCCGATACCGTCAGGCGCGCCAGGCGCGGCGCACCGGGGAACAGGTAGCTGTCGCCCTGCGAGCTGCCGGTGTCGCGCCAGTAAAAGCGATTGAAGACGTTGTCCACCGACAGGCGCCAGGTCAGCGCGTGGCCACGCCATTGCGAACGGTAGCGCAGGCCGGCGTCGAACACGGTGTAGGAGGGCACCTGCACCTGCCCGTCGGGTGTGGCCGGATTGCGCGCGGCGTAGCGGACGCCGGCCATCAGGCCGAGCCGAGGTTGCAGCGGCAGACTGTAGTCCAGATGCAGCGCGGTGCGCACACGCGGCACGTTGGTGACCTGGTGGCCTTCATATTGCGGAACGCCCGACTCCTTGGCGCGGGCACGGATCAGGCTGCCGCTGGCGGTGAGCCGCAGGTACTCGCCCACGCGGGCGTCGGCACCCAGCTCGATGCCGCTGTGTTCTTCCACGCCCTGTTCCACGAAGGTGTATCCGGCGGGCGAGTCGTCGGGTCGGGCGAATTGCCAGGGCTGGCGGATGCGGAACAGCGCAGCGGTGAAGTCCAGGTCCTCGCCTTGCGAAAGTTTCACGCCGGCCTCGATCTGGCGCGCCAGGCGCGGAGCCAGCAGATCGCCGTCGTTGCTGGTCCAGAACGGCGCCTCGTGGCCCAGGGAAATGCCCTCGCTGTAGCTGGCATAGAGCGTTGCCATCGCGGCGGGCTGCCAGAGCACCGCGAGCTGGGGCAGGGTGCGCGAGAAGCGTTCGTCACGTTCGAGCGCACCGCGCTTGCTCCAGGCGCGCTCATCGAGTTGCGCTCGACGCGCACCGGCGATCAGCTCCCAATCGCCAAGACGCATCCGGTCCATCGCAAACGCCGAACGCTGCCAACTGGCCAGGCGTCGCACGCGCGGCCCGGTCTGCAGCGGCGATGGCGTGAAGGCAGGAATGTGCGGGTCGTGGATATTGGCACTGCCGACGTAATCATTGACGTGCAGGTAGCGCTCGATTTCACGCCGGAACAGGTTGGCGCCAAGGCTCAGTTCGTGCGTCACCGCGCCGGTGTCGATGCGCCCTTCGATGCCGGCGCGCAACTCGGAGCCGGTGCGGGTGTCATCGGGGTTGCGGTAGTCGTAGATGTCATAGCTGCCGTCGGGCGCGAAATAATTGCCCGGCACCTCGCCCGTCCAGCAGGCCGGCACGTAGTAGCAGCCATAGGCGAACGCCACGTTGTCGTCGATCACGCTGCGGCTGTGGCCGGCGCCGGCCTGGAATTGCCAGGCATCGTTGAACCGATGGCTCAGGCGCAGGCTGGTGTTGGCGGTGTGTACGCCGACCGGCTCCTGCCAGGGCTGGTAGCCCAGCATGTGCGTGGCGCTGGCGTCGACGGGAATCTCGCGCCCGCCGAGCAACTGGTAGCCCGAGGCCGAGCGCTGCGCGCTGGCGTGGTAGCTGCTGTCCAGTTCCAGCGTGGTGCGCTCGGAGGCACGCCAGTCGAGCGCCAGCGCGTAGAAATTGCGCCGCCCATCGGCGTGTTTCACCCAGGCGTGGATGTCTTCCCAGCCGAGGTTGGCGCGCAGGCCCAGCGTCGGCGTCAACCAGGTGCCGATATCCAGCGCGGCCAGGCGCGAGCCGTGCGAATCGGTGCCGAAGCTGACGGTGCGCACTTCTTCCGGGCGCTTGCTGACGAAGTTCACCGCGCCACCGGGCTCCATCACCCCGGCACGCAGCGCCGCCGGCCCCTTGAGGATTTCCACCCGCGCCTTGTCTTCCAGCGCGAGGATCTGCTCGCCGGCGATCGCCAAGCCGTTCTGGCGGTAGCCGGTGCCCGCGTCCAGCGGGAATCCGCGGATGATGAGGTTCTGGTAGTAGCCCACCGGCGCGTAGTTGTCGCCCAGCGACGCGTCCTCGCGTGCCAGCTCGCTCAGGCTGCGGACGTGGCGGTCATCGAGGGCGTCGCGCCCGATCACCGCTACCGAGGCCGGCGTGCGTTGCAGGCTGGCGTTGCCCCAGGCATCGAACGAGGCGGTATCCGTGCTCTCGTCGGGCGCAACGGCTTCCACTTCCACGCGCGACAGGCGGGTGGTTTGCGAGGGTGCGTCGGCGGCCTGCGCGAGGGGCGCAAACACGGCGGAAAGTGCGAGGAAAAGGGTGTGGCGGGAGAGGTTCATCGTCGTCTTTCGTCAGGAATGCGGGGACGAAGCGACGGCGGATCGCAGACCGGGCGTGCCGACTGCGATCCTGAATCAAGCTCCCTACGCCGGTCCTAACCGGGTCAGGTTCGAAGGGTCTCTCTCAGCCTTGCGTCGCAAGGCACCCCCGCTTCAGGGCGCTATTGAACCACGGGTGACGGAGGAAAGCATGCGCGGGGCCTTCAGGCCTGCCCGAGGGCATCGAGAAACTCGCGCCCCGGTCGGCTCCGGAACCAGTGCGCGTGGCCGATCAGGAAATCGCGCCAGGCGATCAGCGCGTGCTCCGGCTTGCGTGTGATGCCAGCGAAATAGTCGATTTCCGACAGCGCGAAATCCAGATGCACCACGGGCAGCAGGTCGGCAAGCAAGGCGAGGTCCGCAGCCTCCAACGGCAATACCTGGCGGTAGCCGTCGATCAGGGCGCGAGCGATGGTGGGATGGCCGCGTTGCGGATCGGTTTGCAGCCAGGCGATGGTGTTGCGCTCGATCGCGGTGGCCAGATCGAACAGCGCGAACGTGCGGGCGCACAA
>CAZTXX010000146.1:0-5940 GCA_964617405.1 uncultured Aquimonas sp. | reverse complement strand
CGCCGGTGACTTCCTTGCGGTAGCGCGCGATGAAGGGCACGGTCGCGCCCTCGTCGAGGAGCGCAACGGCCGCCTCGACCTGGGATGGGCTGGCGGCGATGTCGGTGGCGATGGTGCGGGCGATGTGCTGCTGGATATCGGTCATGGAAGCTCGGAATGGATGGCGCGATGTCGGCGTGAAAGGGCGGGGATTCTATCGGGAGCTGGCGTGTCGTGCCCGCCGGAACCGGATGCCCAGACGAAGCGACCCCGGCTGCGAAGGGCCGGGGTCGTTTCGTCGGAGTCGCGTCCGGTGCAGCGCAGCAAGCTGCGCTCCACGAATCGACGGCTTACAGCGGGTGGCGCAGGATCGCCGCCAGGTCGCCGCCGCCGGGAACCTCGTCTCGGCGGATGCCCAGCACACGGGCACCGTTGATGAAGGCGCGCCCGGCGATCTCGTCGACCACGCCGTAGCTGGTCGCGCCCTCGGCCTCGGCCAGGGTCACCTCGCCGGTTTCCTCGTCCACGCGGCCCGGCAGCACCGAGTCGATGTCCACCAGCAGGGTGTCGATCGCGCCGAAGGTGGCGGCGCGCGCGGCGTCGGCCACGTCGGTGGTCGTGCGGCGCTCGCTGGTGCGCTTTTCGTAGACCCCGCGCAGGGCCTCGAGCTGGCGTGCGTGCTCGGCGTCGAGTACCGGGCGGGCGCGGTCGGCCAGTTCGGATTCGGTCAGCCGGTCGGGACTCTCGGTGATGGTTTCCTTGAGCAGGTGCGGGTAGCTGCACAGCTGGGCAAACACGTCGGCCAGGCGACCGGTGGCGGCCAGGATCAGCGGGGTTTCACGCCCAGCCAGGATCGGGCGCAGCGCCGCATCGACCTTGCGCACGTACTGGGCGAAGCGCACGTTCTGGCCTTCCGAGCCCTGCAGGCGGCGCCCGCCGCCGCGCTCGTTGAGTGTGGACTTGCCCGCGGCCGAGGCGGCGTCCTTGGGCAGGCCCGGCACCTTGACCTCGGCCGGCGGCAGGGACCCGTGGGCTTCGACCAGGCGCACCGCGTTTTCCGACAGCGCCAGGATGAAGGCCGAATGCGGGAAGGTCACCGCGCGCAGCAGGGGCTTCAAGTGGAAGCGGTCGGACACCTGGGTGGTCGAGCTCAGGTCGTTGGCCAGGCGGTAGGTGCGCAGGCTGTCGGGCGTAGCGAAGATCGCCAGGCTGTTGGCCTGGAAGCGCCAGAACTCCTCGTCATCGACCAGCTCGTGGAGCGGCTCCAGCAGGGCGGCGAGGCGGCGCTTGTCGAAGTTGACCGCCTCCAGCTGTGCCTGGGCCTCGCGGATGGCGTTGCCCAGCTCGATGCGCGTGGCCTGGGTGTCCTGGGTCACCCGGGTGGTCTTGAGGTAGATCGACACGGCGGCATCGGCGCGCGCGTTGAACAGGAGGTTGAACTCGGAGCGGGTGGGAAGATCGACGTAAAGCATCGGCAGTTCCTGTGGATGGTGAGTTGAGGGGAAAAAACGATGCGGCGGGAATCACCCGCCGCATCGGTGGATGGGGAGATGCGCTCAGGCCGCGGTGTAACCGCCGTCGACCTCCATCGTGGCACCGACCATGAAGCCGGCACCCTCGGAAAGGAGGAAGACCGCGGCGTGGGCCACTTCGTCGGCTTCGCCGAGGCGACCGATGGCGTGGCGGCCGACCAGCACCTTCATCAGCTCGGGAGCCAGTCCGGAGATCAGCGGGGTGGCGATGTAGCCCGGGTGGATCGAGTTGATGCGCACGCCCTTGTTGGCATAGGCGAGTGCCGCCGAGCGGGTCAGCCCGGTGACGCCGTGCTTGGCGGCCACGTAGGCCGGCGCACCGGGGTCGCCCACCAGGCCCAGGATCGAGGACATGTTGACGATGGCGCCGCCGCCGGCGGCCAGCATCGCGGGAATCTGCGCGCGCATGGCGTGCATCACCCCACCCAGGTTGATGTCGATGATCTGCTGCCAGTCCTGCGTGCTCATCTCGGCCAGCGGGCGGGTGGCTTCACCCACGCCGGCGTTGTTGAAGGCCAGATGCAGGGCGCCGAAGTGCTTCACCGCGCAGTCGACCGCATCCTGTCCGGTTTCGGGCTTTGCCACGTCACCCACGTGCGCCACGGCAGTGCCGCCAGCCGACGCGATGGCCGCGACCACGCGCTCGGCCGCTGCCGCGTCGCGGTCGGATACCACGACCTTCACGCCGTTGGCCGCCAGCAGTTTTGCCGCCGCCTCGCCGATGCCCGAACCAGCGCCGCTGACCAGTGCCACGTTGCCCTTGAAGCTGTATTTCATGGGGAATGTCCCGTGTGTTGAGAAATTGATGGAGCCTGTCGCGACAAACGGTCGGCTGTGACTGGGCGACTGACCCATAACCTTGGGATGGGCCCGGAATCCAGGGAAACAAGGTGCCCAGCCTGTTTTCATGGCCCGGCTTCGTGCGGGCATTCATGCCGGGGTTGGGCGAACGCCGACGGTCAGGATTCGTGGTGCAGTTCCAGCAACCAGAAACGCAGGCCGGTGGCCCAGGCCAGCCAGCGGGTTGGGCCATGCGAATAGGCCGTAGCGACGTGATTCGCCTGCGGATCGGATTCGATTTCGATGATCCAGTCGGCCTCGTCGGGCGTGAGCGTGCTCAGGGCGTGGACCAGCAGTGGGCTGTGCCGGTCGGGATCTTCTTCGAGATCTTCCTCTGCCGCCGCGATCGCGCCTCGCAGTTCCTCGTCCGAGGCGGACCGGAGTCGGGTTCCGGGTAGCCAGTCCTGCGGTGCGCATTCCGCACCCGGGTGCGCTTCCAGTGCCCAGGCCAGCAGCAATGCGGGGTCGGTGGGCAGGTCGGTGGCCAGCGCCACCAGCCGAACGTGGCTGGCCAGCCAGGTGCGGGCGAACAGGGCGTTGGCCGATTCCAGGCTGAGTTCATCCAGCCCGGCCCGCGCCGCGAGGACATCGGAAGAGGAAATCTCAGGGCGCATGGGTCGGCAGCCGGCATCAAAATCCCATTGTCGCCGCAACGGTGCGGCCCGGGTACAGGAGCGCCGCGTAGAATCGGTCTGTTTTCACAGTACCGAGTGCGCCGCGCCTGCATGAGCACCATCATGATCATCCTCGTGTTCCTGCTGACGGTGGCGCTCAGCGGGTTCGTGTCGCGGGTGACGCGCCTGCCCTTGCCACTGATGCAGATCGCGCTGGGCTATGGCATCACCGAATACACCGGTGGCAGCGTGGCACTCGATCCCGAGGTGTTCTTCCTGTTGTTCCTGCCGCCGCTGCTGTTTCTCGATGGCTGGCGCATCCCCAAGGACGGCCTGTATCGCGACAAGGGCGCGGTGATCGGCCTGGCACTGGGTCTGGTGGTCTGCACCGTGCTGGGCGTGGGTGCCTTCCTGCACTGGATGATCCCGGCGATGCCGTGGGCGGTGGCGTTCGCGCTGGCGGCGATCCTTTCCCCCACCGATCCGATCGCGGTCTCGGCGATTGCCTCGCGCACGCCGATTCCGCCGCGCCTGATGCACATCCTGGAAGGCGAGTCGCTGCTCAATGACGCCTCGGGTCTGGTGTGCATGCGATTCGCGGTGATCGCAGCGCTCACAGGTTCGTTCTCGCTGGCCGAAGCGGCGCTGGATTTCGTCTGGGTGGCGCTGGGTGGTCTGGTGGTCGGTGTTGCGGTCACCTGGGGAGTGAGCCGCATCCGCGACTTCCTGTTGCTGCGCATCGGCGAGGACGCCGGCTCGGCGATCCTGGTGAGCCTGCTGGTGCCTTTCGCCGCCTATCTGATCGCCGAGCAACTGGAAGCTTCCGGCATCCTCGCGGCGGTGGCGGCGGGCATCAGCATGGCGGTTCTGGAAAACACCCAGGTCCAGGCCAGTACCCGGGTGCAGCGACGGGCGTTCTGGGACACGGTGCAGTTCATTGCCAACGGCACCATCTTCGTGCTGCTGGGCGAACAACTGCCGGCCCTGCTGGAAGGTGCGATCCACGTGGTTGCCGAAACCGGGCACGCGAGCCCGTGGTGGCTGCTGGTGTACGTGCTCGGGACGGTATTGGCGCTGGCGGCGCTGCGCTATCTGTGGGTCGGGGTCACGATGCGGGTCTCCGCCTGGGTTGCACGGCGGCGTGGCGAAGCCGAGGCGATACCGGGCCGACGAATCATCGCCGCCATGTCCTTGGCCGGGGTGCGTGGCGCGGTCACGCTCGCCGGCATCCTCACCTTGCCGCTGGCGCTGACCGACGGCAGTCCGTTCCCGGCCCGTGATCTTGCGATCTTCCTTGCCGCCGGTGTGATCCTCGCATCCCTGCTGATCGCCAGTGCGGCATTGCCGCGCCTGTTGCGCAATCTCGCGCCGGAGCAGGAGCGCGCCACCGAGTTCCCCGCGCGCCGAACCGCGGCATCGGCGGCGATCCGCGCCATCGAGGACCGCAGCTTTTCCAATGCCGGTCATCAACAGGCGGACGCGGAACTGTATGCGGCCATCGCCGGGCATGTGAGCGAGGATTACCGGCGCCATCTGGGTCACACGGATGTGGACGCGGACCTGGGCGATGCACTGCAGCCCAGCCATGCCGATGCCATCGAGCGCGAGTTGCGGCTGGTCGGCATCGCCGCCGAGCGCCGCGCCATCGCCAAGCTGCGGCGCGAGCGCGGCATCGGCGACGCCACCTTCCAGAAGCTGATGCGGGAACTGGATCTGGCGGAACTGCGCTGGCGCGGCTGATTACTGGGATTGGCCGTAGAGCACGAACAACGTCACCACCACCAATGCCGCGAGGATCGCCAGGGTGATCTTGATCCAGCTCAACGGGTGCTCGCCGGCGATCTTGCCGGTGTAGCCGTTGGCGATGATCTGGAACTTGCGCGAACCGTAGGTGTAGCCCACCAGCCAGACGGGCACCAGGATGTGCTTGTAGGTGCGGCCCGAGTAGCGCGCGTCCACCTGCAGGTTGCGCTGGGTGTCGCCGGGCACCTTGGTCGAGCAGAGCTGGCGGGTCCTGCTCTCCATCTCGCGAGAGTTCAGGTCGGCGGCACGGCGCAGGTCGACCTGGTAGCGCTCCACGGTCCAGCCGCGCACGTACTCGGGCGAATAGGCCTGCAGGTGCTCGGTGGTCGGGAAGGGCGCGACCGCATTGAGCAGGTTCATCTGGACCCCGGCGGTGGCGGGCACCAGCAGGTCGTCGTAGAAATGTTCGAGGCGGCCGGCGGCCGGCTCCCAGCGCACCTTGCGCACGCGCCGGGTTTCACGCCGGCCGTTGCGCGTCACCACTTCGTCAACGTAGTAGTAGTGCCCGGCCTCGGCGGTCCAGCGCGCGGCCACGTGGGCGTCGAAGGTCCAGTACGGCAGGTAGACCCCGTGCAGGGTGTCGGTGAGCGCGGCGCGCTTGAGCTTGTTCGGGGCGAACCAGCGACTGCCGTACCAGGCGCGGATGGCGTCGCGGATCTGCCCATCGCTGATCTTGAACGGCAGCAGGCTGGCCGGGCTGATGACATCGGCGCTGGCCTCCTGCGGGATGATGGCCGGCGAGCCGCAGAAATCACAGCGCTGCGCGGCCCGGGTGCCGACGAACACCGAGATCGCATGGCAGCTCTGGCATTTGACCTCGACCTTCTCCTCGTCCCACTTGTGGCTGGCCGTCGGGTCGCGCAGCGCCGCTTCCAGATCGTTTTCCACGATCAGCCCGCCCGGATCGCCGGCCTCGGCCGGCGACCACGGGGCGATCGTGCCGCAGTACGGGCAAACCAGGGCCTGCCGGGCGGCGCTCCATTCGAGGTCGCCGCCGCACTCCGGGCAGGGGTGTTTGCCGATGGCGGTGCTGGTGGGCGCGGGATCGGTCATGGAGGCCGCTTCGCCTACTCGCCGCGCAGGAAGGCTTCCAGCGCGCTTTTGGCGATGCGGGTGGCGTTGCCGAGCTTGCGTGCCTTGAGCTCGCCGGCATCGATCGCGGCCATCACGTC
>CAZTXX010000145.1:0-5947 GCA_964617405.1 uncultured Aquimonas sp. | reverse complement strand
AGGTGATCCGCGGCGAGGACCACATCAACAACACCCCGCGCCAGATCAACATCTACCACGCACTCGGCGCCACGCCCCCGGTGTTCGCGCACCTGCCGATGATCCATGGCCCGGACGGCGCCAAGCTTTCCAAGCGCCACGGCGCGGTTGGGGTGATGCAGTACCGCGACGACGGCTACCTGCCGCATGCGCTGCTGAACTACATCGTGCGGCTGGGCTGGTCGCATGGCGATCAGGAGATCTTCTCGCAGGCCGAGATGATCGAGCTGTTCCGGGTGGAGGACGTCAACAAGGCGCCTTCGCGCTTCGACTTCGACAAGCTCGCCTGGCTCAACCAGCACTATCTCAAGAGCGACGAGCCGCTGGAGATCGTGCCGCACCTGCTCTGGCACCTGCGCAACGAAGGGCTGGACCCCGAGCATGGCCCGGATCCGGCGGATGTGGTGGTCGCCCTGCGTGAGCGGGTCAAGACGCTCAAGGAGATGGCCGAGCGTGCGCGCATCTGGTACGCCGGTATCGAGCAATGGGATCAGGCTGCGGTATCCAAACACCTGTTGCCGGCGGGCGATGTGCTCGACGAGGCACGCGCGCGGCTCGCCGCGTTGGAAGCCTGGACACCTGAGGCCATCGACGGGGCGCTGCGTGCCAGCGCCGAAGCCTTGGGCAAGGGGCTGGGCAAGGTGGCCCAGCCGCTGCGCGTGGCGGTGACCGGCTCGCAGGTATCGCCGTCGATCGACTGGACGATCCACCTGTGTGGTCGCGAAGGCGCGCTCGCACGGCTCGACAAGGCGCGCGAAATCGTGGCATCGGGAATGCTTCCGGGCTGAACCGTGTGTCGTCCCGGCATGCGGGGCGGTACAGGAGGCGATGGTATGATCGGGCGCGATGAGTCCTCCCGTTCACCAGCCCTGTTCCCATCCGCACGACCACGTACATGATCGTGATGCCTACGTGCGCGAGGTCGCGAACGTGTGCGAGGAGCGGGGGCTGCGCCTGACTCCCCTGCGTGAGCGTGTGTTGCGCGAGGTCGCCGAGGCCGACCGGCCGGTGAAGGCCTATGACCTGATGGATCTCATCCGCGATGCCAAGGGACCGGCGGCGCCGCCCACGGTGTATCGCGCACTCGATTTCCTGCTCGAGCACGGCTTCATCCACAAGCTCGAGTCCATCAACGCCTACATCACCTGTCATCAGCCGCGCATCCCGCACTCGGCCCCGTTCCTGATCTGTGGCAGCTGCGGCATTGCGGTGGAAATGGAGGATGAGCGCGCCACCCGGCTGCTGGGCGAGCAGGCCAGGGCGCTGGGGTTCCAGCCGCAGGCGCAGACGCTCGAAGTACATGGCCGTTGCGCGCGCTGTGCGGCAAAGACGTGAGCCCGGAATCCCGCGAATTTTCCCAGTGAGCCCGTCTTTCGATTACATCGTGCGACTTGTTCCGATCGCGGCATGGCTGCGTTCCGCCGCACGCCGACTGCCGGTTTCCCGGCATCGTTCCCTGCTGATGGTGCTCGCTCTGGTGTCCTCCACGGCGCTGGCGCAGGGTGTTCCGGTGCTTGAACGGATGGGCCCGCCCGAGCTCGATGCCGCCGGTGATCCGTCGTCTTCCGAGTTCGTCGGCCCGGTGCTGGTGGGCCCGTTCGAAGTGCTGGGCAACCAGGTGCTCTCGGGCAAACGTGCACGATTGGAGTGGAACGCCGGCATGAGCTTTTCGGGCAGCGAAGTGCTCAGCCCGGTGGTGGTGGTCCACGGCGTGCGGCCCGGCCCGGTGCTGTGCCTGACCGCCGGTATCCATGGCGACGAACTCAACGGCGTGGAAATCGTGCGACGCGTCGCCGGCCGCGTCGAGCCCGCCGATCTGGGCGGTACCCTGATCGCGGTGCCGGTGGTCAACCTGTTCGGGTTTTCGCGCAACTCGCGGTATCTGCCGGATCGGCGCGACCTCAATCGTTATTTTCCCGGAACGCGCCACGGCAGCATCGCCTCGCGCATCGCCTACAGCTTCTTCTTCGAGGTGGTGCAGCGCTGCGACGCGCTGGTGGACGTGCATACCGGTTCCTTCGACCGGCGCAACCTGCCGCAGGTGCGGGCCGATCTCAGCCGTCCGGAGGTCCGCGAGTTCACCCGTGGCTTCGGTGCGACCACCGTGCTGCACAGCAGCGGCTCGCGCGGCATGTTGCGCACCGCCGCCATCCAGGCCGGCATTCCCGCGGTGACCTTCGAAGTGGGCGGGCCGGCCGAGCTCGAGTCAGAAGAAATCGAACACGGCGTGCAGGCGCTGGATACCCTGATGCACAAGCTCGGCATGACCCGCGACCGGCCCGAATGGGACGAGCCGCAGCCGATCTTCTACGAATCGTCCTGGGTGCGTTCGGACGCCGGCGGCCTGCTGCTGGGTGCGGTGACGCTGGGCGACAACGTCGATGCCGGACAGGTGCTGGGCGTCGTGATCGATCCGATCAACGACATCGAGCGCGAGCTGGTATCCCCGGTGCGCGGCCGCGTCATCGGCATGGCGCGCAACCAGGTGGTGCTGCCCGGTTTCGCGGTGTTCCACCTGGGCGAGGAAGCCAGCGAGCAGCAGGTGGTGAACCGCGCCCAGCGCGGCAGCCCGGGTGTGGCCGACGAGGACGATGTGCGCGAATCGTCGGATCCGGAGGCGATGCCGCTGGACGACGAGCTGGAAGAGGAATAGCGGCAGCGCGCTTCGCTGGAGGGCGAAGCGCGCCAAGCCCGGTTCTCAGAAATACACCCGCACACCGAAGGCCACCGCGCGACCCGGCAGCGGCGCGTAGTCGCGCAACAGCGAGGTGTGCGGGCGTGCTTCCCGGTTGCCCAGGTTGGTGCCGTCGAGAAAGACCTCCCAGCTTGCGTCCCGCCGGTCCCAGCGATAGGCCAGGTGTGCGTCGACCAGGGTATATCCGGGGCTGGGTTCCTCGTTGTCGGCCACACGGCTCTGCGCCTGGTAACGCACCGCACCCACGGAAGCGCCCAGGCTGCCGGTCGCCCAGGAAAGACCGGCGCCGAGGCGGGAAGGCGCGATGCGCGGCACATTGCCCGCGTTGGGCAATGCCACGACGTAGTGGTGCGCATGATCGCCGTGCGACAGGCTGAACGCAGCCTCGCGGCTGCCGTGCCCATCGAGCCGCGCACGCACGGTGTCGCCGAACAGGCGCAGGTCGAGCTGGCCGGCGGTGACATCCATCAGATGGAACACCGCTTCCG
The DNA here is from genome assembly GCA_964617405.1 of uncultured Aquimonas sp. Classification (GTDB taxonomy): domain Bacteria; phylum Pseudomonadota; class Gammaproteobacteria; order Xanthomonadales; family Xanthomonadaceae; genus Denitratimonas. The sequence continues at coordinate 2,725 of CAZTXX010000145.1, read as the reverse complement.
CCTCGGCGCCGCGGAAAACCGCATCCTGCTGGGTCCACAGCCGCACCGGCGTGCCGTGTTCCACCACGCCGGTGTCGGCCAGGTAGATGAAGTCGGCGAAGTTGGTCTGGTAGATCGCGGCCTTGAAGGTCATCCGCGCGGTATGCGCGTGCAGGCCGAATTCGGTGCGGTTGGCGCGCTCGGTGTCGAGGCTGGCGTCGCCGATTTCGAGCGAGCGCGTGGCCACGTGCAGACCGTCGGCGTAAAGCTCCTCGTTGATCGGCGCGCGCTCCGAGCGGTCCAGGCCAAAACGCAGATCGATGTGCCCGCCCAGCCGCCAGATCGCATCAGCGGAAAGGTTGGCCAAGCCGAAGCTGCGCCCGGGTGCAGCGTCCGGATCGAGCCTTGCCTTGTCGTAGCGCGCGCCCAGTTCGATCTTGAGCGGATCGAAGTCCTTTTCCTGTAGCACGAACATGCCCAGGGTTTCGGTGCGCGTTGCGGGCACGAAGGCTTCTTCGCCATCGGCACGGAAGCTGGATCGGCCGAACTGGAGGCCGAAAGCGCCGCGCCAGCCGGCGACTTCGTTCTGCACCGCTTCGATGCGGCCATCGACGCCGCGGTTGTCGAAGAGGCTGCCGATTTCATCTCCCTCGAACTCGGTATGGCTGTAGTCGTTCCAGGCCATACGCAGATCCACGCGCTGCAGGAAAGAGAGTGGATCGTAGAGGCCAGCCCGCAGGTCCCAGCGGTTCTGCACCAGATCGATGCGCACCGAGCCTTCCTCGTGTTCGTCGTGCCCGTGGTCATGGTCATCCTCGTCACCGTGGACGTGGGCACCGTCGGGGATGCCGTAATTGCTGCGGTAGCTGGAGCCCGCCAGGCCGAAATAGCCGCGCTCGCCAAGGCGGGTCAGGCCGAAACCACCGGCTCGGGTCTTGATCGCGCTGTTGGGCAGGAGGCCGGAAACCTGCGCTTCGTCCTCGTCGTGATCGTGGTCATGGCTTTCGAGCCGCGCCACACCGGGAATCCCGACGTCGTCGGTGTCGCGCAACAGCCCGTCGACGTGCAGCACCCAGTCGCCGCTCACGCCATCGAGCCGGAACATGCCGGTGCGCTCGTTGTTGACACTGTTGCCGCGCAACTCGGCGCGCCCGCCGAGGGCTTTATCGGGTAGATCGGTGGCGATGCGGCCATCGACCAGATTGACCGCGCCACCGATCGCACCGCTGCCGAACAGCAGTGTCGCCGGGCCTTTCAGTACCTCGATCTGGTCGGCCAGAAAGGGTTCGACGCTGACTGCGTGGTCGGCGCTGACGGTGGACACGTCCAGTGTCGCCAAGCCGCCGGAAAGGATCTGCACGCGCGGACCATCCTGGCCGCGGATGATCGGGCGGCTGACACCGACACCGAAGTCGGCCCCCTGCACGCCAGTTACCCCGGATAGCGTCTGCCCCAGCGTCGCGCCCTTGCTGCGGTCGAGTGCCTCGCCCGCAAGTACTTCGACAGGCGCGGCGATGTCCTCGGCCGAGGTGCGCATCGGCGTGGCGGTAACGGTAATTTCGTCGAGTGCTTTTGCGGAGTGCGCCGGCGCATCGGCCGCCTGCGTGGCGAGCGGCACCGTGCCGAGGACAAAGGTGAGCGCGTAGGCCAGCGGCGCGCGGGGCAAGGTCAGGGAACGCATGGGTGCTCCAAGGATTCAGCGCGTAAGAACCAGTTTAGAATGTTATCATGTAACATATCGAGGATCATGTTATAGTGTTTCGCAACGATGACGAATATCCCGGAAGTCATGGATCCATCCCCCTCCTGCAACCAGGCCGACCGGCTCCAATGCGCTGGTGATCGCGTGGGCGTATGGGCGTCGCTGATCTGCGCGGTGCACTGCGCGCTGGTGCCGCTGCTGGTGGCCTTGTTGCCGGCGTTCGGGTTGCGCCTGTTCGGTCAGATCGATTTCGATCAGGCGTTCGCGGTGTTCGCTACGGTGCTGGGCGTGGCTTCACTCGGTCTGGGCTATCGCCGTCACCGTGCCGTTGCGGCGTGGCTGCTGCTCGCTGCCGGGCTGCTGCTGATCTGGGCCAACGCCTTCACCGGGCTGCACGACCATTCGGCTTGGCATGCGCTGATGATGGTGGCGGGTGGTCTGTCGATCACCGCCGCGCACTGGCTCAATTACCGCCTGACCCATCGCATGATGGAAAACCGGCTGGCCTGATGCGGCAAGCCGCCGGGCAGTGGTAGGCTAGCCGGCCGCGTCACAGGCGCGAGACATCTCACCACATCAGACCAAGGAGCAGCATCGATGGGCAAGGGCGACAGGCGGACCACCAAGGGCAAGCGTTATTCCTGCAGCTACGGCAACTCGCGTCCGCACGGCAAGGCCAGCATCGTGGCCCCGGCCGCTGCCACGGCGAAAGCGCCGGTGGCGCGCAAGGCGGCAGCCAAGAAGAAGGCGTGATCCTTCGATCGCAGTCTTGAAAGACGCCCCGCCTCGCGGGGCGTTTTCATTTGGCGGGGGGAGGTGCCACGCGGGTTTGAGTCGAATGGTACGGCTTCTTGTGCTTCTTCATTGAACGCTATCGCAGGGTTTCGACCGCCTCGGCGGTGGCCGAGTTACCTTTCTTTGCTTGTCCAAAGAAAGGTAACCCAAAGAAATGACACCCCGGCATCGCGCGTCGCCTGCATTGCAGGCGACGTTCCCTGCGTTGCTCGGCAGCCGTCGGCCGGCGCGAACTCGCACATCCCTGTG
>CAZTXX010000144.1:0-5967 GCA_964617405.1 uncultured Aquimonas sp. | reverse complement strand
GTACGACTCGAAGGCGAAGGTCATCGTATATGCCTGGGTCAACGACGAGCAGACCCTGCGGTCATCGGGCAGCAAGTCGGACCCTTACGCGGTGTTCGAGAAAATGCTCGGACGTGGAAATCCGCCAGACGACTGGAACGCATTGGTACAGGTAAGCAAGCAGGATTGGAGCAAACTGGAATAGGCATTCCTCCTCCTGCGAAGCGAGTTGGATGCATGGTCCCCAGGGGGTGCAGCTCCTCCAGCAACAATACGGACTTGGGAACCTCCGCATTGCCAGTTGGCCACTCGATATACCAGTTCGAACCGGCTGGGAGTGGATTTTGCTGGATGTCAGCGGATGAAGATCGTCTGAAAATCGTCAATCCCGACAATTATTTGCGAGGTTTCTTGGCGTCCGGTGGAAGTTCGTGGAAAGTCGAAGTGGAGCGGGTGAAGGGAATCGAACCCTCGTATGCAGCTTGGGAAGCTGCCGTTCTACCATTGAACTACACCCGCGGAAGTTCGAATGATAACGAGGCCGGGCGCGCTGCGGCAATGTGTTCTGACACGCGGCACAACACAAGTGAAGCCAGCCCCTTCGATACGCCGGCAAACGAGGCGATAATCACCGCATGCCTGACGCTCTCTCTCCTGAAACCCCGTCGCGCGCCGGCACGTCGCGGCCGATCCGCAGCTTCGTATTGCGCCAAGGTCGGCTGACCCCGGCGCAGGAGCGCGCGTTTGCCGAACACTGGCCCCGTTACGGACTCGAACCCACCGGCTCGCCGTGCGATTTCGACACGATCTTCGGCCGCCACGCCGACCGTGTGCTGGAGATCGGTTTCGGCAACGGCGAGGCGCTGCGTTTTGCCGCCGGCAACGAACCGCAACGCGACTTCATCGGCATCGAGGTGCACCGCCCCGGTGTGGGCCGGCTGCTGAACGCGCTGGCAACCGACAAGGTCGACAACGTGCGCTTGTACAACCACGACGCGGTGGAAGTGCTGGAAGGCGAGATCGCCGATGCCTCGCTGGCCGAGGTGCGCATCTACTTTCCCGACCCTTGGCACAAGAAGCGCCACGGCAAGCGCCGCCTGATCCAGCCACCCTTCGTGCGACTGCTGGCGCGCAAGATCGCCCCGGGCGGCCTGCTGCACCTGGCCACCGACTGGGAGCCTTACGCCGAACACATGTGGGACGTGCTTGATGCCGACCCCTCGTTCGAGAACCGCGGCGGCCCGCGCGACTGGTTCGCGCGCCCGAGCTGGCGCCCGGAAACCCATTTCGAGGCACGCGGACTGCGCCTGGGCCACAGCGTCTGGGATCTGCTGTATCTGCGGCGGGAAAGCCCGTGATCCGGGCATGCGGCATCCGTGGAATGGCGCACTGCGGAGGGCCGACCTGACCCATGGACCTGGACCTGGCCGAAAGCAGCCTTTCCCTGAGCACCGACATGGTGCTGGTGTTGGTGCTGGTCGGCTTCACGATGGTGATGTTCGTCTGGGAAAAACTGCGCCCGGACGTCACCGCGATGCTGGTGCTGATGCTGCTCGGCCTGACCGGCCTGGTGTCGTCGGATCAGATATTCGACGGCTTCGCCGGCAGCGCGGTGGTGAGCATCATCGCCACCATGGTGCTGGGCGCGGGGCTCGACCGCACCGGGCTGATGAACCGTATCGCCGGCTGGCTGCTGCGCCGGGCCCAGGGCGTGGAGGAGCGCCTGATCCTTTACGCCACCGCCAGTGCCGGCCTGATCTCGGCCTCCATGCAAAACCCCTCGGTGATGGCGTTGTTCCTGCCGGTCGCCTCGCGCCTGTCGGCGCGCAGCGGTGTGCCGGTGGCGCGCCTGCTGATGCCGATTGCCATGTGCGTGATGCTGGGCGGCACCCTCACCATGGTCGGCAATTCGCCACAGATCATGCTCAACGACCTGCTCGCCCAGGCCAACCACAACCTGCCCTCGGGCGTGGCCACGCTGGAGGCCCTGCCGATGTTCGCCCCCACGCCGGTCGGCATCGTGCTGCTGGCGGGTGGCCTGCTGTATTTCCGCCTGTTCGGGCAGCGTCTGCTGGGCGGGCGGGCCGACAAGGGCGTGACACCGGCGCGCACCGAAAGCTATTTCGCGCGCACTTACGGCATCGCCGGTGAGGTGTTCGAGCTGACCGTCACCGCAGAGAGTCCGCTGGTGGGCATGTCGATCGGCGAGGCGGAGACGCAAGTGGGCGCACCGCTGCTGCTGGCGCTCAAATCCGGCAACGAGTCGCGCCTGGCGCCACCCTCCGACCAGATGATCTGGGTGGGCAGCGTGCTCGGCGTGATGGGCCCGCGCGAACAGGTCACCGACTACGCGCAGAACAACCTCTTGCGCCTGCAGTCGCGCCTGCGCCATTTCGGCGATCTGTTCAACCCCAGTCGCGCCGGCATTTCCGAGGCGGTGATTCCGCCCACTTCCTCCTTCATCGACCACGCCGTCGGTGACCTGCAATTGCGCCGACGCTTCGGCATCAGCGTGCTGGCGGTCTACCGTGACGGCGAGGTGCACCGCGAAGGCCACCGCAGCCTGGCGCTGCGCGCTGGCGACATGCTGGTGTTCCACAGCATCTGGCGCGACCTCGCCAAGGCCGCCGCCAAGCGCGACTTCGTGGTGGTGACCGATTTCCCCAAGGACGAACAGCGCCCGCACAAGCTGTGGATCGCCACCACGATCTTCGTCTTTGCCCTGGCGCTTGCCCTGAGTCGCCAGATCGCGGTACCGGTGGCGCTGATGGCCGGAGCGATGGCGATGGTGCTGTCCGGGGTGCTGAACATGGACGAGGCCTACCGCTCGATCAACTGGAAAACGGTCTTCCTGATGGCAGGTCTGATCCCGCTGGGCTGGGCGGTGGAATCCTCCGGGCTGGCTGCCTACCTGGCACAAGGCCTGCTGACCCGCATCGGCGAGTGGCCCACCCTTCTCCCCCAGGCGCTGCTGGCGGTGTCCACGGTGCTGCTCGGGCTGGTGGTCGGCCACGTCGGGGCCACCGCGATCATGGTGCCGATCGCGATCAACGTGGCGATCTCCATCGGCGGCTCACCGCTGGCCTTCGCGTTGACGATGGCCTTGTCAGCCTCGAACAACCTCATCAGCACCTCGAACCCGGTACTGGCGATGGTGTCGGGCCCGGGCGGCTACCACACGCGCGACTGGATGCGGGTGGGGCTGCCACTGGCCCTGATGCACCTGACGGTGGTACTGGTGGTGGTGAATATCTTCTATTGAGTGTGTTGCCGGATTTCGGCCGCATCGGCCACCGCCAAGGCGGTTGGGGCCCACGCGACCCTCTCAAGCCGAAGCGCAGGAATCCCGTCACCGCCCGCTCATGGAAAGCGCGCGGCTCCGCGCCAGCCTATCCGTTCGAATCGATCCAGACTTCATACCCACGCAGCTCGCACGACAGCTCCCTCAGGCTCTGGCCACGACATGGACCTGCCACGCAGGATCCATCCGGGATGGTGAAGCAGGCGCCATGCGCGGCACAGACCACGGTGTCGGCATCGATGATGAAGCGGCCGGGAGCCACCTCCAGCCGGCGGCCGGCGTGTGGGCAGACGTTGTGGAAAACGCGCACCTCACCGCCACTGCGCAGCGCCAGAACCGGGGTGCTTTCCCCGCCCAGTTCGATATCGAACCCTGCAGCCCCACCCTCGGGCAGATCGGCGAGAGGCGCGAGAAGAATCTTGTCCATAAGATGAACCTGTGCACTTGTGGCGGACCGGTGCGGCCCCGATATTGGGTACCACGGCCCGTGATTGTGCCACGCCGAAGGAAACTCCCGATGCGTCCGATGTTCTTCTCGCTGCAACCTCCCCGTCATCCGCTGGCCCGCTTCGCGCTGGGTCTGGCAGGGTTGGTGCTGCTGGGGTTCTTCACCCTGTTCGGGCTGGCTGCGGCAGCGGTGGTGCTGGCCTTGTTCGCGCTGCGACGGCTCTATCTGGCCCTGCGTGGCGAGCGTCCCATGCCCATGCCGGCGCGTCCGCACGATCCCGACGTGATCGAGGGTGAATTCAGGGTGGTGCCACCGCCGCGGCTGCCGCGCTGAGGCGGGTGCCGATTGGTCGCGGGCCGGCTGTTGCCAGGTCGAGCCGCTGGGCAGGCGGCAAGGTGATCCGGAAACAGCTGCCGCCCGCCATGGGAAGGTAGTCAAGCTGGGCCTGGTTGGCCTCGCACAGTTGCCGTGCGATGTAGAGTCCCAGACCGTTGCCGTGCTCGTGCGTGGTGACAAAAGGTTCGAAGATGGTGGCCGCCACCTTGGCGGGAATGCCTGGACCGCGATCCAGCACCTCGATGACGGTCGCATCCCCTTCGCGCAGACGCCGGGCCGTCACGGTGATGCGTGCCGGTTCGCCGGGCAGGTGCCCATGCACGATGGCGTTCTGCACCAGGCAGCTCACCACCTGGTCGAGCTGTTGCGGATCGACCATGGTGTTCAACGGATTGCCCGGCGCGGCGACTCGCAATTCGGTGGCGTCGATGTAGTGGTTGGCCTTGTAGTCATCCACGAAGCGCGATACCCACTGTGCCGCGTCCAGCGGTTCGGGACGGGAGCGTTCGCGCCGTGAGAGATTGAGCACGTTCTCGATGATCCCGTTCATGCGCTGGCAATGGCTCAGCACGATTTCCACCAGCCGCCGGTCCGGCTCGGGCAGGTCGGGGGATTCTTCCAGGAGCTGGGCCGAGTAGCTGATGGCGGCCAGCGGATTGCGGATCTCGTGCGCGATGCTGGCCGACAGCCGGCCCAGGTTGGCCAGGGTCAGCTCCTCGGCGCGACGCGCCACCATCGAGGTGTCGTCGAGAAAGATCACGAACAGCTCGTTGCTCACCCCGAGGCCGGCGAAACGCGGAATCACATCAGGCTGGTCGGGGTCGAGACGAATCGGCTTGCCGTCGTTGCGCATGTCCTCCATGCGCCACTGGAACAGACGCTGGCCAAGCTCGGGCGCCGCATCGCCCAGCACCAGTCGGTCGGATGCGGGCTCTCCAAGCAGTTGCCAGGCCGCCTCGTTGTGCAGGTGCACGATGCCGGCCACGTCCACCACCAGCACGCCGGTGCGCATGCGCCGGATGATGAGCTCGTTGATCTGCGCCAGACTTTCCACTTCCTCGCCGCGTTGCTGCGCAAGCGCATGGCTGCTGCGCATCTGGCGCCTCACCATGTTGCCCAGCTTGGTCATGGCCAGATAACCCAAGGCACAGACCAGGATCTCGATGAAGGTGCGGCTGTCGAGCCCCGAGACGGCACGCGAAGACAGGTACTCGCCCAGCAGCAACACCCCGGCCGCGCTGGCCAGGGTCAGGGAAGTGCGTAGTGGCAGGAGAACGGCTGCCGCGGCAAAGGTGACGATGAGCGACATCGCGACACCCGTCTGCAGGTGCATCACCGAGTGCACCATCAGCACCGTGGCGATGATGTCGACCACCACACCGACCATCACCTGGCCGAACAGCGGGCGGCGCGGCACCCGCGCATAGAGCAGCGCGATCAGCGCGACAACCAGATAGGTGGACGCCACGAAGGCCGCCAGCCGCGGCCGGCTCAGCGAGACCCATTCATCCGGCAGCGGACCGAACGCGATCAGGGCGAAGGACGAGGCCACCAGGGTGCGATAGAGGGTGAAGAAGTACTGCTCGCGACGCAGGGCTTCGTCACTGATCTGGAGGTCATCCGCGTCGTCGCGGAAGATACTGGTCATAGCACTCATGCCGTCTGCTCCCCCGCAACCGGTGGTCTTGTGCCGGGCTCTCGGGGCCCTCGCGGCCCGGTACCCGGCAGTGCCCTAGTATCGCGCGTTTTGCCTTTGCCCGGTGCGTCCATCAAAATAGGCGGCTTGTCGCGGCTTTTCTGCGGCAAAACCGGCGGCCCCCACCGCCCTTTCTCCCCTCCTCCTCCAAGGGTGACGCATGAATTTCCACGAATACCAGGCCAAGGAACTGTTTGCCCAGTACGG
>CAZTXX010000143.1:0-6022 GCA_964617405.1 uncultured Aquimonas sp. | reverse complement strand
ATGGCCATGACCAGGGCCAGGTGCAGCTGCACGACCATGCCCTTGGACATTTCCCTCACGCGCTGGCGCGGCTGCAGCTTGGTGCGGGCGAGGAAGGCTTCGCACTTGGCGCGCGAGAAGCGCGGGTGTACGCCTTCGACAAACGCGATGGCCTCCGATACCCGCATCCAGCGCGGCAGGATGGCCACGTCGGCGATGAAGCAGACATCGTTCATCAGCGCGTTGCGTTCGCGGCGCGGGTCCTTGCCCAGCACCGAGAGCTCGCCCTCGAACGCGGTCAGGCCCAGGATGGCCTTGAGCGCGGTGGTCTTGCCGGCGCCGTTGGGGCCGATCAGGCCGACGATGCGGCCGGGTTCGATGTTGAAGCTGGCGTCGTCGAGCGCCGGCTTGCCGCCGTATTTCTTGGTGAGGTTTCTGGCGACGATGGCGCTCATGGGTGGTCCTTCGAGGTGTCGGGGGAGGTTTTGGCCTGTTCGCGCAAGGCGTCCCAGGAAAGATCAAGGCGGCGGATGCGGTCGGCGATCAGTGGCCATTCCTGTTCGAGGAAGCGGCGCCGCTCACTGGCGAGGAGCTGCCGGGGCGCGGCATCGGTGACGAACATGCCAAGGCCACGGCGCTTTTCCACCACGCCCTCGTCGGCCAGTTCCTGGTAGGCGCGCGAGACGGTGATCGGGTTGAGCTGGTATTCGGCGGCGATCTGGCGCACCGAAGGCACCGCTTCGCCCGGCTTGACGAGCCCGTCGAGGACCATCGCCACGATGCGCTCCTTCAGTTGCAGGTAGATCGGAGTGGTGTCGTTCCAGACGACGGTCATTTCAGCGCTCCGGCAGGCTGGGGGCGCGCGGCAAGGTCGCGCGAAAGGAGAAGTAGGGCATGCGCAGGCCGAGGTTGGTGCGCGCCGGGCGGGTATCGCCGGTGGTGGGCACGGCCTGGACTTCGACGAGCGGCGCCTGCGCCTGATCCACCCCGCGTAGGAGGGCAGCGTCCGCCGTGGCCTGCGCGCTGGCGTTTTGCTGGGTGCTGCCGGGTACGGGAGTGCCCACCATCATTCCGCCGGCGATGGCCAGCGCGGCAAAGGCCAACCCCTGGAGCACATTCCTGAGCTTGTAGTACATGGCGGTTTCCTCTGGAGAGTTGCTGATCTGATGACGTGGTGTGGTAGTAATCTACAACACTAAAACCAGCAATGCAAGCGCCTTGTGCGGTGGGCAACAGGATCAACGCGAAACGGTCCATGCCGCAGTGCCGGAACGGCGCCACGGCGCGTGGTGTACGAGGCGTTGCTCAGGCCTTCTTGTCGGCCCGGATCGCCGTGCCGATATGGAAACGGCAGGCAGGTGAGCCGCGCAGCATGCAAGCGGCGTGCTCGATATGCCGCCCGCTGGCGGCCTGCATGAAGGCGATGTCGAAGGCGCATACCTCGGGGGTTTCCCGCGCCATGTCGTGGAACACGCAATTCCAGGCTTCGACGCCGGCTTGTCCGTCCTGTTCGAACGTGAGCGCTTCGTAACCCAGGGCATCGAGCTGGTTGGCCAGTGCTCTGGCGGCGCCAGCGTCGTCGTCGCTCTCCAGTGGCGCGGCGACGGATCGGCCGAGCTCCTCACCAAGCGCGGCAAGCATCTCCCGCACCTGTGCCGGCGTGCGGTGCCTGGAAAGTTGTTGCAGCATCGCCTGCGCGATGACGCCGTAGTTGCGCGGGAAGAGTTCGCGTCCGGCAGGTTCCAGCACGTAGCAGGCGCGCGGTCTGCCGCCGCTGGCGCGTGAGGCGCCGCGTGCGACCCGGCCGGCGGCGATCAAGGCGGTCAGGTGTTGGCGCACCGCGTTGTGGGTGACGCCCGTCGCCTTGCAGAGGGCTTCGATGTCGGCGCCTTGCGGGGCTTGCAGCAGGGCACGCAGCAATTTCTGCTGCGTGCTTCCCAACTGTCGAAGGCCGCTGTCCGGGTTCATGAAACCTTGTCTGGGAACTGCTTTGCGATGGCGTCGGCGAGTGCGTCGCCCAGCGTATCCATATGGGCCTGCATGTGCACCCAGGTCTTGGCTTCCGCGGCAAAGTCGCCGGTCATGATCTGATGGATCTGAGCCTGGTGGTCGGCGATATGCATCACCAGCAGTCCGCGCACGCCGGCTTCGGTGAGGTTCGGATTGGCGCCGGACAGGAACTTCGCGATGGCATCGGCATTGGCGGTCAGATCGGTGAAGGCTTTCGTGCCGGCGGCCTTGTCACCGGCCTTCTCGGCATCGGTCATGGCCTTGACGCCGCCCCAGTGGCCGGCGAGCAAATCCATGATGCCGTTGCCGGCGTCTTCGCCGTAGACACCGGCAACGGCGGCCGCGATCTGTTTCGCGTTCTCGACCGTCGCATCGGCGGCGGCATTGGCGGCTGCGGTATCACCTGCGCGCACCGCCATCGCATAAGCGCGTGTGCCATCGACGTGGCCATGCCACAAGGCGCGCATCGCTACATGCAACTGTGGCGCGAGCTGGGTGGTGGCCTGTTGCATCGTTGTGGAAGTGTGTTCTTCCGCCTGGACGGGTGCCAGGGCCGTGAGCGAGAGGCCAAGGGCCAGCGCACAGGCAAGGGATAGGGTTTTCATGATCGGGGCTCCTGATTGAAACCGCCAACTGACGGCTATTCCACAATCAGGGCGCAACGATGATATTTCAATAGATATATGTGTAAAGACTGTTATTTAAGGGATTTTCGGATGTCTTTCCTGTGCCAGGGGTGATTTCCGAGGTGGGTGATGGTCTGGCGACCTGTGTAAAAGCCGTACGGTGGCGACAGGCCTGTCGGTCGTCGCCGCCCCATGCAGCCGAGTGGGGCGGCGCGCGCGATCCCGGCCGCAGCGCTATCCTGTCGCCCTGTCAGGAGACCACAGCCATGAAATCTACCCTGGTTCGAACCATCCTGCTTGCCACGTTGGCGTCGGTCTGCTTGCCGTTTGCCGCGCAGGCGGCGGAGTGCGGCGCGCTGCTCGATCGCGAACTGCGCCCGCTGGCCGGCAAGACGCCGGAAAGCCTGTGCAAGCACCAGGGCAAGGTGCTGTTGATCGTCAATACCGCCAGCAAGTGCGGTTTCACGCCCCAGTACGAAGGCCTGGAAGCGATGCACGAGCGTCTTGCGCCGCGTGGTTTCGCGGTGCTCGGGTTCCCGTCCAATGATTTCCTGGGGCAGGAGCCGGGCACCGAGGAGCAGATCCAGGAGTTCTGCACGCTGACCTACGGCGTGAAGTTCCCGATGTATGAAAAGCTCCACGTGAAAGGCAAGAACGCCGCGCCGCTGTACCAGGCCTTGCGCGAGGCGACCGGCGAGGCGCCGGGGTGGAACTTCCACAAGTACCTGTTGAACCGCCGCGGCGAGGTGGTGGCAAGCTTCGGCAGCCGCACCACGCCGGACGATCCCAGGCTTCTGGCCAGGGTCGAGGAACTGCTCGCCGAACCCGCGCCGATGGTGGCTGAATCGGCGCCATCGGCACAGTGAACCCGACGCGGTTCGCGTGGTCGAAGGCCTCGGCGTTGCATGGCCCGGCGTCGGGCCCCAGAATATCCCGCCCTTTCACGCGCCCGCCTCGCGGGCGTTTTTCGAGTTTCCATTGGAGTCATCGATGAATCGTACCCTGCGCAATACGCTCCTCGCCGCCGCCACGGTCGCCGCCTTTGGCGTTTCCGGCGTCGCCTTTTCGAAAGACAAGCTCGACACCGAGCGCGACAAGGCCAGCTACATGGTCGGCATGCAGATCGGCGCCTCGCTGCAGCAGATCAAGGACGAAGTCGATCTGCCGGTGCTGTTCCAGGCCATCGAAACCACGCTGAAGGGCGGCACGCCGCTGCTGTCGCAGGAAGAGGCGGGTGAGGTCCAGAAGAACTTTGCCGAGCGCCTGCAGGCCAAGCACGCCGCCGATCAGGCCGAGGCCGCCAAGAAGAACAAGGACGAAGGCGAAGCCTTCCTCGCCGGCAACAAGGGCAAGAAGGGCGTGAGCACCACCGCTTCGGGCCTGCAGTACCAGGTCGTGACCCAGGGCAAGGGCGCCAAGCCCACCGCCACCGACACGGTGAAGGTGCACTACACCGGCACCCTGCTCGACGGCACCAAGTTCGACAGCTCGGTGGATCGTGGCCAGCCGGCCGAATTCGCGCTGAACCAGGTGATCCCGGGCTGGACCGAAGCCCTGCAGCTGATGCCGGTGGGCAGCAAGTACACGCTGTGGATCCCGTCGGATCTGGCGTATGGCGACCGCGGCACCCCGGGCCCGATCGGCCCGAATTCCACCCTCAAGTTCGAGGTGGAGCTGCTGGAAATCGTCAAGAAGTAAGACGTCCGCGGCACTGGATGAAAAAGGGTCGGCGATCAATCGCCGGCCCTTTTTGTTGGTGCGCGTCTTTCATCCCGGGGTGGGTGGGCGCGGTGCCGCTTCTGTTGCCATGCAAACGAAATTTGCCAAAAAGCGCCAAGTGGCGGGGTTTGCCACTTGATGCACTGCCGCAAATGTGTGATAACGGGCGCGAGTCCGCCTCGGTTTTGGCAAGGCTCGCTTCTTATCGATTGCAGGTACCCCGGTCATGTCAGAGCAGCAACCCACAGGTGCAGAAATCATCGTTCGCGCGCTGCAGGAGCAGGGCGTCGAGCATATTTTCGGCTATCCCGGTGGCGCGGTTCTTCCGATTTACGATGTGCTCTTCCAGCAGGACGCCATCGAGCACATCCTGGTGCGCCACGAGCAGGGTGCGGCGCATGCCGCCGAAGGCTATGCGCGTTCCACCGGCAAGGCGGGCGTGGTGCTGGTCACCTCCGGGCCCGGTGCCACCAATGCCGTCACCGGCCTGGCCGATGCGATGCTCGACTCGATCCCGGTGGTGTGCATCACCGGCCAGGTGCCAACCCACCTGATCGGCACCGATGCCTTCCAGGAATGCGACACCGTGGGCATCACCCGGGCATGCACCAAGCACAACTTCCTGGTGCGCGACGTCAACGACCTCGCGCGCATCCTGCACGATGCCTTCCACATCGCCACCAGTGGCCGCCCCGGTCCGGTGGTGGTGGACATTCCCAAGGACGTGCAGTTCAAGCGTGGCACCTATGTCGGCCGGCGTGAAGGTCTGGTGCATCCGACCTACCAGCCGCAAACCCAGGGGGATCCGGCGCGTATCGCGCAGGCGGTCGAACTGATCCTTTCAGCCAAGCGCCCGGTGTTCTATGTCGGTGGCGGCGTGGTCAATTCGGGTCCGCGTGCGTCGGAGCTGCTGCGCAAGCTTGCCTCACTGACCGGCTATCCGGTGACCTCCACACTGATGGGTCTGGGCGCGTTCCCGGCCAGCGACCCGCAGTGGCTAGGCATGCTCGGCATGCACGGCACCTACGAAGCCAACCTGACGATGCACGAGTGCGACGTGATGGTGGCCGTCGGTACGCGCTTCGACGACCGCTGCACCGGGCGGCTCGATGCCTTCTCGCCGCGTTCGCGAAAGATCCATATCGACATCGATCCTTCCTCGATCAACAAGATCGTGCGGGTGGAGGTGCCGATCGTGGGTGATTGCGCCAACGTGCTGGAAGCCCTGGTGGCGGGCGTGGCGCCGCGCGTGTCGGAAATCGACACGGCCGCACGCGAACAGTGGCGGGAACAGATCGACGGCTGGCGCGCACGGCGCTCGCTGGCTTATCTGAAATCCGATACGACCATCAAGCCGCAGTACGCGATCGAGCGCCTCTACGCCCTGACCCGTGAGCGCGAAACCTATATCACCACCGAGGTCGGCCAGCACCAGATGTGGGCGGCCCAGCACTTCCACTTCGACAAGCCCAACCGCTGGATGACCTCGGGTGGTCTGGGCACCATGGGTTACGGCATTCCGGCCGCGGTCGGTGTGCAGGTGGCGCATCCCGAAGCACTGGTCATCGACATCGCCGGCGAGGCCAGCGTGCTTATGACGATGCAGGAGCTCTCGACCGCGGTGCAGTACCGGCTGCCGATCAAGATCTTCATCCTCAACAACGAGTACATGGGCATGGTGCGCCAGT
>CAZTXX010000142.1:0-6029 GCA_964617405.1 uncultured Aquimonas sp. | reverse complement strand
CCGGTGGGTATCGAATCCCTCGCTGCGGCGCTGAGCGAAGAGCGCGGCACCCTGGAGGACGTGATCGAACCCTATCTGATCCAGCAGGGTTATCTGGTCCGCACCGCCCGCGGCCGCATGGCCAGCGCCAAGGCGTATCGGCACCTTGGATTGCCGTCCAAGGTGCGGGAATCGGACCCGGGAAGTGGAGAATCCGGAGCGCTGTTTTGAGCGATTCGCCATTCCCGATTCCCCATTCCCGTTCGTTCAGCCTCCCGATACGGGTGTATTGGGAAGATACCGATGCGGGCGGCGTGGTCTATCACGCCGCCTACGTGTGTTTCCTGGAGCGCGCGCGGACCGAATGGCTGCGCGCGTTCGGCGTTTCGCAGCAGGCCATGCGTGAACGGGAGGATGTGGTGTTTGCCGTGCGCGGCATGACGCTGGACTTCCTTGCTCCCGCACACTTGGACGATGCGCTTGATGTGCAGGTACGGCTGCTGGAGATGAAGCGCGCCAGCATGACGTTTGCCCAGTGCATCGTGCGCCCGGCCGATGCGCGTGTGCTGTTGCAGGCCGAGGTGCGTGTCGCCTGCCTCACCGCATCCACGTTCCGCCCGCGCGCCTTGCCTGCCTGGCTGGCCGTGGCACCACAAAATTCCGTTGACGAAGGTTGACCCCCAGATGATGTTTCTCGCCTTGCTGCAATCAGCCGCGCCCGCGGCCGCTCCCTCCGCGTCGGACGTGGCGATTCCCGATCTGCCGGCGGCACCAGGCGCGGGGCTGGACTACCTCCAGCTCATCCTGCACGCGAGCCTTCCGGTACAACTGGTGATCGCCTTGCTGCTGCTGGCGTCGGTCGCCTCCTGGGCGATCATTTTCCGCAAGCACAAGGTGTTGGGTGATGCACATCGGGCAGCGGACGACTTCGAGGAAAGCTTCTGGTCAGGCGGCGATCTGGCCGCGCTGTTCCGGCAGGTTTCCGGCAGCGAGCGTCGACCAGCCGGCCTGGCGGCGGTTTTCGAAGCGGGATTCCGCGAATTCGCGCGCCTGCGCCAGAAGCGCGGCATGGATTCGCGCACCCAGATCGAAGGTGCGCAGCGCGCCATGCGAGCCAGTCTGGCGCGCGAGGTGGACGGCCTGGAAAGCAATCTGGAGCTGCTCGCCAACGTCGGTTCGATCAGCCCCTATATCGGCCTGTTCGGCACGGTGTGGGGCATCATGATTTCCTTCCACGGGCTGGCCTCGATGAAGGAGGCCACCATCGCCACGGTGGCGCCAGGCATTTCCGAGGCACTGGTGGCTACCGCGATGGGTCTGTTTGCCGCGATCCCGGCGGTATGGGCCTACAACCGCTTCGCCACCAAGGTGGACCGAATCAGCGTGCGTTACGAGGCTTTCGCCGAGGAATTCAGCTCCATCCTGCAGCGCCAGTCGCCGCAGGATGAGCATTGAGCCGCCACCACTCCGCCGCCTCCACTGATCCGGCGCGCCCGCACGCGGGCCTCCAGCAAGAGATGAACCGATGAGTATGAGCATGCGCAAGCGCCGGCCACGCCGGCTGAAGGCCGAGATCAACGTCGTCCCCTATATCGACGTGATGCTCGTGCTGCTCATCATCTTCATGGTGACCGCGCCGCTGTTGCGCCTTGGCGTGGACGTGAAGCTGCCGGAGGCCAACGCTCGCGCGATGGAGGCGCCCAAGGATCCGATCATCGTCGCGGTCACGAAGGACGGGCGTTACCTGCTGACCCTGCAGGGCCAGGCTGCCGAGGAGCTCGACGAGGCCGCGCTGGAGGCGCGCATCGGCGCCTTCGTGCGCCAGGAGCCGCAGACGGCCGTCTACATCGCCGGTGACATGGGTGCCCAGTACTCGCTGATCTACGGGGCGATGGCCACCTTGCAGCGTGCAGGCGTGGTGCGCATCACCTTCATGGGCGAGTCGGCGGGTTCGGCAGGGCGCTGATCGGCATGGAAGACCGTCGCGACGAACTGCGCGCGCTGCTGCTGGCGATCGGCCTGCATCTGGGGCTGCTTGCATTGCTGCTGGTCGGCGTGCTGTTCCAGCGCGAACAGGCGCCGCTGTCGGTTGCCGGTGGCGCGATCGAGGCGGTCTTGTCCGAAACCCTCACCCCGCCTTCGAGCACGCCCCCGCCTGCCGCGCGAACACAGCCTGCACCGCAACAGCCCAAGCCCCAGCCAAAACCCGAGCCCGCCCCGCAACAGGCGCAGCAGCCGCCCCAGCCAGAGCCGCAGGCGCCGGTGGCCAAGCCCGATGTGGTGGACCAGGAGCGCGTGGTGCGCGAGGCCGCGCAAAAGGCCGAGGATGCGCGCCGCGAGCAGGAAGAGCGCCGCCGCCAGGAGCAGGTGCTGCTCGACGAGCAGAAGCGGAAAGAGGAAGCCGAACGCCGCGAACGCCTTGCGCAGCAGCAGGCCGAACGCGACAAGCAGCTGGCCGATATCCGTCGCCAACGCGAGGAGGCCGAAAAGCGCCGCAAGCTCGAAGAGGAAAAGCTCAAGCAGCTTTCCGACCTGCGCCAGCAGGCCGCCGATCAGGCTTCCCCCGCATCCACCGCGCCGCCTTCGGACCGGCTCGGCAACCAAGGGCGTGATGATGGCCTGCTGGGGCGCTACCAGCTCGCCATCCAGCAGCAGGTCGACCGCAACTGGTTGCGTCCGGACAACCTGCAACCCGGCCTGCGTTGTTATGTCGGTGTGACCCAGATGGTGGGCGGGCAGGTGAGTGGGCTGGATTTTTCCCGTTGCCCGACCGATGCGCTGACGCTGCGTTCCATTGAGGCGGCGCTCATGCGCGAGGCGCTACCTTACCGCGGCTACGAAAGCGTGTTCCAGCGCAAGCTCAGCATTCCCTTCTGTTATCCCGTCGAGGTCTGTGAACGATGATCCGTATCCTTCTTGCGCTCGCCTTGCTGGCCTTGCCGCTGGGCCAACTGCAGGCCCAGACGTTGGAGATCGATCCGATCCGCGGCAGCGCGGCCGCCTTGCCGATCGCCGTGGTGCCGTTCGATTACCTCGGCGTGCAGGTGGCACCCGATACCGATGTCGCCGCCGTGGTGCGTGCCGACCTCAACCGCTCCGGTTCCTTCCGCACCCTGGCCGACCGCGACCTCGTGGAGCATCCGGTGCGCCAGTCCGACGTCAACTTCGGCACCTGGCGCCTGCTCAAGCAAGATTACCTCCTGATCGGGCGTATCCTCGATGACCCCGCAAGCGGTGGCTACCGCACCGAGTTCGAACTGTTCGACGTGGCCAAGCAGGAGCGTCTGCTTGGCCTGGCGCTCAATGGGCGCCCCGGCAACATGCGCGATATCGCCCATCAGGTGGCGGACCAGGTGTACGAAAAGATCCTCGGCGTGCGCGGCGCCTTCTGGACCCGCATGGCCTATGTCACCGCCGTGGGTACCGGGCGCGACATCGTTTACTCGCTGATGATCGCCGATGCCGACGGCTACAACCCGCAGACCGTGGTGCGCTCGCGTGAGCCCCTGCTGTCGCCGGCCTGGAGCCCGGACGGGCGGCAGTTGGCCTATGTCAGCTTCGAGCGCGGTGCCTCCTCGATCTACATCCAGAACCTTGCAACCGGTGGGCGCGAGGTGGTGGCCAGTTTCAAGGGCATCAACGGCGCACCGGCCTTTTCACCCGATGGCACCCGGCTCGCCCTGGCGTTGTCGCGCACCGGCAACCCGGAAATCTACGTGATGGACCTGGCCAGCCGTGCACTGACCCAGCTCACCAACCACTGGAGCATCGATACCGAGCCGGTGTTCTCGCAAGACGGCCGCAGCATCCTGTTCACCTCCGACCGTGGCGGCAAGCCGCAGATCTATGAAGTGCCGGTGGGCGGCGGAGAAGCCCAGCGCGTCACCTTCGGCGGTCAATACAACGCGCGCGCCACCTTGGCGCCCGGTGGTCGCATCGCCATGGCGCAAGGTGCCGGAAACGTGTATCGTATAGCGGTTCTCGACAGGGGTTTTGGCAACGGCAAGGACGCGCTCCTCGTCTCGCCCGGCAACTTGGATGAATCGCCAAGCTTCGCCCCGAATGGAAGCATGATCCTGTACGCCGCGCGCGAGAATCAGCGAGGCGTGCTCTATGTCGTATCCGCTGACGCCCGCGTGCGTCAGCGTCTGGTTCTAGCCGATGGTGACGTCCGGGAGCCCGCCTGGTCACCATTCAGGCAGCGGTAAGCGCGTTGGACGGGCTTTGTTAAATAATCATTAGATTCGTTCCCCGATCACCTCACGCCTCCAAGGATTGCGTTTCGATGAATACCCTGTTTCGCGTCGCCCTTGTTTCCGTTCTCGTCCTGTCGGTTGCTGCCTGCACCAAGAAGACCAAGCAGGTCGAGCCCGAACCCGAGCCCTATACCCCGCCGGTGGTTGACACCACGCCGGTTTCCGACGGCAAGTACACCCCGTCCGACCTCGACACCGATTCCTGCCTGCGCCAGCGCGTGGTCTACTTCGATTTCGACCAGGACGTGCTGAAGCCGGAGTTCACCGCCATCGTGAACTGCCACACCAAGTACCTGCGCGACCGCCCGTCGGCCCGCATCACGCTGGAAGGCAATGCCGACGAGCGTGGCACCCGTGAGTACAACATGGGTCTGGGTGAGCGCCGTGGCAACGCCGTTTCCTCGGCGATGCAGGCCAATGGTGGTTCGGCCGGCCAGCTCAACGTGGTCAGCTACGGCGAAGAGCGTCCGGTCTGCACGGCTTCCAACGAGTCCTGCTGGAGCCAGAACCGCCGCGTCGAGATCGTCTACACCGCCAAGTAATCGATGTCGATGTCGCGCTCCATTTGCGTCACCTGCGCAGCAGTGGTCCTCTGGGCCACTGCTGCGTTCTTTTCGACGGCCTTCGCCCAGAGTGGCCGCTTGAGCCTCGCCGATCGTGTGGCCCTGCTTGAGCGCCAGCAGCAACAGACCGCCACCACGCCCGACGCCAATCTCGAACTGCTCAACCGCCTGACCCAGCTTCAATCCGAAGTGCAGGCCCTGCGCGGCATGATCGAGGAGCAGGATTTCAAGCTGCGTGAAATGGAGCGCAGGAACCGCGATCTGGCCACGGATTTCGATTCGCGACTGGAGCGTCTTGAAGGTGGTTCCGCCGGTGGTGCCGCATCCGGATCACGCCTGATTGATCCCGAGCCCGTGGCGGGCGGTTCCCTGGGTGGTGTCGTCGGCTCGGTGATGGAAGAGCCCCAGGTACGCGCGCCCGTGGATGGTGGCGTGCAGTCGTCGCCGCTCGGTGGTGATGCCACCGCCGCGAATACCGAAACCGTGTCCGATCCGGCAGCCGAGCGCGCCGCCTATGACGCGGCATTCGATGCGCTCAAGAACGGGCAGTACGCCGAAGCGGCGCGTCGTTTCCAGACATTCCTCGCACAGCATCCCAATGGCGAGTTCGCTCCCAACGCACAGTACTGGCTGGGCGAATCCTATTACGTCACCCAGAACTACCCGATTGCGCTGGAATCGTTCGAGCGCCTGCTGTCGCAGTTCCCGGCCAGCAACAAGGTGCCCGACGCCTTGCTCAAGGTTGGCTACTGCCATTACGAGCTGCGCAACTGGGATCAGGCCGAGGCCACGCTCAACCGCGTGATCGAGACCTATCCCGACAGCACCGTGGCGCGTCTTGCGCAAGGCCGCCTGCGCGCGCTGCGGCTCGAAGGGCGACACTGAGCCGGCCTGCGACGATGGACGCCGCAGACCCTGAGGTGCTGCGGCTGCGCATCACCGAAGTCTTCCTCTCGCTGCAGGGCGAAGCCCGCGACGCGGGCTGGCCCACGGTGTTCATCCGCCTCACCGGCTGCCCGCTGCGCTGCACCTATTGCGACACCGCCTACGCCTTCCATGGCGGGCAGTGGCGCAGCATCGATTCCCTCGTCACCGAAACACGCGCTTTCGGCGTGCGTCACGTTTGCGTCACCGGCGGCGAGCCGCTCGCGCAAAAGCGCTGCCTGGTCCTGCTTGAACGCCTGTGCGACGCCGGCTTCGAGGTGTCGCTGGAAACCTCCGGCGCCATCGA
>CAZTXX010000141.1:0-6029 GCA_964617405.1 uncultured Aquimonas sp. | reverse complement strand
GCATCACCGAAAGCAACGTGCAGGACATGCTGCGCGAGGTGCGCATGGCCCTGCTGGAGGCCGATGTGGCGCTGCCCGTGGTGCGTGACTTCATCGCCCGCGTGAAAGACAAGGCGCTGGGCCAGGAGGTGCTGGGCAGCCTGAAGCCCGGCCAGGCCCTGGTGGGTATCGTCAACCGCGAACTGGCCGCGACCATGGGCGAGGGCGTGGCCGACCTGAACCTGGCCGCGCAGCCGCCCGCCGTGGTGCTGATGGCCGGCCTGCAGGGCGCGGGCAAGACCACCACCACGGCCAAGCTGGCGCGCCACCTGATTCAAAAGCGCAAGAAGAAGGTGCTCACGGTGTCGGGCGACGTCTATCGCCCAGCGGCGATCGAGCAGCTCAAGACCGTGACCGCGCAGGCTGGGGCCGACTGGTTCCCCTCCAGCCCCGAGCAGAAGCCGGTCGACATCGCCCGCGCCGCGCTCGACCATGCGAAGAAGCACTTCTACGACGTGCTGCTGGTCGACACCGCGGGTCGGCTGGCCATCGACGAGGCGCTGATGCAGGAAATCAAGGCCCTGCACGCCGCGCTGAACCCGGTCGAGACCTTGTTTGTGGTCGACGCCATGCAGGGCCAGGACGCGGCCAACACCGCGCGCGCCTTCAAGGAGGCGCTGCCGCTCACCGGCATCGTGCTGACCAAGATGGACGGCGACTCGCGCGGCGGCGCGGCGCTGTCGGTGCGGCAGATCACCGGCGCGCCGATCAAGTTTGCCGGCGTCAGCGAGAAGATCGACGGCCTGGAGGTGTTCGACGCCGAGCGCCACGCCGGCCGCATCCTGGGCATGGGCGACGTGCTGGCCCTGGTCGAGCAGGTCACGGCCAACGTCGACATTGAGGCCGCCAAGAAGCTGGCCGAGAAGGTCAAGAGCGGCAGCGGTTTTGATTTGCAGGACTTTCTGGGCCAGTTGCAGCAGATGAAGCAGATGGGGGGGTTGTCCAGCCTGATGGACAAGCTGCCCACGCAGATGGCGGCCAAGGCCAGCGAAGCCGATCTGAGCCGCGCCGAAAAGGACGTGCGCCGCAAGGAAGGCATCATCAACAGCATGACGCCGCAAGAGCGCCGCAAGCCCGAGCTGCTCAAGGCCAGCCGCAAGCGCCGCATCGCCTTTGGTGCCGGCGTGCAGGTGCAGGAAGTCAACCGCCTGCTCAAGGAATTCGAGCAGATGCAGGGCATGATGAAGCAAATGAAGGGCGGCGGCCTGATGAAGATGATGAAGCGCATGGGTGGCATGAAGGGCATGAAAGGCCTGATGAGCGGCGGCATGCCGCCGGGCTTGGGCGGTCCGGGCGGCGGCAAGCGGCCGTTCTGATGGCGGTGGATTCGACGCCAACTCACCCGCCAACGCTTGCACATCAAGCCAGAGCAGCTATCGAATGAAGAGTAACAGCCCACGTGACAAACACCCTCCAGTCCGGGTGCTGATGGTTTGCATGGGCAACATCTGCCGCAGCCCGACGGCGCACGGGGTGCTGGAGAAGTTGGTGCAGGTTGGCGGGTTGGCCGATCGCATTGCCGTGGATTCGGCCGGCACGCACGACTACCACGTCGGCGCCCCACCCGATGCCCGCACGCAAGAGCACGCCTTGCGGCGGGGCTACGACTTGAGTGCCCAGCGCGCCCGGCAACTCACGCGCCACGACTTCGACGTTTTCGATTGGGTGCTGGTGATGGACGCCGCCAACGAGCGCGCCGCCCGCGCCTTGTGTCCGCCGGGGCTGACGCACAAGTTGCGTCGCCTGAGCAGCTTCTGCGCTCGCCACCGCGTATCCGAGGTGCCCGATCCGTACTACGGCGGCGCCGAAGGCTTCGAGCGGGTGCTCGACCTGGTCGAAGACGCGTGCAGCGGTTTCCTGCGCTCGGGCGCGGTTGATCAGAGATGAGATATTTCCAGGGCAATCGGTGCGATAAATCGAAATTTTCGGGGACCGAAGGGAAAAAATGGAAACGGGCTCGGAAAACGAATTTCCGAGGCTGCAACACGCTGCAGAGGCTTATTTGAAGCCCAGATCGGCGGCCCACGAGCGGATGATGGCGCCGATCTTGCGGTGGTCTTGATCGCTCAGGCCGAGGAAGGGGCGTGCGGGGATGTTGCCGCGGCCGAACTGGTGGGTGGCGGCGTACTTGAGGTTGCTGCCGATCTCGACCGTGGTCTGGTTCAGCAGTTGCCAGACGATGCCCTTGCGCAGGAAACCGCGCTCGGTGAGCACCTTGTCCGGGTTGTACTTCTTGCGCTTGGCGGTGCGCGGCGCCAGCGCTTCCCAGGCGGCGCCGTCCGGGGCGGTCTGGGACTTGAAGCGATCCTGCGTGCTGCGCAGCAGGTATTCGCCCAGGCGCGGCATCAGGGCGCTGGTGTCCATGCCGGCCATGATGCGCACGCGCGCCTCCAGCGGCTTCAGAGTGCTGGTGTCGAGGGTGAAGCGGGCGCCGGCCATGCCTGGACTCCTTTGATTTCAGTGACTGCGGTAAAATGCGATTTAACTGCCGGCGTTATCAGGCTGACTTGCCCGGCGCGAAAGCGTCGATGAGGCAATCAGGGTCGCCAACCTGGGCCGGCGGTTGCTTCGCGCAACAAGATCGCCTCCTTGGGCGGTTTTTGTTTGGTGCTCACGACGAGCGACAGAAACCACGCCTCATCGTGATTCTGGCTGGTCTTGATCGCGGCGCGATAGGCTTTGCCACCCACGTGAAGCAGCAAATAGCGGCGCGGCGAGTGACCGCCCCACACCGCCGCGTTGCGCACGATATCGGGAATCCGCAAGTAGTCCTCAAGGCCAATCTCAGGGTGCCTGGCGCGGTGCGCATCAAGGCTCTCGCGAGAGAGCCAAAGTGCATTCGTGTTGACGCGGTGCCCAACCGGGTGCAGCGCTCCTCAGCCCATCCCTGACCGATCGGTGGACAAGGACCACGCGACGCAGCGCCGCGCGAGCGAGCGCGTGGCATCGACGGTCGGCCACGGCACGTCGGCACCGTCCAGCACCAAGGGGATTTCCGTGCAACCCAGAACAATCGCGTCGGCGCCGCGCCGCCCGAGCGCGTCCGCAGCTCGCGCCAGCAAGTCATGGCCGAGCGCCTCGTCGCCGGCCTTCACGGCCGCGATGCCCGGTGTCACCCACTCGGCCATTTCGCGGGGTGTCGGCAACAGCCATCGAATGGGACCGCCATCCGACCGCCTGCGGCTGGCGTACAGGCCTGATGCGATGGTGCCCTCCGTGGCCAGCAGGCCCAGGCTTTCATCGGCGCCGACGAACGCGCTGGCCTCATCCAGCGCGGCATCCACCAGGTGCAACATGGGCACGTTGAGGGCCGCCCGCAGCGGCTCGAACCACAGGTGCGCGGTGTTGCACGGCATGACGATCAGCGCGGCACCCGCCGCGACCAGGCGCCTGCCACTGTCGATCATGGCCGGCAGCGGTGACTGGCCTTTGCCCCGAAAGGCGGCGGTGCGGTCGGGAATCTGCGGAATGGACGCGGTCAGCACCGGAACGTGCTGCTGATCGGTCTTGGCCGGCGTCGCATCGATTAGCTTGCGCAGAAAGTCGATCGTCGCGAGCGGCCCCATGCCGCCCAGCACGCCCAGAAGGCGGGATGTGCTCGAGTCGCTCACGGACCTGCCTGCGTGGGCGCCTGCAGCGCCGCGATTGCGCTTGCCCAGAGATATCGGTCGCACCCGCCGGGCGTCCCCTGAAAGCGGTCCCAGAGTCACTGGTTGAAAACGACAGGCGCCTTCGCCCTTTCGTCGACGATCAGGGTAAAGACATCCGGCCGCGCATAGTGACCGACCACGTCGAAGTCATAGCGGGCCTTCACCAGTTCGGACCGGTCGATCTGGCTGACCAGCAGCCCAGGCTCGTTGATCAAGGGCCCTGCGACGATTTCGCCCATGGGGTTGATGATCACGCTGCCGCCGCGAATGAGTGGCCGATCCTCGTCCCAGTGCGGCACCGACACGCCCGACTGCTTGGGCGACGGCTGGACCTGGCACGCGCTGACCAGAAAACAGCGCCCCTCGTGCGCGATGTGGCGCATGGAAACCTGCCAATTTTCACGCTCGTCCACCGTGGGGGCGCACCAGACCTCGATGCCCTTCGCGTACATGGCCGTGCGCAGCAGCGGCATGTGGTTCTCCCAGCAGATGGCGGCTCCGATCTTGCCCACCGGTGTGTTGATCACCGGCAGGGTCGAGCCATCGCCCTGCCCCCAGATCAGGCGCTCGCCTCCGGTCGGCATCAGCTTGCGGTGCGTTGCCACCAGGCCGGCATCCGGAGCAATGAACAGCGCCGAACAATGCAGTGTGCTGCCGACGCGCTCGATCACGCCAACGACCAGATGAGCGCCGGTGCGGGCCGAAAGGCCTTCGAGTTCGGACGTCTCGGGACCGGGCACGTCGATGGCATTGGCGAAGTAGCGTTCAAATGCCGCCCGGCCTTCGGGAAGCCGATAACCCACATAGGTCCCGAAGATCTCGCCCTTGGGGTACCCGCCCAGCAAGGCCTCGGGCATGACCAGCAGTTCGACGGCGGCGTCCTTGATCTGCTTCTCGAAGGAAAGAATCTGTTCGAGGGTCTTGGTCTTGCC
This sequence comes from uncultured Aquimonas sp., assembly GCA_964617405.1. Taxonomy (GTDB): domain Bacteria; phylum Pseudomonadota; class Gammaproteobacteria; order Xanthomonadales; family Xanthomonadaceae; genus Denitratimonas. The sequence continues at coordinate 1,408 of CAZTXX010000141.1, read as the reverse complement.
CTCGGGATGCGAGCCAAGCTGCAGAGCGGCAACGGTTGATCGGGTCATGTGGAAGTCCTTCAGTGGTGGTCGTTCTTCGCATGATTCCATCGCCAGTCAGATAAATCAATGTCGTTCAATGGACATCTAATATAAATTTCATTGATATCAAACGCCGACGCCAAAGCCGCGAGTCGCCGCGCGAACGCATCGGTTTCCGTACATCGACAACCCAGGCTCTATGACAGCCTGAAACGGGCATGGACTGCGTCGACGACCAGGGATCGGACCATCTGCAGCAGCTTGTCGTGCTTGCTGCCCACGCGCAGCCCCAACTCCAGTTCATAGCTGGACAGGGCCACCGGGCACTCGAACATCTGGAGCGCGCTAGTGCGCGCCATGGCATGCGCGGCATGGGCGGGTACGGTGGTGATCAGGTCCGAATCCATCAGCAGGAAGGGTACCGCCGCGAAGTGCGAGGTCGATGCCTTGATGGTCCGCCTGTGGCCCGCGGCCTTGAGTCCTTCATCGACGATGCCGACGAAGCCGCTCGAGGAGACGAGCAGATGGGGTCGATCGGCATACTCTGCCGCGGTTCGAGGGATCGGGGTGTCTTTGCCGGCCACGCAGAGATAGTTGCCCCGGCCGAGCCGATGCCTTGAAATCAGGGACGACGCCAGGCCTCCGGCGGTCAACGCCAGGTCGATGTGATGGCCCATCAGCATGTCCTGCACCACGGCGCTGTGGGTTTGTCTGAAGATGATTCTCACCCCCGGGGCCGACTGCTCCACCAGGGAAATGAGCGTGCTGCCAAGGGCAATCTCGCAGTCATCCGACAGTCCGATCCCGATGGAGCGGCCCCGGGTGTTATCGTCTGCCAACGTCGAAGCCAGCGCCACTCTGCATCGGCTCATGGCCTCCTCCACCAACGGGGCCAGTTCGTTGGCGCGGGCGGTGGGACGCAGGCCTCGACCAGTCCGCTCGAACAGCGGGTCCGCATAAAGCCGGCGCAAGCGACCCAGCGCGGCGCTGACCGCAGGCTGCGTCACGCCCAGCCGAATGGCCGCCCGACCGGCGGTGCCCTCTTCCAGCAGGGCAGCAAATACTCTCAGCAGGTTCAGATCCACGGCGTCGATGTCGGAGTGTTTCATGGGGATCGGTGATGAGCGTGGTACCGGCGCGGTTCAATCGTCCGCCGCAAAACATTGTCATCCCGGCGCCAGCATCCGAGACGAATCCGAGAAGCCGCTGAGCGCAAGGGCATGAAGCGGACTTGCACGCGCCGCATCGTCGCGATGATCCAGTCAATCAGATGCCCGCCCTATCCGGGGGCCGACAGGCACCGCCCCTGCTCAATCAAGCGCGCAAAGCCCGCGGCCAGCGCGTCGATCAACTGGCGCACCGCCGCGCGCTGGCCCTGGCGGCTGGC
>CAZTXX010000140.1:0-6031 GCA_964617405.1 uncultured Aquimonas sp. | reverse complement strand
ACCAGCTCGCTGTCGCGCAACGCGAATACGGTGGCGGTGCGCGTCTGGTCGAGGATCAGGCCGACTTCACCCACGCACTCTCCCGGGCTGATCTGGCCCAGCAGTCGGGCTTGTCCGTCGCTGCCGGCACGCCAGGCGGCGAGGCGTCCCCAGCGCAGCAGCAGGAAGGCGTCGGAGACTTCATCCTGCTCGAACAAGGTCGCACCGCCAGCCAGGGCGATGCTCTCGGCGCACGCGGCCAATTCATCCAGAGTGGCCGCTGGCAGGTCGGCAAACAGCGATACCCCGGCGAGGAAGCAGCGCAGGCGTGCTTCCGGGCTGCCGGTGGGTGGTGTTGGCGGCGGCGCGGGGGGTAGCATGCCGCGAACGCTAACGCATTTGCGTGGCGGCAAACAGGCAGGCGTGACCGAAGGGGCGGGCACGGGTGGACTTTTGAGGAGTTTCCCCATGAACCAATTCCTTGTCAGGGACGTGCGATCAGCCGATTGGCTGCAGGCTTCACATATCGCAATCGGATTGATTCTTGTCCTGGCCCTCGTGTTGATGATGTCGGCAGCGATGGCCGCGACCCTCAATACCGGGCCGCTCTTGCGCACGGTCGATGCCGGCACGCGCCATACCTGCGCGCTGGACGAGGGCGGCGGGGTCTGGTGCTGGGGCTGGAACGCGTCCGGCCAGCTCGGCGACGGCAGCCGTGCCCTGCGCACCACGCCGGTCGCGGTGCGTGGACTGCCCGGCCCGGCCACCGCGTTGAGCCTCGGCGACGATCACGCCTGCGTCCTGATTCGCGAAGGTGGGGTGTACTGTTGGGGCGCCAACGCCGGCGGCCGCCTGGGCGATGGCACCACGGTGAACCGCGATGTCGCGGTGCCGGTCAGTGGCCTCGAACACGGCGTGACCGCCGTGGCCGTTGGTGGCAATTTCACCTGCGCGGCGGGTGGGTCTGGCGTGGTCTGCTGGGGGCGCAATCCCTGGGGCCAGCTCGGGGATGGAACGCTGGAAGACCACCTTGTACCTGAGGCCGTGCAGGGTCTTTCCGAACCCGTGCGCGAGTTGGCGGCAGGCGGTGGCCACGTCTGCGCGCTGACCGAAACCGGCGCGGTGAAATGCTGGGGGCGCGGCGGCAACGGCCAGCTCGGCGACGGGGAGTGGCAACTGGCAGTGGCCGGCGACCGCACTGTGCCTGTCGCGGTGACCGGCCTGGCCAGCGGCGCGAGCGCGATCTCGACAGGCGAACAGCACAGCTGCGCCCTGGACGGCGCCGGGGTGGTGCGGTGCTGGGGCAACAACCTGGACGGCCAGCTCGGGCAGTCCGGCGTTTCCTCGCTCGAAATGCCGCGGTGGCCGGTCAGCGATCTGCCGCTCGATGCCCTGGATATTGCCGCCGGTGGCAATCATTCCTGCGCGACGTTCAGTGATGGCAAGGTCTGGTGCTGGGGGAGCAACCGGCAGGGCCAGCTCGCCCGGCCATCCGGTGCAAACAGCCCGCAGCCGCTCGCAGTGCCCGGCCTGCCGGCGATGCGCAGCGTGGCGAACGGCAGCCGCCACAGCTGCGCGGTGTCCGCCGAAGGCGCGGCGTACTGCTGGGGTGATGGCGAAACCGGGCAGCTTGGCGCCGGCGACCGGGTCAGCCGACGCGAGCCGGTGGCCGTGGACTGGAGCACGGTGCCGAACCCGGGGCCGCGCGCGATGCTCCGTTTGGACAGCGCGACGGGTTTTGTGCAGAAACGCATCGTGCGCGGATCGGGTACCCCAGTGCGCCTTGGCTGGACCTTGCATGAGGTTCCAGCGAACGCCACCTGCCATATCCGCCGCAGCCCGGACGACGTGGGCATCTTCCGTATTCCCCGCGGCGAACTGGTGCAGGGAGAGTGGAGCAGCACCACGCTGCACGCGTGGGCAGCGGGGGACCGCGGGTTCTACATCGCCTGTGCGGGCGGACCCCGTTCGCTTCCGGTCACCTTGAGCATCGACGAGGCCGAATATCCACTGGAGGTCACCATCGCCGGTAGCGGCGCGGGCGTGGTGATCAGCGAGCCGGAAGGAGTCGACTGCGGTTCGACCTGCACCGTCTCGCGCACCGTCGGTTCCCCGCTGACCCTGATGGCGGTGAGCGATGCGCCGGGCTCCGCCTTTGTCAGCTGGTCGGGCGCGTGCGACGGTTGGAAGGACAGCTGCGATCTGGTGATGTCGGGCGCGCGCCAGGTCACCGCGAACTTCGTCCTGCTGCGTGAGGGCAATCGCCAGATCAGCACCGGAAGTGGCTACAGCTGCGGCCTGGATGCTGCGGGTGACGTGTGGTGCTGGGGCAGGAGCCGCTGGGTCGAGTCCGGGCTTGCCGGGTCGGGCATGGTGTCCTGGCCGGAGCGTGTGGAAGGACTGCCCGGCCCGATGCGTGCGGTCGCGGCTGGCGACTCCCATGCTTGTGCGGCCAGCGAATCCGGCCGGGTGTGGTGCTGGGGAGGGAACGATCGGGGCCAGCTCGGCGACGGAAGCTTCGTCAGCCGCGACACGCCGGCCGAAGTCCAGGGCCTGGGGTCGAACGTGCGTGCGGTGGCGGTCGGTCCGACACACAGTTGCGCCATCACCGGCGTGGGCGCCATCCGCTGCTGGGGCGCCAACAACTCCGGGCAGCTCGGCGGCGGAGGATCATCCACCGCGAGCAATCGCCCGGTCACCGTTTCCGGGATCACCCAGGGCGCGCGCGCCATCGCGACCGGCGGCAGCCACACCTGCGCCCTCATGACGGGTGGCGAGGTGCGCTGCTGGGGCGGCAATGGTTTCGGCCAGCTCGGGACCGGCGACACGATCCGGCACCCGACTCCCGCCGTCGTGCAGGGCCTGCCTTCGGGCGCGGAGCAGATCACCGCGGGCCAGACGCACACCTGCGCCCTGGTGAACGGCGCGGCCTGGTGCTGGGGCGACGGTTTCCATGGCCAGCTGGGCGATGGCGATACCACCCCGGGCCAGTCGCGGAGCGAACCGGTGGCTGTGCGGGGCCTTGCCGGCACCGTGGAGCAGATCTCCGCCGGGGACGGTTTCACCTGCGCGTTGACCGCCGGGGGATCGGCGTGGTGCTGGGGAAATGGCTGGGAGGGCCGGCTCGGACTGGGCGATGACGCCTGGGCGGACCACGCGCAGCCGGCGCCGGTATCGGGCATGGGTTCCGGCGTGCGGGCCATTGCCGCGGGCGGCCAGCATGCCTGTGCGTTGGATGCGCAGGGACGGGCGTACTGCTGGGGCGCGAACACCCGGGGCCAGCTGGGCGTCTCGGGCACCGTCTACTTCCCGGGTCCAACACCGGTGATCTGGCGCTGAAGACCGTGGGCCGGAGTCATTCCCCGGCCCACGGTTGAAAACCCGCGGCGGGTGCTCCATGTCGGAGCAATGAAAAACACCGCCAATCCTCTGCTTTGCGACGGCGAATTGCCGCCTTTTTCCCGTATTTCCGCCGCCGACGTGGCGCCTGCGGTCGACACACTGTTGGGCGAGTACCGTGAGGCGGTAGAGCGTCTTGTCGCCGAGCCCGGCGCACGCAGCTTCGCCGCGCTCCTGCAGCCGCTGGAAGTGCAGGAAGAGCGCCTGGGCCGCGCCTTCTCGCCGGTATCCCACCTGCACGGCGTGAAGGATTCGCCCGAACTGCGCGAAGCCTACGAGGAGGCGCTGGAAAAGCTCACCGAGCACGCCACCGAGCTGGGCCAGAACCGCGACCTGTACGAAGCGGTGAAGGCGGTGCGCGAGGCCCCGGAATTCGCCGCGCTCGATCGCGCCAGCCGCACCGTGGTGGAAGACAGCCTGCGCGGCTTCCGGCTCTCGGGCGTGGCGTTGGAGAGCGAAGATCGCAAGCGTTTCGCGCAGATCCAGGCCGAGCTGTCCCGCCTGACCACGCAGTTCGGCAGCGCGGTGCTCGATGCCACCGACGCATGGACGCGGCCGGTGTCCGATGCGGAGCTGGCAGGCCTGCCCGAATCGGCGTGCGCGCTCCTGGCGCAGGCCGCGGCCGATGCCGGAACGAGTGGGCACCTCGCCACGCTCAAGGGGCCGGTAGTGACCGCGATCCTGACCTTTGCCGATGATCGTGCGTTGCGCGAGGAAGTCTGGACGGCCTACCAGACCCGCGCCTCCGATCAGGGCCCGCAGGCGGGAGCCCATGACAATAGTGCGCGCATCGAGCAGATCCTTGCCCTGCGCCATGAATCCGCGCGGCTCCTGGGCTACGCCAACGCCGCCGAGGTTTCGCTGGTGGACAAGATGGCGGCCACCCCGGAGCGTGTGCTGGGTTTCCTCCACGATCTGGCCGCGCGCGCCCGGCCGATGGCACAGCGCGAGCTGGAGGAACTGGCGGAGTTTGCGCGCGCGCGGCTTGGCCTGGCGCAGCTGCAGCCCTGGGATATCGGCTACGCCAGCGAGAAGCTGCGACAGGAGCGGTTTTCCTTCAGCGAGGAGGACATCAAGCCCTGGTTTCCTGCCGAGGCGGCGATGGTCGGCTTGTTCGAGGTGGCCTCGCGCCTGTTCGGCCTGCAGCTGGTGCGCCGCGAAGGCGTGGACGTCTGGCATCCGGACGTGCGCTATTACGAAGTGCTCGACGCCGAAGGCGACGCGCTCGCCGGTTTCTACGTCGATCTGTACGCGCGCTCCGGCAAGCGCGGCGGTGCCTGGATGGACGTGTGCCGCAGCCGCATGCGTCGTGCCGACGGCCTCCAGCTGCCGGTGGCCTACCTGGTGTGCAACTTCGCCCCGGCTACCGGCGCGATGCCTTCACTGCTCACCCATGATGATGTCGTCACCCTGTTCCACGAGTTCGGCCACAGCCTGCACCATATGCTGACCGAGGTTGATTTGCCCTCGGTGGCCGGTATCGAAGGTGTGGAATGGGACGCCGTGGAGTTGCCCAGCCAGTTCCTCGAAAACTACGCCTGGCAGCGCGAGTCGCTCGACCTGTTCGCGCGCCACTGGCAGACCGGTGAGCCGCTGCCGCAGGCGCTGCTCGACAAGATGCTGGCCGCGCGCCACTTCCAGGCCGGGATGTTCCTGGTGCGCCAACTCGAGTTTGCGCTGTTCGATTTCCGCCTGCACCTGGAATACGACCCGGCGCGCGGCGCGCGCACGATGGAATTGCTGGAGGAGGTGCGCGACGAGGTCGCCGTGATCCGCCCACCGGCCTGGGCGCGCTTCCCGCACGCCTTCAGCCACATCTTTGCCGGGGGTTATGCTGCAGGGTATTACAGCTACCTCTGGGCCGAGGTGCTGGCGGCCGACGCGTTTTCTGCGTTCGAGGACAATGGGTTGTTCGACGCCGATACCGGCGCGCGCTACCGGCAAGAGGTCCTTGCGGTGGGCGGTTCGCGGCCGGCGCTGGAGAGCTTTGTTGCTTTTCGCGGGCGTGAGCCTGAACCGGATGCCCTGCTGCGCAGTTACGGGCTGGCGGTCTAAGCCCAATACGGGTCACTTGGTGACAAAACCCCGTCCCGTCATCCCAGCCTTCGCTGGGATGACGATGGATTAAATCAACAGTATGGGGTCTAAGCCGGAACGGCGTCGGGCTGCAGCACAACACCTTCCGCGGTGCCGACTGGCTGCGACACCCCCGTGATGCGTCCACGCAGGGAGTAGGTCATCACTTCGGTGATGACCACGTCCACGAACTGGCCGATCAGGCGTGCGTGCTGGTCGGCGGCCACCGGGAAGTTCACGTAGCGCATGTTTTCGGTGCGCCCGGTCAGCTCGTTGGGATTCTTGCGGCTAGGGCCCTCGATCAACACCGTCTGCACCGTGCCGATCATGGCTTCGGCGATGCGCCGCGTGTTGGCGTCGATGGCGGCCTGAAGGCGCGCCAGGCGCTCCTTCTTCACATCGGCCGGCGTGTCGTCGGGCAGGCTCGATGCCGGCGTGCCGGGGCGCTGGGAGTAGATGAAGCTGAAGCTCGCATCGAACTGGATCTCGTCCACCAGCTTCATGGTCTTCTCGAAGTCGGTGTCGGTCTCGCCGGGAAAGCCGACGATGAAATCGGTGGCGATGGAGATGTCCGGAC
>CAZTXX010000139.1:0-6096 GCA_964617405.1 uncultured Aquimonas sp. | reverse complement strand
GCATCGCTGCACACTTCGAGGCCTCCCGCATGGGAGGCCTCTTTTTTGGCTGCGAACCCACCGATGCCGTGCTGTGCGCAGGAGCGGCCTTGGCCGCGACAGGTGTTGCGATCCTGCCGGGCGGTGCCGTCTTTGCCGCACACCTGATCGCGTGCGAGCCCGCTCCACGATTCGGGCACACCGATGCCGTTATCCTTGGCGGCTGACGGCGCAGTCAAGCGCCCTTGAACAGGCCATTGCCATGAACACTCCCCCCCAACTGCGCATCCCCGCCACCTACATGCGTGGCGGCACCTCGAAAGGTGTTTTCTTTCGTCTGGAAGACCTGCCGGCCGACTGTCGAGTGCCGGGCCGGGCGCGTGACCGCCTGTTCCAGCGCGTGATCGGCTCGCCCGACCCCTATGGCAAGCAGACCGACGGCATGGGCGGCGCCACCTCGTCCACCAGCAAGTGCGTGATCGTCTCGCCCGCCACGGTGGCTGGACATGACGTGGACTATCTCTATGGCCAGGTCAGCATCGATACCGACTTCGTGGACTGGTCGGGCAACTGCGGCAACCTCACCACGGCCGCCGGGGCGTTCGCCATCCACGCAGGTTACGTCGATGCCGCACGTGTTCCCGAAAACGGTATCTGCACCGTGCGCATCTGGCAGGCGAACATCGGCAAGACCATCGTTGCGCATGTGCCGGTGACCGATGGCAAGGTGCAGGAAACCGGGGACTTCGAGCTGGATGGGGTGACCTTCCCCGCCGCCGAGATCGTGCTGGAGTTCCTCGATCCGGCGGACGAAGGCGAGGCGGGCGGCGCGATGTTTCCCACCGGCAACCTGGTGGACGAGCTTGATGTTCCGGGTGTCGACCGCCTGCGCGCCACCCTGATCAGCGCGGGCATTCCGACGATCTTCGTCGACGCCGCCGACATCGGCTATGACGGCACGGAGCTGCAGCCGGCCATCAATGAAAACAGAGCGGCTTTGGAAAAGCTGGAGGCCATCCGCGTGGCGGGCGCGCTGCGCATGGGTTTGATCGAGCGGCCCGAAGAGGCCGCCAGCCGCCAGCACACGCCCAAGGTTGCCTTTGTCGCCCCGCCAATGGCGTATGTCGCCAGCAGCGGCAAATCCGTCGGCACGGGCGACATTGACCTCAACGTGCGCGCGGTTTCGATGGGGAAACTGCATCACGCGATGATGGGTACGGCCTCAGTGGCGATCGCCACCGCGGCGGCTGTTCCCGGCACCCTGGTGAATCTGGCCGCCGGTGGAGGCATGCGCGAAGCGGTGCGCTTCGGACACCCTTCCGGCAGCTTGCGTGTAGGTGCCTCGGTGGCTGAGGTGGATGGTCGCTGGACGGTCACCCGGGCGGTGATGAGCCGCAGCGCGCGCATCCTGATGGAAGGTTTCGTACGGATTCCAGCCGAAAGCCTCGTGACAAACGGCTGAAGCCGATGCGCGGACGGACGTGCGCCGCCCGCTATTCGAACCCGTTGGCGAACAGGATCCCGCCGTGCAGCAGGACATTGGCGGTCGCGCTCTTGGCTCCACCCGAGCCGGTATTGCCCTTGTCGTCGATGGTGATGTTCAGCGTGCCGGTACCGGTGAAGCCGGAGCCCGACATGCCCACATTGCCGGCGGCGAAATAGGCGTTGAGATCGACGAGCCTGCCGCTGAACACACGGGTATTGCCGCTGCCGGTGGCAGTGACGGTTCCCGTCGAACCGCCGCTGAGGGTCACGACGGCGGGTGCGATGAGAGTGACCTCCAGCGTGCCATTGCCCGCATCCACATCGGAAAACGACACACCCGTCACGACCGATGTGCCGACACTGAATACCGGCAGGCTGCCGGGGGCGCTGATGCGTGGGGCATCGTTCACCGCGGCAACGGACAGGGTCACATTCCTGCTGTCGGTTTTCGCACCGCCACTGCCGGTGTTGCCGTTGTCATTGATCAGTACCGTCAGGGTCAGGCTGGCGGTGTCGTCGAGGGCGGTGGTGTAGCTCAGCTTGTTCGCGGCGAGGAAGGCGTTGAGCGTCGTGAGTGTGCCGGTCAGGGTGCGATTAGTGGCCGAGCCCGAAACCGTGACGCCGGCGCTGCTGGTGGCCGTGAGCGTACCTCTGGGGACGTTGAAGCTTGCGGTCAGGCTGCCGCTGCCGGCATCAGGGTCGGCGAACGAGATGCCGGCCAGCGCTGTGGCCACGTCTTCGGTCACCGTGATGCTGGATGGGGCGCTGATGCTGGGCGCCTGGTTCACCGGACTGCTGATCGGTACCACGCAGCTCGGTGGTTGCGAGTCGATGCGGCTGTTGAGCGTGATGACCTGGGTCGGGTGCACCTGTTGCACGTTGGCGCCACAACTGTTGACGTGGCAATAACTCATCAGCGTGCCCTTGGGTGCGCCCGGTGCCGAGCCCGGAGCCGGGCAGGATGTGGGGCCGACATAACAGCCGGAGCCTTCACCCGAGTAGCACTGGTCCAGGAATCCACCACCGCCGGCTGCCGTGCAGTGGGTGTGATCCAGGCCGAAGTTGTGCCCCAACTCGTGCGCCACCAGCGAAACATCGTTCGCCGCGGTGGCGCCGGAATACTTGAACACCCGGCTGACACTGTAATGGCCGCCGTAGCTCGCGGTCCTGCTGCAGTAAGTGCCCGAGGTCAGCAGCCACGCCATGCCCTGGGCCGAATAGGCCCCCGGCGACTTGCCGGAAATCAGCAGGGCGAAGGCGCGCGCGGTGCCGCTGTAGTTCGCCGCCCAGTAGTTGCCGAACTCGTCGAGCTGGCTGCCGATCGGCGTCGTGCTGGTCGAAGGGTAGGGGTCGGTCGTGGTGGACGGGCGCAGGATCGAGCTGCCCAGTTCCAGTTTCAGCCTGGCGCCACCGTCGCCCGGCTCCTTTTCGTAGATGGCGCTCATGCCCAATACCAGTTGCGCCAGGTAGTTGCTGGCGGCGCTGGTGTTGTTGGAGAACTTCTCCAGCATCAGCTCGTTGTCGGTATCGATGGCCAGGGTGACGCGGCGGGCGGCGACCTTGGGGCTGGCACCCGCACCGAGCTTGGCAAGAGTCGCCGAAGTGTCCCGTCCCTGATCGACATCGAATCCGCCAAGGCAATCAAATTGCGGCACCGTGCCATCGGCCAGCGGCGTATCGGTGGGAGTTCCGTCGAGCATCAGGCTTCCGTCGGATCGGGCGTGGGCTGTCAGCGAGAAACTTCCGGCCTCGCCAAGCAGCAAGCCTGTACCGTGCGTGAGATTCGGTGCCATCGACAAGGCGAGGCGCTCGTCACCCCGGGTGGCGATGAAGTGCAGCAGGTCGCTGCGTGGTGCCGGCTCGAGGCCATGCTCCGTGGCGATCCAGAGCTGCGCATCGGCCGCGTAGACCTCCACGCGACGGATCGCCCACTCCGCCTCGTCAGCAACTTCCGGTGCGGTCTTGATCGCGTTTGCCTGCAAGCGCAGCACCGTGCCCTGCTCGGGATCGAGCATGCGCAGGCGGGAAAGATCGGGCGCATCGATCCGCAACCCGATGGGCGACGCTGCATTGGCGGGGAGGCAGAAACCTGTGGCCAGCAGGCCGCAGGCGAGGGCACGGAGGACGTGGCGGAGCAGGTTGGCGACGGGCATGGCTCTCTCCCTGGTGCGGGTGACGCGAACCGCAGTCTATCGTCAGGCCCGTCCGGATGACCTGAATCGCGACACGCGACGCTGCGCAAGTGCGAGCCAGTGCGCTTCTCAGAAGCCGTAGCGCAGGAACCCACCGTCCACCGCGATGCACTCTCCGGTCACGTAGCTGGACGCCGGCAGACACAGGAAAGCGACCACGGCGGCCACCTCCTCCGGCTCACCCGTGCGCCCCATCGGGGTGCGCTCGAGTACCTGTGCGCGATAGTCCTCATCGGACAAGGGCCCCGCGGTGCGTCGGGTGCGGATGTACCAGGGCGCCACCGCGTTCACACGGATGCCTTCGTCCGCCCATTCGCAGGCGAGATTGCGGGTGAGCTGGTGCAGGGCCGCCTTGCTGGCGCCGTAGGGCGCACCGGTACGCACGTGCGTCAGCCCGGATACCGAACCCACGTTGACGATGGCGCTGGCCGGGTGGCGGCGCAGCAGGGGGTAGGCGTAGCGGCAGATTTCGAAAGTGGCGAACAGGTTGGTTTCAAAGATGCCGCGCCACTCGTCTTCGGCGTAGTCCATCGTGGCGCGCGAGACATTGGTGCCGGCGTTGTTAACCAGAAGCTGCAGGGGCTGCCCGCCATCCTCGATCCAGTCGAACAGGGCCTGGCGGTCTTCGGCGTTCGAGACATCCGCTGCATACGCGAGCACCTGTCGCTCTGGAAAAGCGTCGGTCAGTTCGGCTTCGACATCAGCCAGGCGCTCGGCATCGCGTGCCGTCAGCAGCACGTCGGCACCGAGCCCGAGCAGCTCCTGCGCCACGGCCAGGCCGATGCCGGCGCTGGCGCCGGTGATCAGAGCGGTCTGGCCATCCAGCCGCCAGCGTGGGTTCGTCATATGCGCCTCCGCAGTCCCTGATGGCGATAGGATATAGGCCCATCGTCCGGAGGATTGCCCATGTCGATTCGTTTCGCGCTTGTTGCCTTGCTGCTGGCGCCGGCGGCGTCCGCCGCGCCTGCGTGTTCGGATCTCGACGGATGGAACGCCGGGCGCAGCGGCGAGGCTGGAGATGCCGCTTGCACGGCGGAGTCCTACGCCGAAGCCCATCGTCTGGGCGAGGCCCTGGCGGATCTTGAAACCCGACGTGCCGCCTTTGATGCGCGCATCGAGAAAGGCGACGAGGACATCGGCATGTTGCGTCGCCGGCAGCGGCAGATCGACGTCGACATCGAGGCCATCCACGGTGTGGCGACCTTGCGTGGTTGGCCGGTACAACTGTTGAGCCGGAACCCGGAACAGAGGGCGACACCATGAAGCCGACCCGCATCCTCCTCCTTCCGCTGTTGCTGGCCTGCCTGCAACTGTCGGCCTGCGGTGACCGCGAGCCGCCGCCAGCCCCCAAGGAAGAACACAAGGCCCTGCAGCGCGCGATCCAGGAGCCGATCGACAAGGCGCGTGCGGTGGAGGGCGAGCTGCAGAAGCAGCAGGAGGCGATGCGCCGCACCCTGGAAGAAGACGGCGGCTAAGGGTCTGTCGCAGGCCGCCGACTCACGAAGCTTCAACCAAGTGGGCCAGATTGGAGAGCTTCCGGACAATCCTTGATGCGTCATCCCGACTTTCGCCGGAACGACGCATTGCCCGGATCATCAGCTTGCTTTCACCGCTTTCTTCGCCGCGGTCTTCTTTACGACGGTTTTTTTTGCGGTGGCCTTCTTGGCGGCCGCCTTTTTCGCCGGTGCGGCCTTCTTCGCAACGGTTTTTTTCACCGCCGTCTTCTTGGCCGGCGCCTTTTTCGCCGCAGCCTTGCGACCGAAACCCTTGCGTGCCGGCTTGCCGGTTTCGGCCATGAACTGCTGCGCCTCTTCCAGCGTCAGGCTGGCCGGGTCGCGGTCCTTGGGGATCTTGCCGTTGAGCTCGCCATCGGAGAGGTAGGGCCCGAAACGGCCGTTGAGTACCTGGATCGGGGAATCGTCGAAAGTCTTGATGATGCGGTTGCGGGCGATTTCTTCCTTTTCGCGGATCAGGAAGAGGGCACGATCCAGTTCGATGGTGTAGGGATCGTCCTCCTTCTTGAGCGAGGCATAGGTGCTGCCGCGCTTGGCGAACGGGCCGAAGCGGCCGACCGCCACGGTCACCTCCTCTTCGCCATCCTTGCCCAGGGTGCGAGGCAGCTTGAACAACTCCAGCGCCTCGGCGAGGGTAATGGTGTGGATGCTCTGGCCTGGGCGCAGCGAGGCGAAGCGCGGCTTGTCCTCGTCTTCCTTGGTGCCGATCTGGGCAAATGGCCCGAAGCGACCCAAGCGCACGCTCAACGGCTTGCCGCTGGCCGGGTCCTCGCCCAGCACGCGCGCGCCGGTGACTTCGGCGCGGTCCACGCTGTCGGTTTTTTCCTCGACCAGCGCCTTGAACGGCTTCCAGAAGCGCGCCATCAGCGGTACCCAGTCCTCCTCGCCGCGGCTGACCGCGTCGAGTTCGTCCTCGAGCTTGGCGG
>CAZTXX010000138.1:3160-6201 GCA_964617405.1 uncultured Aquimonas sp. | reverse complement strand
CCGATGAAGCCGAAGTCCTCGGCCAGCACCGCGAAGATGAAGTCGGTGGTGTGCTCGGGCAGGAACTCGAGGCGCGACTGGGTACCCTGACCCCAACCCTTGCCCCACAGGCCACCCGAGCCCACCGCGATCTTCGACTGGATGATGTTCCAGCCATCGCCCAGCGGATCGGCCTCCGGATTCATGAAGGTGAGCAGGCGGCGTTTCTGGTAATCGTGCAGGTAATGCCAGCCAAGCGGTGCGGCGAGTGCCGCCAACCCGGCAATCAGGCCGATGCGCCACCATGCCATGCCACCCAGAAACACCACGAAGGCACCACTCGCGGCCACCAGCATGCCGGTACCCAGATCCGGCTGCATCACGATCAACGCGGTGGGGAGCCCGATGATGGCGGCGCATCCGGCAAGCACCGGCCAGCGTGGTGGCAGGTGGTGCCCGCCGAGAAAGGCCGCGGTCATCAGCGGCACCGAGAGCTTCATCAGCTCGGCCGGCTGCACGTAGAAGGCGCCCAGATACAGCCAGTGGCGACCGCTGCGGCCGGTGCCGAAGATCGGCACCAGCAACAGCAGGGCCAGCGTGAGCGCATAGATCCAAGGCGCCCAGATGCGCAGTTGCGTGGCCGGAACACGGGTCAGGAGGAGCAGGGTGGCCAGGCCGACGCCATCGCGGATCGCCTGCGAGCGCACGATGGCCATGTTGCCCCCGGCGGCACTGTGCAACACCGCCAGCCCAAGGCCCACCAGCAAAAGCAGGGCGATGAACAGCGGCAAGTCCACCGCGGGCAAGCGCAACACATGTCGCCAGCGTTGCCAGTGCGCACTCATGCCGGGTTCCTGCGCAGCCATGCATCGACGATGCGCAGTGCCACCGGCGCTGCCACCGACGAGCCCGAACCACCGTGTTCCACCACCACCGCCACCACCACGCGCGGCGCCTCGACCGGTGCAAAGGCAATGAAAAGGGCGTTGTGGCGCTGGCTGAAGGGCAGCTCGTTCACATTCAACGCCTCACTGCCACGCCGACTGACGCGCTGCGCGGTGCCGGTCTTGCCGGCCACGAGCCAGGGCAGTTCCACCTCGGCCAGTGCGCCACGCGCGGTGCCGGTGGGGCCGTGCAATACCTGCACCATGGCGTCGGCCACCGCCTTGAGGTGACGCTCATCCTGTATCACCGAGGCCCCCGGCGGCGGCCAGGCTTCCGCAACCGGCGGGGTATCGAACACCGCCTGGGAGGCGCGCAGAAGATGTGGCGGATACCTGACGCCGCCATTGGCAAGCATCTGGGTAGCCTGCGCCAGCTGCAACGGCGTAACCACCCAGAAACCCTGACCGATGCCGGCGATCACGGTCTCGCCGGGAAACCAGACCTGATGGCGCGTGGCACGCTTCCACTGCGGCGAGGGCAGCACACCCGCGGCCTCGCCGAGCAGGTCGATCCCGGTGGGCTCGCCGAATCCGAAACCTTCGAGATAACGGCTCATCCGCTCGATGCCCATGTCGACGGCAAGCTGAAAGAAATAGGTGTTGACCGACTGTGCCATGGCCTCGTTGAGGTTCACCCAGCCATGCCCGCCGCGACGCCAGTCACGGTATTCGCGTTCCTGCCCGGGCAGGCGGAAGGCGCCGGTGGACAGCGTGCTGTCGCGCGGCGTACGCAGGCCGTATTCCAGCCCGGCCAACGCCACGAAGGGCTTGAGCGTGGAACCGGGCTCGTAGCCGCCCTGCAGCACGCGGTTGAACAGCGGACGCGAGGGTGAATCAAGCAGCGCCGCATAGGCCGCATGGCCGATGCCGCTGACGAAGGGGTTGGGGTCGTAGCTGGGCAGGCTGGCCAGCGCCAGGACTTCGCCATTGCGCGGGTCGAGCACCACGGCGGCACCGGATTGGCCCTCGAAAGCGTCGACCACGGCCTGCTGCAAGTCGGCATCGATGGACAGGTAGAGGTCCTGTCCGGCGTGCGCAGGCTCGCGCCCGACCACGCGCAGGGTGCGCCCTTCGGCGTTGACCTCGACCTGCTCGATGCCGACCTGGCCGTGCAGTCGCGATTCGTAGTAACGCTCGATGCCGGTCTTGCCGATATGGGTCGCGCCGGCGTAACGCGCCGCGTCCACCCGTTCCAGATCGGCCGCATCCAGGCGCCCGACATAGCCCACCACGTGTGCGAACAGCTCGCCGTAGGGATAGCGTCGGTTGAGATAGGGCACCACCTCGACACCGGGGAAACGATGCCGGTGCACGGCAAAGCGCGCCACCTCCACTTCGGACAGGCGCAGCTTCACCGTCACCGGCTGGAAACTGCGCCGCGCACGCGAGGCGGCGAGGAAGGACTGCGCCTCGTCGTCGCCCAGTTCGATGACCTGCTGCAACCGCGCCAGCATCTGCTCCAGGTCGCCGACATCCTCGCGTACCACGTCGAGCCGGTAGGCCGGGATGTTGTCAGCCAACAAGCGGCCGTTGCGGTCATAGATCAAACCGCGCGCCGGCACGATGGCACGCGCCTTGATGCGGTTGGCCTCCGAGCGGGTATGGAATTCCTCGTAGCTGGACACCTGCAGCCAGGCGAAGCGTGCGGCCAGCACCACCAGGGCCAGGAAGACCAGGACGAAGGCGAACAGCGCGCGCCGGCGCTGCAGCTCGGCCTCGAGCAGCGGATTGCGCAGCGGGCGCGAAGGCGTTCTCATCGCGTCGGTTCGCGCACCCGCAGGCGCAAGCGCACGTCATCGAGCAGCAGGAACAGCCAGGGCCACAGCGCCGCACCGATCAGCGGAGCGACCCAGAACTCCCAGGGCGGCCAACCCTCGCCGGTCAACGCGCGGATCATCATCACCACCACGCGATCATTGAGCAGCAGCGCCAGCACCGCCAGCGCCTGCTGTGGCAAGGTGAAAAAGCGCAACTGGGCGCGGAAGCGCAACAGGATGAAGGCGATCACGCACAGGCGCATCGCCTGCTCGCCGAGCAGGGTTCCAAACACCAGATCGGCGGCCAGCCCAAGCAGGAAGGCCACCCCCAACCCCACCCGGTCGGGCGCTTCAAGCACCC
>CAZTXX010000138.1:0-3060 GCA_964617405.1 uncultured Aquimonas sp. | reverse complement strand
ACCCGCCCGGTGCCATAGGCGACCGCACGCAGCCCGGTACGCACCACCTGCACCGGGATCGCATGGCTGGGGTCGGAGATCAGGATCACGGTGGCGTTCATTGGCGAAACCGCCATGACCTGGCCCACCACGCCATCGCCATCGATCACCGCCAATCCGTCCTCGACGCCACGGCGGCTGCCGGCATCGATCACGAGCCGGTGCCGAAACGGGTCGAGGTCGATATCGATCAGGCTGGCCAGTTGCACGTTGAGGCGCATGCCACGGGTGCCACCCAGCAGTTCGCGCAAACGCT
This sequence comes from uncultured Aquimonas sp., assembly GCA_964617405.1. Taxonomy (GTDB): domain Bacteria; phylum Pseudomonadota; class Gammaproteobacteria; order Xanthomonadales; family Xanthomonadaceae; genus Denitratimonas. The sequence continues at coordinate 2,765 of CAZTXX010000138.1, read as the reverse complement.
GGTTTTCCACCTGCACCCCGGCGAGCCGGTCCATGCGCGCATTGGCAAGCAGGATCTGCTCGCGCAGCGCGGTGTTTTCCGTGATGAGCGCCTGCTGCGAGGTGACATGGTCGGATATTCCCCGCGCCAGCCGTGCCGGCGCACCGACCAGCTGGTACAGCGGCCCGGTGAGAAGGCCGGCCGTGCTGCGCAAGGCCTGCAGGTGGCCACCGCGATGGTCGGCCACCATCAGCACCGCCGCCAGCGCGAGGTAGAAGAGCAACTTGAGGGTACCCGCGCCACCTTCGACGAACAGGTTGCCGCTGCTGCCAGTCTGGGCCACGTGAAATCGCTCCTCACCCCGCGCGAGCGGACACGCCGGGGATCAGATCGGCGCGACGAAGTCGTTGCCGTGCATGTCGATCAGCTCCAGCGCGCGCCCACCACCACGCGCCACGCAGGTGAGCGGATCATCGGCCACCTGCACGTAGAGCCCGGTTTCCTCGGACAGCAGCTTGTCCAGATCACGCAGCTGGGCGCTGCCGCCGGTCAGCACGATGCCGCGCTCGTAGACGTCGGCGCTCAGTTCCGGCGGGGTCTGTTCGAGCGCCGCGCGCACTGCACTGACGATGCCCGAGAGCGGTTCGTGCAAGGCTTCGAGCACTTCGTTGGAGTTGATGGTGAAGGTGCGCGGCACGCCTTCGGCCAGATTGCGACCCGAGACCTGGATCTCCTTGACCTCCTCCTGCGGGAAGGCGCAGCCGACTTCGAGCTTGATGCGCTCGGCAGTGGTCTCGCCGATCAGGGTGCCGTGGTTGCGGCGCACGTAGCTGATGATGGCCTCGTCGAAGCGATCGCCGCCGATGCGCACCGATTGCGAATAGACGATGCCGTTGAGCGAGAGCACCGCGACCTCCGAAGTACCGCCGCCGATATCCAGCACCATCGCGCCACGCGCCTCGTGGATCGGAATGCCGGCGCCGATCGCGGCCGACATCGGCTCCTCGATCAGGAACACCTCGCGCGCCCCGGCCTCCTCGGCCGATTCCTTGATCGCGCGGCGCTCGACCTGGGTCGATCCGCAGGGCACGCAGATCAGCACCCGCGGGCTGGGCCGCAGGAAACGGGACTTGTGCACCCGGCGAATGAAATGCTTGAGCATTTCCTCGGTGTGCGCGAAGTCGGCGATCACGCCGTCCTTGAGCGGGCGCACCGTGGTGATGTTGCCGGGGGTGCGGCCCAGCATCAGCTTGGCCTCGTGGCCCACCGCGGCCACCTGTTTGGGCGAACCTGGCGCACGATCCTGGCGGATCGCGACCACCGAGGGTTCGTTCAGCACAATGCCCTGGCCGCGCACGAAGATCAGGGTGTTTGCGGTCCCAAGGTCGATCGAAAGGTCGTTGGAAAACAGACCACGCAGTGTCTTGAACATCGGAATCGGCCTGGAAAGCGACAGCGGAAAAGCGGATTAGCCTAGCAACCCCGCAAAACCGCGGCAACATGCGGTTTTCACGGTGTTAGCGGCCTGTTAACCGCGCATTGCGCGCCGTCACACAAAGCACCCGTGGGCACGATGCGGCCCGTAACGGTTCTGCCCGATGGCATTGCCGCGTAGAATCGACCGCTTTGCCGGCGCGGGCCGGCGTTCCACCGAGGATTTGCAATGTCGGCACTGATCTGCGGCTCGCTCGCCTACGACACGATCATGGTCTTCCCCGACCAGTTCAAGAACCACATCCTGCCCGACAAGGTGCATGTGCTGAACGTATCGTTCCTGGTGCCGCGGATGCGCCGGGAGTTCGGCGGCTGCGCTGGCAACATCGCCTACAACCTCAACCTGCTCGGCGGCAAACCGATCCCGATGGCCACCGTCGGGCAGGACTTCGCACCCTACCGCGAACACTTCGAGGGCTGCGGGATAACGCTGGCCCAGGTGAAGGAGATTCCAGACCTGTTCACCGCGCAGGCCTTCATCACCACCGATCTGGACGACAACCAGATCACCGCCTTCCACCCGGGCGCGATGATGCGCAGCTACGAGAACCACGTGAGGGACGTGGCCGACGTAGGCTTCGGCATCGTCGGGCCCGACGGCTACGAGGCGATGCTGCAGAACTCGCAGGAGTTCGCCGAGTGCGGCATTCCCTTCATCTTCGATCCCGGCCAGGCCATGCCCTTGTTCAACGGACAGGAACTGGCGCAGATGATCGAAGAAGCCACCTATGTCACGGTCAACGATTACGAATCCTGCCTGCTGCAGGAGCGCACCGGCCTGACCGAGCGCCAGATCGCCGAGCGCGTGGAGGCCTACATCATCACGCGCGGCGCCAAGGGTTCGGAAATCCACTCGCGCAGCGGCACCCTGAACATTCCGGCGGCCAGCGCCATCCGCGTGGTCGATCCCACCGGCTGCGGCGACGCCTACCGCGCCGGCCTGATCTATGGATTGATGAACGAAATGGACATGGCCACCGCCGGTCGCATCGCCTCGCTGATGGGCGCGCTCAAGATCGAGCACCTCGGCCCGCAGAACCAGCGTTTCGACTACGAGGAATTCGCCGAACAGTTCCGCCAGCAGTTCGGCTACGCCCTCGACTGACCCTCCGATCGCAGCCTCAGCGTCGCGAAACAAAGCGGTTGCCGGCGATGAGAAAACGCAGCGGCTTGAGCGCCCACTCGCCGGCGTAGTCGACGCCCACGCGCGGGCAGGTGACGACCTCGCCCGCGGTCACAACCGGCCCTGCGGCGATGAAGAGATCTCCGCTGCACAGGTCCTGTCCGTAGTT
>CAZTXX010000137.1:0-6211 GCA_964617405.1 uncultured Aquimonas sp. | reverse complement strand
CATAGTCGTCCACGGAAAGCGTGGCGGCCAGCAGCCCGTCGATCTCCGCGTATACTTCATAGAGCTCGACATTGAGGTCATCGACCTCAGCTTGTCTTGCCTCGAGGTAAGCAGCTGTCGTCTCCTTTTCGGCTTCCTTCTCTAGTTTCCTTCGTTCCGCATCACTTGCTCTGGCCGCTTGTTGGTGGAGCCGCGTCTCCTGTTTGCTATGCTGCTCGGCCGCTCTCTGAGCCGTCCGCATTTCGCGTTCGCGTTGACGCTGAGCACGCTCCGCCTCACGTGCCGATCTCTTAATCGCCCTGTTGAGCTCCGACAAAAAGCCACGTCGCGCCATTAGCTTCCTCCTAGATTAAACGCTCAACAGTCGTTATCAGGAGCCGTGTGAAATAGTCTTCCGGCTCGTGTGCGATTCTCAGTGCGATTCTCTGTGGCACGAATTCCAATCGTCTTGATATCTCATCATGCTTCGCTTCGCGGTTGAATCTGAATTAAGCCACGCAGCGGAGCAGCGTCGACTTGAACAGAATTGTACGTCATCTGACGTAGGGGGCGGGATGCGTGGTGTCAGCCGTGGTGAAGAAGCGAGCGTTCGTACCCTGCACTCATCGCGGTACGGCACGGGATTTTTGACCTGCCGTTCGTGCTGGAGAGCGGTTGCCCGTTGAAACTGATGACACCTTGAGTTTGCGCAGGCGGAGGCCGAGCGTCCGGGAGCTGCGGTGCTCGCCCGAGACAGGAGGCGACGCTCATCCGCGGGGGGGCAGAGGGGGACGAAGACTTGTCTGCGCAACGTTGTAGATGTGCGAGTCCACACGCCCCACGTGACTTTCGACAGGGTTTTCCCGAGCCGGTTCAGGATATGGTCAGGCGCTCCTTCCTGCCGGTGCACACCATGTTTCGATCCTTGTTGCTTGCCTTGGCCCCGGCGGTGCTGGTGCTGGGTGCTATTCCTGCTGCAGCGGCGAAAAAGAAGCCCGCACCGGCTCCCGAGCCGCCGGGATGGACTACCGATGCCTATGCGAGCACCTATCGTGCGGTGGCGGCGGCGCCGGTGCTGATTTCGGGTGCGACGGTGCTGGTCGGCAACGGCGAGCGGCTCGATGGTGCGGACGTGTTGCTGCAGGACGGACGGATCACCGCCGTGGGGCAGGGGCTTGCCGCGCCGCAAGGTGCGTTGCGGGTCGACGGTACCGGGAAGTGGGTGACGCCGGGCATCATCGACAACCACTCGCATCTGGGCGTGTACCCCAGTCCGGGCACCCAGTCGCATGCCGATGGCAACGAGATGGTCAATCCGGTGACGGCCCAGGTTTGGGCGGAACATTCGGCGTGGCCGCAGGATCCGGGCTTTGCCGCCGCGCTGGCCGGTGGTGTGACCACGCTGCAACTGCTGCCCGGTTCCGCGAATCTGGTGGGCGGGCGTGGGGTGACGCTCAAGAACGTGCCTAGCGTGGACGTGCAGGGCATGAAGTTTCCCGGCGCTCCGCACGGGGTGAAGATGGCCTGCGGCGAGAACCCCAAGCGGGTGTACGGGCAGAAGGGCGGGCCGATGACGCGCATGGGCAACGTGGCCGGCTACCGCGCCGCCTTCATCGACGCGCAGGAATACGCCAAGCGTCGCCATGGCGCTGATCCCGGCAAGCGCGACCTCAAGCTCGATACGCTGGCCGGCGTGCTGGATGGCGAGATCCAGGTGCATATCCATTGCTACCGCGCCGACGAAATCTCCTGGATGCTGGATCTGGCGCACGAGTTCAACTTCAAGATCGCCTCGATCCACCACGGCGTGGAAGCCTACAAACTGGCCGATCGGCTGGCGGGTGAAGGCGTGTGCGCTTCGCTCTGGGCCGACTGGTGGGGCTTCAAGATGGAGTCCTTCGACGGCATCCAGGAAAACCTCGTGCTGGTGGATCGCCCGGCGAACAGCTGCGCGATCGTGCACTCCGATTCGCCCGAGGGCATCCAGCGGCTCAACCAGGAGGCCGCGAAATCCATGGCCGCCGGGCGGCGTGTGGGCATCGACGTCGCGCCCGAACGGGCGATCCAGTGGCTGACGCAGAACCCGGCGCGTTCGCTCGGCGTGCTGGATCAGACCGGCACTCTGGAGGCCGGCAAGATGGCCGACGTGGTGCTGTGGAACGGCAACCCCTTCAGCTCCTACGCCTTGGCGGAGAACGTCTGGATCGACGGCGCGCTGATGTACGACCGCCGCAATCCGGCGCGCCAGCCGGTATCCGATTTCAGTCTTGGCCAGTCCGATTCGCAGGGAGGCACGCCATGAGCCCGCGCTTCATTCTTTTCGCGCTGGTTCTGCTGCCCGCGCTTATTCTGCCGACTGCCTCGGCGCAGAGCTTCCTGATCCGCAACGCCACGGTCCACACCGCAACCGCGCAGGGCACGCTGACCCAGACCGACGTGCTGGTTCGCGGCGGGAAGATTGCCGCGATTGGCCAGAACCTGGCGGCTGACGGTGCCGAAGTGGTGGATGCCGGTGGGCAGCCGCTTACCCCAACCCTCTTCGGCGGAATCAGCGGTATCGGCCTGGAAGAAGTTTCCAGCGAGATGTTCACTCAGGATGCGGCATTGGCGCTGGGTGCCACGGCCAAGGACATGGTGGTGCGGCCCGAGTTCGACGTGACCCTGGCCTACAACCCAGATTCGATCCTGGTGCCGGTCGCGCGCGTGGAGGGCATCGGTTTCACCCTGCTGGCGGCCAACTCCATGCCGGGCGGTTCGATCATTGGCGGGCAGGGCGCGGTGATGCGCCTGGACGGCGGTCCCGACCCCATCGGGCCCAAGGTGTTGTTCGTCGCGCTGGGCGGCGGTGCTTCAGAGTTGGCCGGGGTGTCCCGCGCCGGCCAGTGGATGTTGCTCGACCAGCTCGTTTCCGAGTTGCGCGGGGAGGTTCCGTCAGAAATGGCGCACCTCACCCCGGCGGGGCGCAAGGTGTTGAAGAAATATATCGACGGTGGTGAGCGCATCGTGTTCGACGTCAATCGTGCCGCCGACATCCGCCAGCTGCTGCGCTGGGCCGGGAAGAACCGGCTGAACATCGCCATCAGTGGCGCTGCCGAGGCTTGGAAGCTGGCGCCTGAGCTGGCGGCGGCGAAGGTGCCGGTGTTCCTGGATGCGCTCACCGGGCTGCCTGCCAATTTCGACCAGATCCACGCCAGCCTCGACAACGCGGCACGCCTGCGCGCCGCCGGTGTGGCGGTCGGTTTCAATCCGCAGGGCGACGGCTCGCACAATGCGCGCAAGAACCGCCAGCTCGCCGGCAACGCCGTGGCCCACGGCCTGCCGTGGGAGGAAGCGCTCGCGGGCCTGACGCGGGTGCCGGCGGAAACCTTCGGCGTGGCTGATCGCATTGGCAGCATCGCGGTGGGCAAGAGCGCGGATCTGGTGTTGTGGAGCGGCGACCCGCTCGACGTTGCCCACACCGCGCGGCAGGTCTGGATGGAGGGGCGCGCGATCCCGATGCGCTCGCGCCAGACCGAGCTGCGCGACCGCTACCTGCGCCCGGCGCCGCAGCCCGAACAGGGCCAGCTTCCCTACGCTTATCCCGCGGCTACCCGCTGATTCCAGGAAGTTTCCGCCATGAACCACCGCCTCGCCCTCGCCATTTTCGCCGCCCTGGTCGCACTGCCCGCGCAGGCGGCATCCGATACCCAGGCCTTGCAGTGCGGCAAGCTGTTCGACGCTCGCGCCGGAAAGCTGCTCGACGCGCATACCGTGGTGGTGCGCGATGGGCGCATCGCCGAGGTGCGCAAGGGCCACGAGGCGGTTGCGGGCGCCGATGTCATCGACCTGACGGCGCACACCTGCACCCCGGGCTGGACCGATCTGCACGTGCATCTGGGCAGCCAGTCGAGCCCGCAGAGCTACTCGGAGGGCTTTCGCCTGGATCCGGTGGACTACGCGTTCCGCGCGGTCGGCTATGCGGAAAAGACCCTGATGGCGGGCTTCACCAGCGTGCGCGATCTGGGCGGCGACGTGTCCCCGCACCTGCGCGACGCGATCAACCAGGGCTTGGTCAAGGGGCCGCGCATCTGGGCCGCGGGCAAGTCCATCGCCACCACCGGCGGCCACGCCGATCCCACCAACGGGCTCAACGACCGGCTTGCTCACCTGATCGGCCCGCCCGGGCCGACCGAGGGCGTGGTCAATTCGTCGGATGACGCGCGCCAGGCCGTGCGCCAGCGCTACAAGAACGGCAGCGACGTCATCAAGATCACCGCCACCGGCGGGGTGCTGAGCTACGCGAAATCGGGCGATGCGCCGCAGTTCACCGTGGACGAGGTCAAGGTGATCGTCGATACCGCGAAGGACTACGGCTATCGCGTCGCCGCGCACGCGCACGGCGAGGAGGGCATGTATCGTGCGGTGCTCGGCGGGGTGACCAGCATCGAGCACGGCACCTACATGAGCGACCGGGTGGTCAAGGCCATGAAGGAGCGCGGCACCTGGTACATCCCCACCGTGTACGCCGGGCGCTTCGTCGCCGGCAAGGCGAAGATCGACGGCTACTTCCCGCCCATCGTGCGGCCCAAGGCCGAGCGCATCGGCGCGCTGATCCAGGAAACCGCCGGGCGCGCCTACCGCGCGGGCGTGAAGATGGCCTTCGGCACCGACATGGGCGTGGGCCCGCACGGCGACAACGCGCGCGAGTTCCTCTACATGGTGGAAGCCGGCATCCCCGCCAGCTACGCCCTGCAGGCGGCCACAGTGCACGCGGCCGAAGTGCTGGGCGTGGACGACCAGGGCGTGATCGAGGCGGGCAAGCGCGCCGATATCGTCGCCGTGCCGGGCGATCCGCTGGCAGATATTTCCGTGGTGATGAACGTGTCTTTCGTGATGAAGGATGGGGTGGTGTACCGGCGGCCTTGAGGCCATTCCGGTCGATGCCCGCGGAATGCGTTGAGCGCGCTCGTCCGGCGTATCCTGTCACGCGCGCCGTGTCCTGGCGTCCTGCACACATTGGCCCGTTCCCGAGAGGAGAGTTCCCGTGTTCAAGCGCTTTTCCCGCAGTTGGACGCTCGTCAAAGCCAGCGCCGGCGTTCTGGCCAAGGACAAGGAGTTGCTGGTCTTTCCGCTGCTTTCCTCGATCTGCACCCTGATCGTGGCGGCGGCCTTCGTGCTGCCGATGTTTGGCCTCGGGGCGCTGGACGGCCTGCGCGATGGGCAGGAGCAGGGGCTTTCACTGGCCGTGTACGTGCTGGCCTTTCTGTTTTATCTGGTCCAGTACTTCGTCATCTTCTTCTTCAACTCCGCCCTGGTGGGTGCGGCCATGATCCGGCTTGACGGCGGTGATCCGACGGTGCGTGACGGCCTGCGCATCGCCTCGTCCCGGGCAGTTCCGATTCTGGGCTACGCCGCGATCGCCGCCACCGTGGGCGTGATCCTGCGCGCGGTGCAGGAGCGCGCTGGCTGGCTCGGGCGCATCGTGGTCGGCCTCCTTGGCGTGGCCTGGACGGTGGCGAGCTTCCTCGTCGTGCCGGTGCTGGTGTCGCGCGACATCGGCCCGATCGAAGCGGTGAAGGAAAACGCGCTGCTGCTGAAGAAGACCTGGGGTGAGAATCTGATCGGGCAGGGCGGTGTTGGCCTGGTATTCGGGCTGATCGTGTTCGGCGTGGTGCTGGTAGGGGCCGCCGCGATCGTCGGCGCCGCATTCACCGGCAGTGGCGTGCTGATCGGCCTGGTAATCGCCGTGTTCATCGTCGCGCTACTGGTGGTCGGCCTGGTGCAGGCGGCGCTCTCGGGCATCTACTCCGCCGCCCTGTACCGCTATGCCGTCGGCGAAAACACCGCCGAGGGCTTCGACGCAGCCCTGCTGGAACACGCCTTCGCCACCAAGAAGAAATAACCGGCGTTGCCACCCAACCCGGATGCGGCCTTCGGCCTTATCCGGGCTACGGGGCTTATGTAGCCCGGATAAGCGCAGCGCATCCGGGGAAGGCGTTGAGGTGTGCGGTGATCGCCGGTTTGTGCCGTGCGGTGTGGGTTTTCCCGGGTGCGGCCTTCGGCCTTATCCGGGCTACGAGGTGCTCGTGTAGCCCGGATAAGCGCAGCGCATCCGGGGAAGGCGTTGATGTGCGGGGTGGTAGTCGGTTGTTGCTGTGCGGCGTGGGTTTTCCCGGATGCGCAGCGCATCCGGGGAAGGCGTTGAGGTGTGCGGTGATCGCCGGTTTGTGCCGTGCGGTGTGGGTTTTCCCGG
>CAZTXX010000136.1:0-6213 GCA_964617405.1 uncultured Aquimonas sp. | reverse complement strand
GGCGCATGTAGAAGGCCTTGATGTGCTCGGGGTAGTTCATCACCACCACCGGGCGCCCGACGTGCTGCTCGGTGAGCCAGCGCTCGTGCTCGGTCTGCAGATCCAGCCCCCATTCCACCGGGAAGTCGAACTTCTGCCCGCTGTTTTGCAGCAGGCGGATCGCCTCGCCGTACTCGATGCGCTCGAATGGCGCTTCGACGAACTTCTCCAGGCGCGTGATGGCGTCCTTCTGCACCCGCTCGGCGATGAAGGCCATGTCGTCGCCGCGCTCGGCCAGCACGGCGCGGAACAGGTACTTGAGGAAGTCCTCGGCGAGGTTGGCGTCCTCGTTGAGGTCGGCGAAGGCGATTTCCGGCTCGATCATCCAGAACTCGGCCAGGTGCCGGGTGGTGTTGGAGTTCTCGGCGCGGAAGGTGGGGCCGAAGGTGTAGACCTTGCTCAGCGCCAGGCAGAAGGCCTCGACGTTGAGCTGGCCGGAAACCGTCAGGAAGGTTTCCTTGCCGAAGAAATCACGCGAGAAGTCCACCTGCCCCTTGCCGTCGCGCGGCAGGTTGGCAAGATCCAGCGTGGAAACCCGGAACATCTCGCCCGCGCCCTCGGCATCGGAGGTGGTGATGATCGGCGTGGAGATCCAGTAGAAGCCGTTTTCGTGGAAGAAACGGTGCACCGCCTGCGCCAGGCAGTGGCGGATGCGGGTCACGGCGCCGAACAGGTTGGTGCGCGGGCGCAGATGCGCCACCTCGCGCAGGAATTCGAGTGAGTGCGCCTTGGGCTGGATCGGATAGGTTTCGGGATCCTCGACGAAACCGGTGACCTCGATGGAATCGGCCTGGATTTCGAACGCCTGCCCGGCACCTTGCGAGGGAGTCAGCGTGCCCGTGGCGATCACGCCGCAGCCGGCCGAGAGCCGCTTGACCTCGCTGTCGTAATTGGACAGCGTGGCCGGTGCCACGATCTGGATCGGGGCGAAACAGGAACCGTCGCTGAGGTTGACGAAACTCAACCCCGCCTTGGAATCACGCCGGGTACGCACCCAGCCCCGCACGGTGACCTGGCTGCCGGCATCGATCGCGCCGGACAACGCCTGCTGCACGCTGACCACTGACATCGTCTTGAATCTCCGCGCCAACGGGCGCATATGGAACGGGCCATGATAACGAAATGGCAGCCCGGTATGACACTGCCGCGCGTGGACGCGGCAGGCGTGCAGCGCTAACGTAGCCGGCTCCCGATCCGATGATTCCCCGCTGGAAAACACGATGAGCATCCACCTGACCCCGGCCGCGCTCGAGCGCGCCCGTCGTTTCCTCGAAACCCGTCCCGAAGCCGTGGGCTTGCGGCTTGGCGTCAAGAAAAGTGGTTGCTCGGGCTTTGGCTACCAGATGGATCTGGCCGACGCGAGCGGCGCCGACGATACGGTGTTCGAACAGGACGGCATCCGCCTGCTGGTGGATGCGAAGAGCCTGCCCATGCTAGACGGCACCACGGTGGATTTCGTGCGGCGCGGGCTGAACCAGGAGTTCGTCTTCGACAATCCCCGCGCCACCGGCGGCTGCGGTTGCGGGGAAAGCTTCACGGTTTCCGAAGGCGTCTGAGGCATTCAACCCTCGGACAGGCGCATCAGGACCAGCCCCGCAACGATCATCACTGCCGCGGCGAGCCGCAACGGGGTGAGCTGTTCTCCCAGTGCCATCACGCCCAGCACGAATGCGCCCACGGCACCGATGCCGGTCCAGACCGTGTAGGCGGTGCCGAGCGGCAGCTCCCGCATCGCACGCGCCAGCAAGGCGAAACTGGCGATCATCGCCACCAGGGTGACCAGGCTCGGCACCAGTCGGGTGAAACCCTCCGAGCGCTTCATCGAAAACGCCCACACCACTTCGAGCAAGCCGGCCAGCAGAAGAAGAAACCACGCCATTGCGATACCCCGCGGAAAGACCGGGCCGTCCCGCGTGGCTGCCCGCACCGGAAATTTTGCAGGGGAGGTCGTCCTCCTGAGAGGGCGTCATGATGCCGCAAGCGCCGCCCCTGAGACACCTGTGGACGCGTCGTCATCCGGGCGAAGCTTTGATCCCCTGGTGCTGTTTTGGAACGCCAGATGGCCGCGATTGCGCCAGATGGCATGCGCATCTACAATACGCGGCTCCCTGCGCCATTCGTGCGCGGGAGCCCTTGCCTCACCGCGTCGCGGGAGGCTGTTCGCCGACAACCTCGGCGTCATCCACAAGGAAACAACCATGCGTCATTATGAAGTCGTGTTCCTGGTCCACCCGGACCAGAGCGAGCAGGTGCCGGCCATGATCGAGCGTTACAAGACGCTGATCGAAGGCGACGGCGGCAAGATCCACCGCCTGGAAGACTGGGGCCGCCGTCAGCTGGCCTACCCCATCGACAACCTGGTCAAGGCCCACTACGTGATGTTCAACATCGAGTGCAGCGAGGCCGTGCTTGAGGAGTTGGTGTCGGGCTTCCGTTTCAACGATGCGGTGCTGCGTCATCTGGTGATCCGTCGTGACGGCCCGGAGACCGAGCAGTCCTTCATTCTCAAGAGCAAGGACGAGAAGCCCGAGCGTCGCCGTCGCGACGAAGGTGCCGAGAGCAGCGATGCCTCGGACAAGTCCGACGACGCCAGCGATGCGGACGACGGCGATAGCGATAGCGACGCCGCCTGATTTCCCGACCACCGGAGCACATACTCATGTCCAAGTTCTTCCGCCGCCGCAAGTTCTGCAAGTTCACCGCCGAAGGCGTGACCGAGATCGACTACAAGGATCTCAACACCCTGCGCCAGTACATCACCGAGACCGGCAAGATCGTGCCCAGCCGCATCACCGGCACCAAGGCGCGCTACCAGCGCCAGCTCGCCACCGCGGTCAAGCGCGCGCGCTATCTGGCGCTCCTGCCCTACACCGACAACCACGACATCTGATCCGCCGGTACGGGCCGGCAGAGGGCGGCTGGCGTGCGCGCCTGCCGTCGCTGTGCCCGCAGCCGATCCTTCCCGTCCCTTCGGACAGCATCCGTTGCAGGCCTTGGCCTGCTAACGAATACGGAGAAACACCATGCAACTGATTCTTCTGCAGAAAGTCACCAATCTCGGCAGCCTCGGCGACACCGTCACCGTGAAGCGCGGCTATGGGCGCAACTTCCTGGTGCCGCAGGGCAAGGCCGTGCCCGCCACCCCGGCCAACCTCGCCATGTTCGAGGCGCGCCGCGCCGAGTACGAAGCCAAGGCCGCCGCCCTGCTGGGTGATGCCGAGGCCCGCCGTGCCCGTTTCGCCGATGCCAGCGTGACCATCCATGCCAACGCTTCCACGGAAGGCAAGCTGTACGGCTCGGTCGGCCCGCGCGAGATCGCCGAGGCCTTCACCGCCGCCGGCCTGCCGCTGAACAAGTCGGAAGTGGTGCTGGGCGAAGGCCCGCTGCGCCGCACCGGCGAGTTCGAGGTGCAGCTGCACCTGCACGCCGACGTCAACACCCCCGTGATGGTGGTGATCGAAGCCGAAGCCTGATCCAGGTTTGTCGCTTCCAGGTTGTACCGCGACGGGCGCTTCGGCGCCCGTCGTTGCGTCTGCCGGATGCGATGGCCTCCGATGCCCCGCCACGGGCGGGCATTTGCCGCGGTCAAGCCACCGCGCGACTTGTCCCCAGCTTCCCACAGGCTTGCCCACAGGTTTGTCCCCATCGGATCCGGCGCCGTGGTCGTATCATGGCCAGTTCGTGATTGCCGCAGGAGTTCCCCGCCATGGCCGTAGTATTTCCCCGCCAGGAGCGCGAACCGCGCATCGACGCGCTGCGTATTCCACCCCATGCCATCGAAGCCGAGCAGGCGGTACTGGGCGGCCTGATGCTCTCGCCGGAAGCCTGGGACCGGGTCGCCGACCAGCTCGCCGAGGAGGACTTCTACCGGCATGACCACCGGCTGATCTTCCGCGCCATCGGTGAACTTGCCGGGCAGGGACGGCCCAGCGATGCCATCACCCTGGGCGAATGGTTCACCGCGCGCGGCCTTGCCGAGGAAGTGGGCGGCAGCAGCTACGTGATCGAGCTGGCCAGCACGGTGCCGAGTGCCGCCAATATCGCCGGCTATGCGGAAATCGTCCGTGAGAAGGCCATCCTGCGGCGCCTGATCGATGTCGGCACCCAGATCGTCAGTGACGGCTTCCAGCCGGGTGGCCGCAGCAGCCGCGAGGTGCTGGAAAAGGCCGAACAGGAGGTGTTCCGCATCGCCGAGGCCGGCGCGCGCAGTCGCACCGGTTTGCAGCCGGCGCGTGGTGCGGTGCAGGAGGCTTTCGACATCCTCGCCAAGCGCTACGAGAACCAGGGCGCCATCACCGGCCTGCCGACCGGATTCATGGATTTCGACGCGCTCACCGCCGGTCTGCAACCTTCCGACCTGATCATCCTGGCGGCGCGGCCGGCCATGGGGAAAACCTCGTTCGCGCTCAATATCGCCGAATACGCCTCGCTCAAGACCAACAAGGCGGTGGCGGTGTTTTCGATGGAAATGTCGGCCAGCCAGCTCGCCTTCCGCCTGATCTCCTCGCTCGGGCGCATCGACCAGCAGCGCCTCAAGACCGGTCAGCTCGAAGACGAGGACTGGAGCCGGGTGGGCAGCGCCATCACCATGCTGACCGATTCGAAGATCTTCATCGACGACACCCCGGCGCTGTCGCCGGTGGATCTTCGCTCGCGCGCCCGCCGCATGGCGCGCGAGCACGAGCTGGGCCTGATCGTGATCGACTACCTGCAGCTGATGCAGGTACCGGGCAACAAGGAGAACCGGGCCACCGAGATTTCCGAAATTTCCCGATCGCTCAAGGCCCTGGCCAAGGAGCTCAACGTGCCGGTGATCGCGCTCTCCCAGCTCAACCGCTCGCTGGAAAACCGCACCGACAAGCGCCCGGTGATGGCCGACCTGCGCGAATCGGGCGCCATCGAACAGGATGCCGACATCATCGTGTTCATCTACCGCGACGAGTACTACAACAAGGAAAACTCGCCCGACAAGGGCCTGGCCGAAATCATCATCGGCAAACACCGCAACGGCCCCACCGACACCGTGAAGCTGGTGTTCAACGGGCGCTTCACGCGCTTTGACAACTACACCGCGCAGCCTTATTCCGGAGACATGTCGTGAGCCGGGACGTCGTCGCGCGTATCGATACCGCGGCGATGGTGCACAACATGGCGCTGCTGCAACGCCGCGCGCCACGCAGCCGCATGCTCGCGGTGCTCAAGTCCGACGCCTATGGTCATGGCGACATCGCGGCGGGCCGGGTCTTGGCCGCCGCCGACGGCTTCGGCGTCGCCGCCCAGCTTGAAGCCGAGCGCCTGCGCGGTGCCGGCCTGCGTCAACCCATCGTGCTGTTCGGTGGATTCGATGCCCCCGAAGACATCGAAAAACTGCGCCAACTCGACGTGCGCCCGGCCATTCATCATCCCGCGCAGATCGCCATGCTCGAAGCGCGCGGTGCCGCCGAACCGCTGCACGTCTGGTTCAAGATCGACAGCGGCATGAACCGCCTGGGCTTTCCGCCGCACGAGGTATCCGATGCGCTGGCACGGCTGCGCGCGATCCCCGGTGTTGCTTCCGACATCGTGCTGATGACCCATTTCGCCGCCTCCGACGAACCGGACAGCCCGACGGTGGCGCGCCAGCTTGCGACCTTCCGCGCCGCCACCGCTGGCCTCGGGCTGCAAACCTCGCTCGCCAATTCCACTGCCGTACTCGATCACCCGGACACCCACGGCGACTGGATCCGCCCCGGCGGCGCGCTCTACGGCCTCACCACCAAGCCTGGCCGCAACGCCGCCGAGGAAGGCCTGCAACCGGCGATGCGCCTGTCCACGCGACTGGTCGCGGTACGGGAAAAACCTGCCGGCGCCGCCATCGGCTACGGCGGCAGTTTCGTCTGCCCCCGCGCGATGCGGATCGGCGTGGCGGCGGTCGGTTACGGCGACGGCTACCCGCGCCATGCACCCACCGGCACCCCGGTACTGGTGAACGGCACACGCTGCCGCATCATCGGCCGCGTCTCGATGGACCTGATCACCATCGACCTTGACACCGCCCCGCATGCCAACGTCGGCGACGAGGTCGTGCTATGGGGCGATGGCCTGGCGATCGAAGAAGTCGCCGCCAGCGCCGCGACCATCAGCTACGAACTGAGCTGCGTGCTCACCCGCCGGGTGCGGTTCGAGCATCGTTGA
>CAZTXX010000135.1:3302-6228 GCA_964617405.1 uncultured Aquimonas sp. | reverse complement strand
TCCGCGACGGCATCGACGCGGCCGCACAGGCCGGCATCGCCGCGGTGATCCAGCCTGGCGGCTCGATGCGCGATGCCGAAGTGATCGCCGCCGCCGATGAACACGGTATCGCCATGGTGTTCACCGGCGTGCGCCACTTCCGCCACTGATTCGCAGAACACGATCCCGTCCACGAGGAATGCACATGTCCGCCGATCTCAACGCACGCCATGGCCTGAACCCCGCGCACAGCGAGGTGGTGGAAGCCTGTCGGGTCATTCCGCCGTGCGACGCGCTGGACATGGGCTGCGGCAGTGGTCGCAACGCCCTGTACCTGGCACAGCTGGGCTTCCAAGTCGTGGCCGTGGACACCAATCCAAACGCGCTCAGAGCCCTGCAGCACATCGTCGACGAGGAAGACCTGAGGGGTGTCGAGGTCCGCCAGTACGACCTCAACGAGGCTCGCCTGGATCGCGACTACGGCTTCATCGCCTGCACCGTGACCCTGATGTTCCTGTCGCCGGACCGCGTTCCGGCGGTGATCGCGGACATGCAGGCGCACACCCTGCCCGGCGGCTGCAACCTGATCGTCTGCGCCATGGACACCGAGGCAACGCCTTGCCCCGTGGGTTTTCCCTTCACCTTTGGCGAAGCCGAGCTGAGGGAGGCGTACGCGGGCTGGGAGCTGCTCAAGTACAACGAGGACGTGGGCACCATGCACAGCGGTGCGCGACTGCAGTTCGCAACGATGCTGGCCCGCAAACCCGCCTGATTGCGCCAGCGCGGTCGCCTGAAAAGGACGACCGCGTTGTCTTTCCGGGCGAGCGGCCTACTTCAGCCAGCGCGCCAGCCAATCCTGCACTTCTCCGTAGAAGTATCGGCTGTTGCCGCCCTTGAGGATCCAGTGGTTCTCGTCGGGGAAGACCACCAGCCGGCTTTCCACCTGCTGGCGCTGCAGCGCCGCCCAGTACTCCAGGCCGTTGTTGATCGGCACGCGGAAGTCCTTTTCGCCGAAGGTGACCAGGGTCGGGGTCTTGAAGTGGGCGGCGAGGCGGATCGGGTTGTGCTCGCGCCACACCGGCCCCTGCTCCCACACCGGACCGCCGTTGACCGCCTCGCGCGACCAGGCAATGTCGCTGGTGCCCCACTGTGCCTCCAGGTTCACCAGGCCGGCGTGGCTGACCAGGCAGCGGTAGCGATCGGTGGTGCCCTGCATCCAATTTGCGAGATGCCCCCCGTAGCTGGCCCCGGCGGCGCACTGGCGCTCGCCGTCGATGAAACCATAGCGCGCGATGGCCTCGTCGGCGGCGCGGTTGATGTCCAGCGCCGGGCCGCGCAGCGGGTCGCCGATGATGGCGCGCGCGAAGTCCTCGCCGAAGCCAGTGGAGCCGGCGTAGTTGGTCAAAAGCACGACGTAGCCGGGCGCCGCGAGCAGGTGGTAGTTCCAGCGCAGCACCCAGGCATCGCGCCACATGGTGTGCGGGCCGCCGTGCATCAGCACCAGCAGCGGGTATTTCTTCGCCGGATCGAAGTTCGGCGGGCGCAGCAGCATGCTGTGCAGGCGCCGGCCTTCGCGTTCGGTCCAGAAGTGCTCCAGTGGCGCCAGATCGAGTTTTTCCGCCTGCGGCGCGGCGAAACGCGTCAGCGCGACGTGGCTGCCGCGCGCGGCGTCGATGCGCACGATTTCCGGCGGCTCGGTGGCGCTCTCGTAGCTGCCCACGAGCACAGCGCCTCGGCCGCTGCCGCCCAGCGCGAGATTGGTGTACAGCCCGCGATCCGGGCGCGCGACGATGCGCGCAGGCTTGCCGTCGAAGCCGCCACGGAACACCGCCTCCTGGCCCTCGATCTCGGCCGAGAACAGCACTTCGTTGCCGGAAGGCGCGATCGCGTAGCTGGAAATGGACAGGGTGCCGGGCGCTTCAAGCACGCGGCGCTTACCCACGGCCGGCCAGTCGAAACGCGCCAGACGGGTGGCGTTGTAGACCGATCCGGTGCGCGGGCCGAACTGCGCGAACAGGTGCTTGCCATCGGGTGAAAGCCGCAGCATCGAATAGCCGTCGTCGGCCTCGTCGGAATCGCCACCGGTAAGCCGGCGTGGCTCGCCGCCTTCGATTGAAACCTGCCAGATGTCCAGATGGGTGAAGTCGTATGCGCTGCGATGACGGTTGCGGCTGGCCACGAACACCACCGACCTGCCGTCCGGTGCCCACACCGGATCCAGCTCCTCGCTGCCCAGCCCACCACGCCCGCCATAACCTGGCGATGCCACCAGCGCGCTGCCGGCGAGCAGGTTCACCGCCTCGCCACCGTCGAGGTGCTGCACGAAGAGCTGCGGGCGGCGCTCGCCGATCCAGCGATCCCAGTTGCGGATGGGAAAACCCGTGTAGACGCGGGCATCGTAGTCGCGCTTCTTGCGCTCGGCGTCGATGCGGCGCTGGTCGGCGTCGGTCTTCACACCCACATCCACGTCGCTGACGAACAGCAGGCTGCGACCATCCGGCGAGAACTGCGGCGCACGCACACCGCTGGACATGGAGGTGACACGCCTCGCCTCACCCCCATCGAGTGCCATCACGTAAATCTGGGCCGCCTCGTCGCCGGCGCGCTTGGCGACAAAAGCCAGCCGCGTTCCGTCGGGACTGAAAACCGGACTGCTCTCACTGGCGGCATCGGAGGTGAAGCGCTGCGGCGGTTGGCTGCCATCGGTGCGCAGCAACCACAGATCACCGCGTTGCGCATCCGCCTCGTAAGCCGGCTCAAGCACCGGCACCACGGCCAGACGCCCGTCGGGCGAAATCGCCGCCGCCGATACCCGTGGCATCGTCCAGAGGGCGTCATGGGCAATCACCGCCTTGCCGGAGTCCTGCGCATAGACCGTCCGCATCGGCACAACAGCCGCCAGCGCCGCCACGACGCCTATCCACCACATCCGCATCCTGCTTCTCCC
>CAZTXX010000135.1:0-3202 GCA_964617405.1 uncultured Aquimonas sp. | reverse complement strand
CGGTCGAGCTGGTCGCCGAAGGATTTGAGCGAGCTGACCTCCACCTCCACATGCAGCTTGCCGCGCCGCGCCAGACGCAGGATATGGCGCAGATCGCGCGGCAGGCTCGCCGCCAGATCCAGCGCGCCGGAAAACACACGCCATCCACGCTGCGCCAAGGCGGCGGGGGAATACTGTTCGATCAATGCGCGCCGCAGATACGGCGCGGCCACCGCGGCCATGTCGAAATCCGGATCCAGCTCGCGCGCCATGCCCTCCAGGGTGACGAAGGCCTTGAGCATCAACGCCAGATCGGGCGGCAAGGTCAGGCCGTTGTTGCGCAGCACCGCGATCATGTCGCTGAGCATGCGGCCAAAACCCAGATGCCTGAGGGGCACGCCGCGGTAGGTGTCGACGAAGGCGTCGATTTCCGGCAGCAGGCGTGCCTCGTCGATATCGGCGTTGCCGCTCCATTCCAGCAGCACGTCGGACACCGCCGCCACCTGTTGCGTCGCCAGGCCATGCAACAGACGCGCGACCTGGCGGCGGCGATCCACGCCCAGCCGCCCGACCATGCCGAAGTCGATCAGGGCGATGCGGTTCTCCGGCAGGAAGAACACGTTGCCGGGGTGGGGATCGGCATGGAAGAAACCGTCCTCAAGCACCATCTTGAGGATCGCCGCCGCGCCGCTGCGCGCCAGTTGCACGCGATCGAGTCCGGCAGTGTCGAGCGTTTCCATCGCGCAGCCCGGGATGCCGGCGACGAAGTCCTGCACGTTGAGCCGCTCGCAGACGTAATCCCAATGCACCCGGGGCACGACGATGTCGTCATGACCCTCGAAATTGTGCGCGATGCGCTCGGCGCTGCGGCATTCGGCGGCGAAATCCAGCTCGCGCCGCAGCGAATTGGCGAACTGGCGCACCACGTCGCGCGGACGGTAGCGGCGCCAGTCCGGCATCTCGTTTTCGATGGCTTCGGCCAATCGACCGAGCAGGCGCAAGTCCGCCTCGATGGTCGCCGCGATGTCGGGACGGCGCACCTTCAATACCACGCGCCTGCCGTCATCGAGCTCAGCCAGATACGCCTGCCCGAGTGAGGCCGCCGCCAGTGGTTCTTCCGAGAGGTTCCGGAACACCTCGTGCGGCGGACGGCCGAGGTCCTCTTCAAGCTGCGCGGCGATCTGCTCGAAAGGCACCGCCGGCACCGCGTTCTGCAACCGGCTCAGCTCGGCGATCCACTCCGGCCCGAACAGGTCGACACGTGTGGCCAGAATCTGGCCGAGCTTGACGAAGGTCGGCCCCAGATCCTCCAGCGCATGCCGCACGCGCTGCGGTGGCGACAAGGCCAACAGCGCCTCGCTGGCCGGCTGCCAGTTCAGCACCCGCCCGGCGCGTTCCAGCACGCCGGCCATGCCGATGCGATGGACCACATCGCCAAAGCCGTAGCGCACCAGGACGCCGGCAATCTCCTGCACCCGGCCCAGATCGCGCACCGCGCTCAAAGCTTCCAGCAACATCGTTCTTCTCCGCACCGAACCGCCGGCAGCGAGCTTACCGCGAGGCGGCAACCGCGTTCGCCCTTGGGCGAATCGACGTCACGTACCCGGCTGGAGCACTTGGCGATACTGGCGCGGCGTGAAACCGGTGACATGGCGGAACTGGCGTGAAAAAGCGCTCTGATCCGAGAACCCGACCTGTTGGGCGATGTCGGCGATCGGCAATGCGGTGCTAGCCAGAAGCCGGGTGGCCTGGTCGATGCGAACCTTGATGACGTACTGCCCGGCTGAGAGCTGGAAAATCTTCTTCATGCGACGATCGAACTGCGCCTGCGACAGGCCCGCGCGGCGCGCCAGCGCATCCATGCGCAACGGCTCGCCGATGTTTTCCAGCAGGAAGTCGATGGTTCCGGCGAAGGCGCTGTCGATGAATCCTCCCCGGCTGGGCTCGATGAGATCCTTGGAGATGCAAGCCAGGCCGATGATTTCCCCGGAAACATTGCGCAGCGGTTCCTTGGTGCTCAGACACCAGCCCGTGCTTCCATCGCGATATACGGTCAGGTCGAGGTTGTCGACGATCGGCTTGCCGGTACGCAGCAGGCGTTCGTCCTGGCGCGTGTAGCGCTCGGCCATGGGCGCGGGAAACAGGTCGAAGGCGGTTTTGCCGATGGCATCCTGGCGATGCTTGAGCCCGCAGCGCGTGGCGGCCGTTTCGCTGATCGAGACATACCGTCCTTGCCGATCCTTGATCGAAAACACGATGTCCGGCAGACGATCGAACAAACGCTCGACATACCAGGGCGAAGCCACCCCGGTCATGAACCCGTCACGCCAGTGCAGTGCCTCTTGCCGTCCCATCGCCTGTTCCCTCATCGCTCGGATCACCCCGATTGTGCTGCGTTCCGCGGGAGCCAGCCAATCGGTGCCTGCCACGCACCCGCGAAAGCCGGTGTGGGCGGGCTTCGTGGATGGCAGAAGTCTATCGTCATGCAAGTCCGTGATGCGCGCTTCAACTCCGGAATCCACCGTCGGCTGCGTTAATATCCGTCTGCGCGGCCTCTCGCGCGGTGCGCCATCCCATCACGCCAATGAGACGGTGAGGCTGCACGCCACAGCACTTGATTGGAAGCACCCCATGAAAATCCTCGTCATCGGCTCGGGCGGACGCGAACATGCGCTCGCATGGAAGATCGCCCAGTCCGCACGTGTCTCCGAAGTGATCGTGGCACCCGGCAATGCCGGCACCGCCACCGAAACCAGATGCCGCAACGTGGCGGTGCCCGTGGCGGATATCGATGCACTGCTGGCGCTGGCACAGCGCGAAGGCGTGGCGTTGACGGTCGTCGGCCCCGAAGTGCCGCTGGTGGCCGGTGTGGTGGATCGCTTCCGCGCCGCCGGATTGCGCATCTTCGGCCCCAACGCCGCGGCGGCGCAGCTGGAAGGCAGCAAGGCCTTCGCCAAGGACTTCCTTGCCCGCCACGGCATTCCGACCGCGTTCTACGCGGTACATACCGATGTGGATGCGGCACTGGCCTATGTCCGGGAGAAGGGCGCACCCATCGTGGTGAAGGCCGATGGCCTTGCCGCCGGCAAGGGTGTGATCGTGGCGATGACGCTGGAGGAGGCCGAGGTCGCGGTGCGCGACATGCTTTCCGGCAACGCCTTCGGCGATGCCGGTGCGCGCGTGGTGATCGAGGAATTCCTGGAAGGCGAAGAAGCCAGCTTCA
>CAZTXX010000134.1:0-6282 GCA_964617405.1 uncultured Aquimonas sp. | reverse complement strand
CCTTCGCGATCCCGGCCTGCGAAGCCTGCGGCGGGGTGCTCAAGCCGGATGTCGTGTTCTTCGGAGAGGCCGTGCCGCGCGAGCGCGTGACGCAGGCGACGGCCGCGGTGGAGGCCTGCGACGCGATGCTGGTGGTCGGGTCTTCGCTGATGATGTTTTCCGGCTTCCGCTTCGCCGCGATGGCGCACCGGATCGGCAAGCCGATCGCCGCGGTCAATCAGGGTCATACCCGGGCGGACGATCTGCTGGCGCTGAAGATCGACGCCGACGCGGCGACGGCCCTGCAAACCGCATTCACCGAGCCCGTGTCTGCCTGATCCCGTTCGTTTCGCGGAGCCGCACCCGCGCATCGCTGGCGTAGCATGCGACTCACCTTCCGCACGTTCGCCAACGAGGATGCCCGATGGATACTTGGCCCGCCGCAACCCTGATCCGCAACAAGCGCCGCGGCGACGCGCTGGACGCGGCACAGTGCAAGTCGCTGGCCCGCGGCGTGGCCGACGGAAGCTGGAGCGAAGGCCAGATCGCGGCCTTCTGCATGGCGGTGGCCTGGCGCGGGATGGTGCCGGAGGAGTGCCGCGACTTCACCCTCGCCCTGCGCGACTCGGGCCACTGCCTGGACTGGAGCGACCTGCCCGGGCCGGTGCTGGACAAGCACTCCACCGGCGGCGTCGGGGATGCGGTGAGCCTGGCGCTGGCGCCCTTGGTGGCGGCCTGCGGCGGCTTTGTGCCGATGATCTCCGGGCGTGGGCTGGGCCATACCGGCGGCACGCTGGACAAGCTCGAAAGCCTGGCAGGTTACGACGTCAACCCGTCACCCGATCGCCTGCGCCGCATTGTGCGCGAAGTGGGCTGCGCCATCGTCGGCCAGAGCGCCGACCTGGTGCCGGCCGACCGTCGCCTCTACGCGGTACGCGATATCACCGCAACGGTGGACGTGCCCGAGCTGATCGTGGCCTCGATCGTTTCCAAGAAGCTGGCCGGCGGCGCGCAGGCGCTGGTGCTCGACGTCAAGACCGGCAGCGGCGCGCAGACGCCGGACGTGGACGAAGCCGAGGCGCTGGCACGGCGCATGCTGGAGGTGGCCCGCGGCAGCGGTCTGGTCGTCGATGCCGCGCTCACCGACATGGGCCAGGTGCTGGGGCGCGAGGCCGGCAACGCGCTGGAACTGCGCGCCATCCTCGATCTTCTGACCGGCGGGCCGGGCTGCCCGCGCCTGCGTGCGCTCACGCTGGAGCTGTCGGCGCGGCTGCTTTGCCTCGGCGATCTGGCCAACGACCACCAGGTCGCACTGGCGAAATTGCAGCGCGCACTGGACTCGGGCGACGCCGCCGAACGGTTCGCACGCATGGTTGCCGCCCTGGGCGGGCCTTCGGATCTGCTCGAACACCCGGCGCGCCACCTGCCGATGGCACCTGTCCGACGCCCGGTGTTCGCCACCGGAGCGGGATTCGTGCAGGCCATCGACGTGCGCGCGCTCGGCGAGTGCGTGGTCGACCTCGGCGGCGGCCGCCGTGCACCCGACGCGGTCATCGACCATGCCGTGGGCGTGTCCGGCGTACGTGGGCGCGGTGAGTCGATCGCGCAATCGGATGTGCTCGCCTACGTGCACGCGCGCAATGAAACCGATGCCGCAGCCACCGTCGAGCGCGTGCGCACGGCGTTTTCACTGGGCGAAACCGCACCCGAGCCGGTGAGCCTCTGCCGCTGGCTGTAAGCCACGCACCATCCCTCGCACCATCGTTGCCGGCGCCGTGCTGGTCGCATCGGCGTCGATGCCGCACAATTACCGGTTCGATCATCGGCAATGGAACGCAGGCGTGGATGCAGAGCAAATCCGCAGCTTTCTTGCGACAGTGGATCTGGCGCGTGAATTCGATCCCGGCACCTTGCAGCGCGCCATCGGCTATCTCGCGCGCGATCACCTGGAAAGCCTGACGCTGGAACACACCCGTCGCGGCGGCACCTTGCTGCGCGCACTGGTGCGTGGCAGCGGTGGCGCGATCTACGAACCCTGGGTCGAGTTTCGCAACCTCGGCAAGGGCCGCCTGTCGATGCTGGGTTCCTGCGATTGCCCGGTGGAAGGCGCCTGCAAGCACCAGGCCGTGGCCCTGCTTTACGCCCAACGCCATCCCGCCGACCAGTGGCCGCAAGAGGAAGCCACGGTGCCGACCGCTCCTCCACCCACACTGCCGGCCAACCGACTTGAACTCTTGCCGGGCTGGCTGCGCGACGCCATGGCCGACCAGGTGGCTACCCGGAACAACAGCGACCTGCCGGCCTGGGAGCACTGGTTGGCGCAACTGCCCCAGCACATGGCACCCGCTGCCGGGCAAGGCATCGGTGAACGCCGTTTCGGGGTATTGCTGCGCGAGGAGGATGGTTGGCTCACCGCATTGCCGGCGTTCCTTCGCCCGGCGCGTGGCAAGTCGACGGGCTGGGTGGATCCCAGGCCGCTCGACCTCACCCCGCACGGCCCGTTTCCGGCGCCCGCTGAAGGCTGGTCGCCCGAAGATGCGATGGCATTGGCCACCTTGCTCGCAGCCGCGGGCGACACCAGCCGAAGGACGAAAGGCGTACTGATCGACGGCCCCCACCTGGAAGTGGCACTCGAACATCTGCTGCACGCGCATCCGGTGTACTGGGAACGCGGCAGCGTTCCTTTGGAACCCGGCCCCGCGAAAACCATGCGGCTGACCTGGCAGGCAAACCCGGACGGAAGCCAGACCCTGCGCGCGACCCTGGACGAACCGGATTCCGGCCTGCTGCTGCGCGGTCACGGGTTGTGGTACGTGCAACCGGATACGCGCCGTTACGGGCGGGTGGCGGGTGAGGCGCGCACGCTTGACGCGATCGATGCGGCTCCGGTGCTGCGCCCGGAAGATGTGTCGCAGGTACGCAAGCGCCTGACCCACGTGGGCGAGCTGCCTGTGGATGCTCCTGCGCCGCGCACGATGCAGCGCATCGATGCCCCGCCCGTGCCGGTTCTGGTGATGCAAGCACCCGAGCTGAGCTGGAGCGGACGGGCCACTCGCCACCAGCCGACACGGCTCGGGGTCGCGCAGCTGTATTTCGACTATGCGGGACACCGCGTCGCCGCGAGTGATGGGCCACTGCCCCGCCTGTTGGCGAACCATGGCGATGTTGTTGAAATCCACCGCGACGGCAAACAGGAAGGCGAGTTTGTCGCCCGGATGCATGCCGCCGGCCTGCACGACGCGGTGGGCTGGTCGTTCCTCATCGTTCCGAACGGCTTGGGGGTCGACGATGACAGCTTCGTCCTGCGATCCGATGCCAAGCCCGTCCCTGCCGCGCCGGAAGACTGGGCGCCCGTGCTGGCCACGCTGGGCGCAGCCGGTTTCGTGATCGAATACGGCCCGGAGTTCCCGCGCGATGACGTGGTCGAGGTCGAGGACTGGCACGCGGAAATCGATTCGTCCGACGACTTCGGCAACCCGTGGTTCGACGTTTCGCTGGGCATAGACGTGGACGGGCAGCGCATCGACCTGCTGCCGATCCTGCGCCGCGTACTGGCCGACCCGGACTTCCCCCTGCGCAAGCCCGATTCCGAACCTGCCGACGCCGCCTGGCGGGTACGCATCGACGAACAGCGCAGCGTGCGCCTGCCGCTCGAACGCCTGCGTGCCCTGCTCGAACCACTGCTTGAATGGATCCTGGCCAGCAACGAGGGCTTGCGCCTGCATCGCACCCAGGCCGAGACACTGCGCCGGGTCGCCGATGGTTCCGGCCTGCCATGGCGTGGCGCCGATCGCCTGCGTGGCCAGCTGGAGCGGCTCCACGACACGCCCGTCTCGACCATTGAACCACCCGGCTTCCGCGCCGAACTGCGCCCCTACCAGCGCGAGGGCCTGGCCTGGCTCGACTTCCTCGCCGATGCGGGGCTCGGCGGCGTGCTGGCCGACGACATGGGATTGGGCAAGACGGTGCAGGTGCTCGCGCATCTTCTGTCGGAAAAACAACGCGGCCGGCTCGATCTGCCGGCACTGGTGGTGGCGCCCACCAGCCTGGTGGGCAACTGGCGCGACGAAACCGCGCGCTTTGCACCCGACCTTCGCGTGCTCGTCCTGCATGGCGCCGACCGCGCTGCGCGGTACGAGGGAATTCCCGAGGCCGACCTGGTCATCACCACCTACCCGCTGCTGCCGCGCGACCGCGACAGCCTCTGCGAACACCGGTTTTCCCTGCTCATCCTCGACGAGGCGCAGGCGATCAAGAATGCCCGCAGCCAGGCCGCGCAGGTGGTGCGCGAGATCCCCGCACGCCGTCGCCTCGCCATGACCGGAACGCCATTGGAAAACCACCTGGGCGAGTTGTGGGCGCAGTTCGACGCGGTCGAGCCGGGCCTTCTCGGCAGCGAAACCAGCTTCACCCGCCTCTATCGCACGCCGATCGAAAAGCACGGCGATGGTGAACGCCAGGCGCGCCTGGGCCGGCGTATCTCGCTCATGCTGTTGCGCCGACGCAAGGAGGACGTGCTCACCGAATTGCCGCCCAAGACCGAAATCGTGCACTCGCTGGAACTGGCGGGCGCGCAGCGCCAGCTCTACGAAACCCTGCGCCTGGCCCAGCACGAGCGGGTGCGCGAATCGATCGCCCAGCGCGGGCTCGGCCAGTCCGGCATCGTCGTCATCGACGCCCTGCTCAAGCTGCGCCAAGCCTGCTGCGACCCGCGCCTGGTCAAACTGGATTCGGCGCGCAAGGTGAAGGAATCGGCCAAGCTCGAAGCCCTGTTGGATTTGCTCTCGGGCCTCACCAGCGAAGGCAGGCGGGTGCTGGTGTTCTCACAGTTCGCCCAGATGCTCGCGCTGATTGGCGCGGCGCTGGACAAGCGCCGGATGGCCTACCTCAGCCTCACCGGCGACACGCCGTCGGCCACCCGTGGCGACCTGGTACAGCGTTTCCAGAACGGCGAGGTGCCGATCTTCCTGATCAGTCTCAAGGCCGGTGGTGTGGGCCTCAACCTCACCGCCGCCGACGCGGTGATCCACTACGACCCGTGGTGGAATCCGGCGGTGGAATCCCAGGCTACCGACCGCGCCTACCGGATCGGGCAGGACAAGCCGGTATTCGTCTACAAGCTGATCTGCGCCGGCACCGTGGAAGAAAAGATCCAGGCCATGCAGGAACGCAAGGCCGAACTGGCCCGTGCGGTGCTGGAAGGCGGCAGCAGCACGGCACTGCGCTTTGACGAAGCCGATCTGGCGGAGCTGTTCGCACCGATCTGAAGCGCTTTTCCAGCGGAAACCGAAACGTGGTAACATGCGTTATAACGATGTTCCACTCCCGAAGGCCCCGCCATGAAACTTCGCATCACCACCATCGGAAACTCCGCTGGCGTCATCCTGCCCAAGGAGCTGCTCGCGCGGCTGCGGCTGGAAAAAGGCGACGAGCTGTTCGCCATGGAAACCCCCGACGGCATCCGCCTGACCGCCTATGACCCGACCCTGGCGCGGCAGATGGAAGTGGCAGAGCAGGTGATGCGCAACCGGCGCCAGCTTCTCCACAAGCTGGCGCAATAACATCATGATCGAGTGGATCGAAAAGTCCCTGGCGCTGGCGATCCATGATCGTCAGCTCGCCGAACACGGCGGCATCGCGGGCGTGCGCGACGAAGGCATGCTCGAATCCGCGCTGGCGCGCCCGCAACAGCGTCACGCCTACGGCAACCCGCCTCCGGATCTGGCCGATCTTGCGGCCACCCTCGCGTTCGGCATTGCGCGAAACCACCCGTTTCTCGATGGCAACAAGCGCACGGCCGCCGTTGCATGCGAAACCTTCATCCTGCTCAACAACGCCACGCTTGAAGCGGAAGACCACGAGCTGTATCCGGCATACCTGTCCTTGGCCGAAGGCGCGCTCGACGAAGACGGGTTTGCGGCCTGGTTGCGCCCGCGCATCCGCACGACGCCCCGGTAAACGCTGCAGGAACCCGCTGCCACATACCCGCGCTGAGTGCGCTCCCGCCCCTGCATCCGGTCTGCACCCTGCTGACCGGGTGCTGATGTGTTTGACACTGATTCGCATTTGCATGAGAATCCGACCCGTTGTCACCACAAGGGCCATCCCATGTACGTGTGCATCTGCAACGGCATCACCGACCGCGAAATCCGCGACGCTGCGCGTGCCGGGGCCACCGACCTTTCCGATCTTTCCGCGATGACCGGCTGCTCCACCGTGTGTGGCAGTTGCGGTGACATTGCGCTGGAAATCCTGCACGAATCCCGCCGCGAGTCGTTCAGCCTCCCCTTGCTGGCCGCCTGA
>CAZTXX010000133.1:0-6427 GCA_964617405.1 uncultured Aquimonas sp. | reverse complement strand
TACGCCAACATGACCCCGGTGCTGCATATCTCCCAGCGCTACCCCGCCGCCCAGGGCTGCGGGCGGCTGGTGCTGCCGATCTGCCCGCACCCGCAGATCGCCAACCGCATCATCACCTGCGACCTGCGCGACGATCCCGATGACCTCATCGGGCTTTCCGCCGAGGAAATCCTCGACCGCCTCTACACCCCGCGCGCCGACCTGCCCGAAGACGTGACGCGCATCGGGCTGAAGGAAATCCATCTCAACCGCTCACCGATCCTGGTCGAGCTGCGCCACCTGGACGCGGCGCAACTGGCGGGCTTCGACATTGATCCCGAGCGCCAGCTCGAACACGCGCGGCGCCTGCGCGAAACGCCCGGTCTGGTCGACAAGGTGCGCGAGATTTTCAGCGCGCCTCGGCCCATCTCCGGGCCGGAGGATCCGGAGCTGGCGATCTACTCCGGTTTTCCCGCGAGTCACGACGCCGCGCGTTTCGCCGATGTGCGGGCACATGGCGCGAAAAGACCATCGGGCGGGCGTTTCGGGTTCAGCGATCCGCGCTACGAGGAGCTCGCTTTCCGCTACCGCGCGCGCAACTGGCCGGCCTCGCTCGATGCGCAGGAGCAGGCGCGTTGGAACCAATACCGCGCCGCCCGGTTGGCACCCGGCAGCGGCCTGTCCGAATACGACCTCACCACCTATCGCGCGGAAATCGCCAGCCTGCGCACCGCGGCCGAGCCCGGCTCGGGAGCGCACTCGCTGCTGGATGCACTGGAAGCCTGGGGACACGAGGTGGAAACCTCGCTCGTCGCCTGAAAACCCGTGGAAGTCGGCGCGTCCGGCGCGAATTCCCGCGCCATGCCGGCTACCCTTGCGCCATGTCCGCACCGCTCGACCTTCGCCACTTGCCTGCGCCCGAACCGATGGAGCGCATCATCGAGGCGCTCGATACCCTGCCGGCAGGCGGTGTGCTGATCGCGCTCACCCCGTTCCGCCCGTTACCGTTGTTGCCGATGCTGGAGGCCTGGGGCTTTGTGGCAAACGTGGAGGACACGCCGGAAGGCCAGGCCCGCATCCGCATCTGCCGACGCGAGGATGCCGCGCTGCTGGAGGCGGATGCGTGAGCGCACTGGATTTTGCCGCCGCGCCCCCCTTGCAGCGCCCGTTGCGCTGGCTGCTGACCGCGCCGATCTGGGGCATGGTTGGCGGCATCTGGCTGTTGTATTCGGGCGCGGCGCCGCTGGCTGGGCGCTGGTCGCCCGATGCCGCCGCGCTGGCGCATGTGTTCGCGCTCGGCGTACTGGGCAACGCCATGTTCGGCGCACTGTTGCAGTTTCTGCCGGTCGCCGCCGGCTGCCCGATCCGGCTCGCACGCGGCGCCGATGCACTGCATCTGGTGTTCAACCTGGGCATCGCGACGCTGCTGACCGGGCTTGCTGCCGGATCACGCCCGGCGTTGGCATGGGCACCGATGCTTCTGGCCATCGCGCCGTTGGGCTTTGCGCTTGCGGCCCTGCCCGCACTGGCGGTGGCCGGCGCGCAGCGCGTCTTGCGCGCCGGTATCGCGCTGGCGCTGTGCGCGCTGCTGGCCACCGTCATCGCCGGTGCGCTGGCCGCCTTCGTCCTGCGTGGCGATCTGGCCCTGGCGCTTGAAAAGATCGTCGACGTGCACGCGGCGCTCGGCCTGTTCGGCTGGGTGCTGATACTGATGGCGGCGGTCGGCAGCGTCACCTTGCCGATGTTCCAGGGTGCCGTCCGAATACCCAACCGGACGCTGGCCGCGTGGTTGATGATTACCGCCTTGGCGCTCGCGCTCGCGGCTATCCTGCGCTTCCGGCTGGATTCGCAAACGGCCCTGATATGGGCGATCGCTCCTTCCGTGCTCGCGTGGATCGGCGCATCGCTGTGGACGCCGCTGGCCGGCAGGCGCCAGCGCGCCAGCGCGCTGGCGTGGGGCTGGCGCTTGGGCGCGATCAGTCTTGCCGGCGGCGGCCTGACGGCGCTGGCGGTGGCATTGGGCGAACTTCCCGCATCCGCCAGCCTGCTTGCCGGCGGTTTGATCCTTGCGGTCGGCTATCCCTTCATCGTCACCGCGATGCTGCTGGAAGTCAGCGCCTTCCTGTGCTGGATCGAACTGCGTCGCGTCTGCCCGCGCGGCGTGCGCATCCCGGGCGTCGGCCTGCTGCTGCCGGAAAACGACCGACGCCTGGCGCTGGGCCTGCACGGCGCCAGCGCTTGCGCGCTTGTCATCGCCCTGACCTGGCCCAACCCAGCCGCGGCGCGACTGGCGGGCATCGCCGTGCTGGTCGCATACGGTGCAAGCCTGGCGGTGGTCTGGCGCGCCATGCACCGCGCCAATACATTCCGGACTTCGATCGATGTTTCACCCCGCCCACCTTCCAAGGATCGACCATGACCCCCGATTTTCCGATGGCGCCCGAATGGCAGGTGGCGCAGTGGTTCAACAGCGCGACGCCGCCGACACTGGCCTCGCTGCGCGGCAAGGTGGTGGTGCTTGAATCCTTCCAGATGCTCTGCCCGGGCTGCGTATCGCACGGCCTGCCGCAGGCGCGCCGCATCCACGAGACCTTTCCTGCCGAACGCGTGGCGGTGGTGGGCCTGCATACGGTCTTCGAACACCACGCAGCGATGACACCAGTGGCCTTGGAGGCCTTCCTGCACGAGTACCGCATCGGCTTTCCCGTGGGTGTCGACCAGCCCGGCAACCCTGGCCCGATTCCCGAAACCATGGCGGCCTATGCCATGCAGGGAACACCCACGCTGAGCCTGATCGACGCCCGAGGGCGGCTCCGCCACCAGCACTTCGGCGAGATCGGCGATCTCGCGGTCGGCGCGCAGATCGCCTGGCTGATGCAGGAAGCCGCATCGGCCTGACTTCCCGCACATGCCAGACCCCGGTATCGGCGCACAATGGTTCTGGTCACTTCGCATGAAACCCCGGATGTCACCATGAACACAGCCTCCTTCACACGCCCACCGCTGGCCTT
This sequence comes from uncultured Aquimonas sp., assembly GCA_964617405.1. Lineage (GTDB taxonomy): Bacteria > Pseudomonadota > Gammaproteobacteria > Xanthomonadales > Xanthomonadaceae > Denitratimonas. The sequence goes on along the minus strand of CAZTXX010000133.1, from coordinate 3,437 downwards.
GGCGCTGGCCTGCCTGCTCGCCACCACATTGCCGGCCTGCCAATCCGACACCCAGTCGCCGCCGGCCGCGGGACACCCCGAGACCTCCACCATTCCGGCACCGGCTGAAGCCCCGAAGGTCGCCGCGCGCGCCGCCTCGGGTCTTGATCTGGCGGGCATGGATCATGGCGTGTCCGCGGGTGATGACTTTTACACCTATGCCAACGGCAACTGGCAGAAAAGCGCGCAGATCCCGGCGGACCGCGCCAGCACCGGGGTGTTCCTCGAAGTGTTCCTGACGGCTGAGAACCGCCTCGCCGATCTCGTCCGCTCGCTGCCCGACACCCAACCCGCCGCAGGCAGCGACGCACGCCGGATCGTCGACTTCAACACCGCCTTCATGGACGAGGAAGGCATCGAGGCGCGTGGCCTGGCACCGCTGCAGGATGCACTGGACGCGGTGGATGCGATCAAGGACCTCGCCAGCCTCTCGCGCCACCTCGGCGCGGGACTGCGCGCCGACGTGGATCCGATCAACGCCACCAACTACCACACCAGCAACCTGTTCGGCCTGTTTGTCGCCGCCGGACTGGACGACCACAGCCGCAACATCGGTTACCTGCTGCAGGGCGGCCTGGGCATGCCGGAGCGCGACTACTACCTTTCCGATGACGTGCAGATGCGCAGCCATCGCGCCGCCTACGAAACCTATATCGCGGCACTGCTGTCGCAGGCCGGCACAAAGGACGCGCAGACCCGGGCCGCGGGCATCCTCGCGCTGGAAACGAAGATCGCCCGCGCTCAGGCCACCATCATCGACACCCAGGACATCCACAAGGCCAACAATCCCTGGCCGACCGCGGACTTCGGGCGGCGCGCACCCGGCATCGACTGGCCTGCCTTCCTCGAAGCCGCGGGGCTGGCGGGCGAGAGCACCCTGGTTGCCTGGCAGCCACAGGCCATCGCCAGCCTTTCCGCCCTGGTGGCGAGCGAGCCCCTGTCGGCCTGGAAGGATTATCTGCGCTTCCACACGCTCGACCACGCTGCGGCACTGCTGCCACGTGCCTATGCCGAGCTCGCCTTCGGCTTCCATGGCACCGAACTGACCGGCGCCACCGAACAGCGCGCGCGCTGGAAACGCGCGCTCGGCGCCGCCAACACGGCGCTGGGCGATGCCATCGGCCAGATCTATGTGGAGCGTTACTTCCCGGCCAGTTCCAAGGCACGGGTGGAAGCCATGGTCGGCAACATCCTCGCCGCCTTCCGCGACGGCGTGGACAAACTCGACTGGATGAGCCCGGAAACCCGCCAGGTCGCCCGCGAGAAGGCTGCGACCATGCGCGTGGGCGTGGGCTATCCGGAGCGTTGGCGCGACTATTCCACGCTCGACATCCGCCCCGACGACGCGCTGGGCAACATGCTGCGCGCCGAGTTGGCCGAATACCGTCATCAGCTCGCCAAACTCGGCAAGGCACCCGATCAGGGCGAATGGTGGATGACCCCGCAGACGGTGAACGCGGTGAACCTGCCGCTGCAAAACGCCATGAACTTCCCCGCCGCGATCCTTGAGGCGCCGTTCTTCGATCCGGCCGCGGACGACGCGGTCAACTATGGCGCCATCGGTGCGGTGATCGGGCACGAGATCAGCCACGGCTTCGACAACCTCGGTGCCGAGTTCGACGCGCAAGGTCGCCTGCGCAACTGGTGGACACCAGAGGATGCCGCCCACTTCAAGGCCGCGGCCGACCGCCTGGCGGCCCAGTACAGCGCCTATCAGGCACTGCCGGGCCTGTTCATCAACGGCCAGCAGACGCTGGGCGAGAACATCGCCGATCTCGCCGGGTTGCAGGCCGCACACGCCGCCTGGCGCGCCTCGCTCGCTGGCGCGGATGCGCCGGTGATCGACGGACTGACCGGTGAAGAGCGCTTCTTCCTCGCCTTCGCACAGGCCTGGCGCAGCAAGATGCGCGATACCGCATTGCGTGCCCAGGTCATCGGCAACGAGCATGCCCCGGGCCAGTGGCGCGCACTGACCGTCCGCAACCTCGATGCCTGGTATTCGGCCTTCGACGTGAAGGATGGCGAGGCGCTTTACCTGGCACCGGAAGACCGGGTGAGGATCTGGTAAGGCTTCAGGCCCCGTGTCGCAGCTCGTAGACGACGGTGGACAGGGCAGTGACGCCCTGCTCGGAAAACGAGGGTTGGGAGGCGAGGATGTCGCGCCGTTCGACCCGCTCCACCTGCCAGCCCGGTTCCAGCAGGGCCCGCACTTCCGGTTCCTCCACGGAAAACGGCGGGCCTTGCTTCTCCGCCTGCGGGTATTCCAGGGTGATCATCAAACCGCGACTGCCCGGTGCCAACCGCGCGTACACCTGGCGGGCATAGCGCTCACGCAGCGCCAGCGGCAAGGCGATGATGGCGGCGCGATCATAGACCGCCGCACACGAGTCCAGCGTCGCCTGGTCGAGCGCGAACGCATCGCCCTGGATCAGCTCGATGGTGCCGGCCACGTGATGTCGGCCCAGCGCCGACTCGTGCACGCGCGCCGTCAACCCGTTTTCCTCGAAAAACTGCGCGATGGCCAACGGCGACAACTCCACGCCCAATACGCGGTGGCCCTGCGAGGCCAGCCAGACCATGTCCAGGCTCTTGCCGCACAACGGCACCAGCACCCGGCTGCCGGGCGGCAAGGCCAGGCGCGGCCAGTGTTCAAGCAGCAGGGGTATCGGTGCCTCGCGGTGGAACCCGGTGCGACCCTCACGCCAGCGCTGCAGCCAGAACTCAGGCTCCACGCGCCATCTCCCCGGCTTTTTCCGCAGCGATCTGCCGCAGCGCCTGCTCGAACACCTCCGGCGGCTGTCCTCCGGAAATCAGATGTCGACCCTCGATCACCGCCGCCGGCACCGAGCGGATGCCGCGTTCCTGGAAAAAGCGTTCGTCCTGGCGCACTTCATCCGCGAAGGCACCCGATTCCAGCACCGTGCGTGCGGTATCCGGATCCAGTCCGCAGCCGGCGGCAAGCTCCACCAGCACCTCGCGGTCGCTGACGTTGCGCCCGTGGGTGAAGTGGGCACGCAGCAAGGCCCATTTGAGCGCGAGCGCCTTGCCCGAGTTCGCGGCCCAGTGCAGCAGACGATGGGCGTCAAAGGTGTTCCAGGTGCGGCTGCGCGCCTTCATGTCGAAAACAAAGCCCAGCTCGGCACCACGCGCGGCGATACGCGCCCGGTTTTGCGCCAGTTCGGCTTCGCCCATGCCGTATTTGCGCTGCAGGTTTTCCGCGATCTCCACGCCCTCGGGCGGCATCTGTGGATCCAGCTCGAAGGGCTGGAGGTGGATGCTGGCATTCACCTCGCCATCCAGCCGCGCCAGCGCCGCTTCCAGCGAGGCCAGGCCGATGGCGCACCAGGGGCAGACCACGTCGGAGACGAAGTCGATGCGCAGCGGAACCGGGGTACCGG
>CAZTXX010000132.1:0-6469 GCA_964617405.1 uncultured Aquimonas sp. | reverse complement strand
GCGGCAGGCGGCGACGGCGGGCCAGCACGTCGCCTGATTCGCAGATCGGGCCGACCACATCGGTCAACACGTTGGCCGGTGCATCGAGGCGACTGAGGTTCACCACCTCGTGCCGCGCGTTGTAGAGCGCCGGGCGCAACAATACGTTCATGCCGCCATCCACGCCCACGCGCAACACGCCGGACTTCTCCACCACCTGGGTGGCGCGCAGCAGCAGCACACCGGCGCGCGCCACCAGATAGCGGCCCGGCTCCATCCACAGCGCGTACTGTGGGCACAATGCCTTGGCCTGCCCCAGCACCTCGTCCAGGGCAGCGATGTCGAAAGGATCGACCTCCGGTTCCGAAGCCACACCCAGGCCACCGCCAAGATTGAGTGCTTCCACCGTGCCCAGCTGCTCGGCGGCGGCGGCAAGGCGCGCGAACACGTCGCGCCAGTGCGCGGCCTCGAAAATGCCGCTGCCAAGGTGCGCATGCAGGCCGAAGATGCTCGCGCCAAGGCCGGCGGCCTCGGTGGCAAAGGCCTCCAGCGAATCCAGCGGCAGGCCGAACTTGGCACCGCTGCCGCCGGTGCGCACCTTCTCGTGGTGGCCCCGGCCATAGCCCGGATCGAGGCGCAGCCACAGCGCGCGGCGGCGGAACAGTTCGGGCCAGTGGCGCAGCGGATACACGCTGTCGAGCGTTACCCACACATCGCGCGCCAGCGCCGCCTCGTATTCGTCGCGTGCGGCAAAACTCGGGGTAAAGAGCACGCGGGTCGGATCGAGTCGGGGGAAGAGCGAGAACACGTGTTCCAGTTCGCCGCGCGAAACACATTCGAACCCGAAGCCCTCCTCCTCCAGCACGCGCAGGATCGCCGGATGCGGGTTGGCCTTGATCGCGTAGAAACGCCGGTCCAGTGCACCCAACCCGCGCAGCGCGCGCGCGTTCTCGCGCACCACGGCGAGATCGTAGACGTAACGCGGCGTACCAAGCGCCGCCTGTTCCAGCAGCGTATCGCGGCGCGGCTTCCACCAGGGCTCGGGCAAAGGCGTCTGGCCGCGCTGCATTTCCTTCCAGCTCGGTCCGAACACTGCGCTTTCATCCACCGGCATGGCCTGGGCGTGGATCAACAGTTCATGCAGGCGCGGCAGCATGCCCTCGGCCACGGCCTCGTCCACCACGAAGGTGAGGTTGAGGTCGTTGGAGCTTTGCGAGATGAGGTGCACCCGCTCACGACCGAACTCGGCCAGCACGTCGGAGAGTTTGTGCAGCAGGGAGCGCATCCCGCGGCCGACGAGCGTGACCGAGGCACAAGGCGCGATCACCTTGACCCGGCACACCTCGGCCAGATCGTCGGCAAGGCGCTCCAGCACGTCGGTTGTGACCAGGTTGTCGGAGGGATCAAGCGAGACGGTGATATTGGCTTCGGACGAGCCGATCAGGTCCACCGACAATCCGTGGCGCTTGAAGCGCTCGAACACATCGGCCAGGAAGCCCACCTGCTGCCACATGCCGATGCCGTCCATCGACACCAGCACGATGCCGCGCTTGGAACTGATCGCCTTCACCCCCGGCACCGCGTCGGCCAGGCGCGGGCCGATCACCGTGCCTTCGAAATCCGGCTGCGAGGTGTCGCGGATCCACAAGGGCACGCGTGCTTCGCGGCAGGGCGAAATGCAGCGCGGATGCAGCACCTTGGCGCCGGTGCTGGCGATCTCCTGAGCCTCCTCGTAATCCAGCCGCGCGAGCAGCCGCGCCTGCGGCACCTGGCGCGGATTGGCGCTGAACATGCCCGGTACATCGGTCCAGGTTTCCACCCGCGCGGCACCCAGCAGGCCACCGAAGTACGCCGCCGAGGTATCCGAACCGCCACGCCCGAGGATGCAGGTGTTGCCGTCTTCGTCGGCGCAGATGAAGCCCTGGGTGATGAGGCTGTCGCCTTGTTCGGCAAAGCGCTCGGCGAATCCCGGCTCGGCCTTTGGATGACAGTTGACCGACAGCCGCGCGGCCCAGGCGCTCTGGTTGGGCAGGCGCACCGCGCGCAGATGCCGACGCGCATCGCTCCAGCGCAGATCCAGCCCGCGCGAACTGAGGTAGGCCGAGCCGAGGCGGCTGGAAAACAGCTCGCCCAGCGACAACACCTCGGCCTGCCAGTCGAGCGCGGCCACCGAGGCGCGAGGATCGACCGCCAGGGCGCGCAACATCGCGATCAGGTCGCCAACCACCGCCTCGGCATCGAGACCAAGTGCGGCGGCAAAATCGCGATGGCGCTGTTCCAGCGCCCCGGCCTGAGCCTGCCGCGCCTGGACATCCGCGCCGGTTTCGCTCAGTGCCACCAGCGCATTGGTCACCCCGGACACCGCCGACACCACCACCAGCACACGGAAGCCTTCCGATTTTCGTTTCGCCACCAGGTCGCCGATCGTGTCCCAGCGCACCCGGCTGGAGACGCTGGTACCACCGAACTTCATAACGACCCACGGCGCGGCGGAGGCGCCGGACACATCGGGAGGCGACATGGCTTTCCTTCTCAAGACACGGCCGGTAACCAGACCGCAGACGCCGGCCTTCGCACTGCGGAGACCCGATTATGTGGCAAGCCGTGCTGCAATGCAGCAATAGCGCGTGGCGCGGAGCGGGCGATAGCGGGCAGACCGGGGCTGGAAACTCTCAGGCCGCGTCGCGCCGCTGGCAGGCGGCCTCGAGAAAGGCGCGCATCATCGGGTTGGAGTCGAGCAGGGACGGATCGCTGCCATCCTGGAATTCCGGATGCCACTGCACACCGAGCACAAATCCCGGAGCTTCGCGCCAGATCGCCTCCACCACGCCGTCGGGAGCATGGGCCACCGGCACGAAGCCTTCGGCCAGCCGCGCCACGCCCTGATGGTGGATCGAGTTCACACGGCTCGCGCCCGTGCCTTCATGCCAGCGCCAAAGCACCCCGCCCTCGTGCAGCATGACCGGGTGGTGGTAGTCGTCGTAAAGCGGCAGATCGACGTGTGAAAACGTCGTCACGCCATCGGCGTTCAGGTCCTGATGCAAGGTTCCACCAAAGGCCACGTTGATCAACTGCATGCCGCGGCAGATGCCGAGCACGGGCTTGCCCTGCGCGACAAAGGCATGGATCAGGTCCAGCTCGAAGCGGTCACGCACCGCGTCCACCTGGCCGACGATATGGCGTCGCGGTTCGCCATAGAGACCAGGCTCGATGTCCGAGCCCCCTTGCAGCACCAGACCATCGAGCATGGCGGCAAAATCACGGGTGTGGATCTCGGCACGCCGGATCGCACCCTCGCGCTCCACGGTCGGCAACATCACGCCCACGCCACCCAGGGCCATGATCCAGTGCGCGACCGATTGCCCGAGGTATTGCAGGGTCTTGCCGTGAGCACCCAGCTCCGGCGGCGTATCGCGCAGGATGCGGGGGGAAATGCCGATCAGGGGCGGAGTCATGGCGATGCCAGGGTTAGGTCTGATGGGCGCGCAGTGTACGCCCGCCCACAAAAAACGGGGCCCGCAGGCCCCGTTCGTTCCTTCCATGGAAACACAACCGGTTCATGGCGCCGGGCTGACGTCCACGCGCACGCGAAGACTCTGGCCCGGCGGGTAATCGGTAACGGTCTTGTACAAGCGGCCCTGGTAGCGGTAGGTCACGTCGTAGCCGGTGATGCGTTCATCACGCTGGTACTCGGTGCGTGGCGCACAGCGCCGCTCGTAGCGGGTGTATTCGCGGCCACCGGCGTAATAACCGCCCTGTGAATCGCGCACCATCTCGTGCCCGAGCATGGCGCCGAAGGCGGTGGACGCGGCGCGCCCGCTGCCATGGCCGAACTGGTTGCCCACCACGCCACCGACGATGGCACCAAGCACCGACGGCGTACGCGGGCCGTCGCGGTGTACATAACGCGGCGGCTCGCGATAGGTGACCGGCTCGTCCCAGCACTGGTCGCGATGGATCGGTTGATCGATCACACGAATGATGGGATCCACGCGCACCACTTCAGCCCAGTCATAGCCGGGCTCCTGGTAACCGTCATAGCCCTGCGCCGAGGCATTCGCGGAAAACACGAGTGCGCCGGCAAGGGCAAGAAGGACCATGGAAAATCCGTATCTCGTCATGTCGACTCCTCCTGGATGCACGCCCCGATGGCGCGTACCTCCAACGCTAGGAATCGGGCACTTAATCGGTTGTGAACTCGCTCCGCAGGATTCAGGTCCGGGATGGCAAGGCTGGTGGGTTGACTCTGCTTACGCGGGGTCATCCACCAGCCAGCGACACATCACGCCGCAGCGCTTTCAGCAACACGTTGGCGGCGGGCGCGCACGGCACGATCCAGCCGTTCCAGCACCGCCAGCGAATCCTCCCAGCCGATGCAGCCATCGGTAATGGACTGCCCGTAGGTGAGTTCGCGGCCAGGCATCACGTCCTGTCGTCCGGCCACGAGATGGCTCTCCACCATCACCCCGACGATGTGCTGTTGCCCGCCTTCGAGCTGTGCTGCGATCTCGTCGATCACGCGCGGCTGGTTCTCCGGCTTCTTGCCGCTGTTGGCGTGGCTGGCGTCGATCATCAGGCGTGGGCCAAGGCCGGCCTTTTCCAACGCGGCGGCGGCTTCGGCCACGCTGCCGGCGTCGTGGTTGGGTGCCTTGCCGCCACGCAGGATGACGTGGCAATCGGCATTGCCGGCGGTGGCGGCGATGGCGCTGCGGCCTTCCTTGGTCACGGCCAGGAAATGATGCGGATGGGCAGCCGCTTGCACCGCGTCCACGGCGATGCGCACGTTGCCATCGGTGCCGTTCTTGAAGCCGATGGGGCAAGACAGCCCGGAAGCCAGCTCACGGTGCACCTGGCTTTCGGTGGTGCGCGCACCGATCGCGCCCCAGGCCACGAGATCCATGAAGTACTGCGGCGAGATCATGTCGAGGAACTCGCAACCGGCAGGCAAGCCCAGCGCGGTGATGTCACGCAGCAGGCGGCGCGCCAGCGGCAGGCCTTCGTCGATGCGGCAGCTGCCATCCAGGCGCGGATCGTTGACCAGCCCTTTCCAGCCCACCGTGGTGCGCGGCTTCTCGAAATACACCCGCATCACCACTTCCAGCGTGTCGGCAAAACGCTCGCGCTCGCGCACCAGACGCCGGGCGTACTCCATCGCCGCCACCGGGTCATGGATCGAACAGGGTCCGATCACCACGGCGAGCCGGTCGCTCTGGCCGTGCAGGATGCCCTGCAGGGCCCGGCGCGACTGGTGCACGGTGCGCAGCGATACAGCTTCGCAGGGAACTTGCTCCATCAGCTCGGCAGGCGTGGGCAAGGGCTTGATCTGACGGATGCGCAGGTCGTCGGTGTGGTGGTTCATGGTGGCAACTCCTGGGGTGGTTGCCAGCCCGGCGGCGCAACAAAAAAGCCGCCTGGAACTGGCGGCTTCGGGGGGAATCTCGTTTGCGGTCTTGTCAGGACACGCGCACGCCTCGCAGCGCCAGCCTTTTGGGCGAGCGATAAAAGGAATACCAATAGCGGCGTGCGACGGTGTTCATGGCCGGCATTGATACCACAGCGCATGGCGTCATGGGAAGGGAGCGTGCGAATTTTCATGTTCTGCCGGATTGGCGGCATATGGCGCACCTGCCGGGCCACGGCTTGCGTAGAATCACGCCATGTCAGTCCATCGCCCCTCCCTGCAGCGTTATTTTCTTTCCGGCCTCATCACCCTTCTGCCGCTGTGGCTGACGGTGATCGTGTTCCGCTTCGTCTTCGGCCTGATGTCCGACATGAGCCGGCCCTGGATCACACCCTTGTTGGCGCGACTGGCGGAGCAATACCCGCTCACGCTCGGCTGGCTGGGCGCGCCCTGGGTACAAACCGCACTCGCGCTCATCGCTACCTTGGGCGTCATCATCGCGGTGGGGGTGATGGTGCATCGGGTGCTCGGCCAGCGCCTGCTGGGCTGGTTCGAACGCTTCGTGCAACGCATTCCGGTGGCGAACCTGATCTACGGCGCGGTGCGCAAGCTGATCGACATCCTCCAGACCCAGCCCGAAGGCGCGCAGCGGGTGGTACTGATCGACTTCCCGCACCGCGACATGAAGGCGGTGGGCTTTGTCACGCGCATCCTTTCCGAGGAAGGCACGGGACGCGAACTGGCCGCGGTCTACGTCCCCACCACGCCCAACCCCACCTCGGGATACCTGGAAGTGGTGCCACTGGAAAACCTGACACCCACCGACTGGAGCGTGGACCAGGCGATGAGCTTCATCATCTCCGGCGGCGCGGTCAGCCCCGACACCGTTCCTTTTACCCGCCGCGGCGAGCGCCGCGACACCGAAGGTCCAGCGTAACGGCACCCGTTCAACGCGAGCTGCTCAGTCGGCCTCGCGCGGCGCGGCATCCTTCACATAGCGATCGAACCAGGCGAGCATTTCGGCGACGAAGTGCTCGTTGGATTCGCGCGCGGCGTACCAGTGCGGCTCGAACGGCAGCATCACCAGGC
>CAZTXX010000131.1:0-6542 GCA_964617405.1 uncultured Aquimonas sp. | reverse complement strand
CCGCAGTCGTGGCACAGCAGCACCGGGGCGTAGCCGCGCCGGTTGCGGAACACCAGGGCCTGTTCGCCGCGCGCGAGGCAGGCGGCGATGGCATCGATCAGGGGGCGGGAGATTCCGTGCTCGAGTCTCTGGCCACGGACATCGAGCACGTGCACGCGGGGCGGCCGGGCGCCACCAGCCCGCTCGCGCAGATGCAGCCAAGCGTAGCGACCCTGGCGCGCGCGGTGCAGCGATTCCAGGCTCGGCGTGGCGCTGCCGAGCAACACCGGTATGCCCAGATCCTTCGCCCGCACCAGGGCGAAATCCCGCGCGTGGTAACGGAACCCGTCCTGCTGCTTGTAGGAGGTGTCGTGCTCCTCGTCGATGATCACCAGGCCCGGCTCGGGCATGGGCGAGAACACCGCGGAACGGGTGCCGATCAGGACGCGGGCCTCGCCACGCGCCATGCGTGCGAAGGCGCGGGCGCGTTCGTTTTCCGTCAGGCCCGAATGCAGCAATGCCAGCGGCACCGGCAGGCGTTCGCCATAGCGCTGGATGGCCTGCGGGGTGAGGCCGATTTCCGGCACCAGCACCAGCGCCTGGCGGCCACGCGCCAGGCAGGCCTCGATGGCGGCCAGGTAGACCTCGGTTTTGCCGCTGCCGGTCACCCCTTCCAGCAGTGCGACGCCAAAACGCCCGGCCAACGCGTCGATCTGCGCAACAGCCTGCCGTTGCGCGTCGTTGAGCACCGGTACGCGTTGCGCCGGAGCGTGGGCTGCGTCGCACGAAGGTGCACGCAACGTGGGGCTCGCCAGCGCACGGGCCTGCAGCCGGCGCAGTGCGTCGCGCCAGCCTTGCCCGATAGCCGCCGCGATGGCGGATTCGTCCTGTTCCGACTCGGCCAGCAGTTCGGCCAACGCACGCGGACGCGTGCCGGTGCGCAGGCCCGGCATGGCGCTGGCACCCGCTTCGGTCAGGTGCCAGTAGGTCACCCGCGTATCGGGCAATGCCTCGCCCTGGCGCAGCTGCACCGGCAACGCGGTTGCCAGCACTTCACCCAGTGGGCGCTGCCAATAACCGGCGGCCCAGTGCAACGCGCGCCAGAGCGGAGCATCGAACAGCGACTCGGCATCGAGCACGGTCTCCACCTGGCGCAGCGTGTCCACGCCGGTTTCGGCCAAACCTTCCTGCACGAAGAATCCGACCTGGTTGCGTCGCCCGAACGGCACCTCCACCCGGCAGCCGGGCAAGGGGGTTGGCGCCGCCTCCGGCGGCAGGTAGTCGAACAGGCGCGGCAGGGGAACCGGCAGCGCGATGCGCCAGACCCGGGGTGCGGATTCGCTCATCCACACAGTGTAGGGCGAGGCTCCGGATCCGGGGGTTTCGACTTGCGCGGCTTTTCTGAGGCGCAGTTCATGAAACGCGGCTAAACCCCTGTCAGCACGAACGAAACTCCGGCAATCCACACATCTTGTGGATAACTGTGTGGAAGATGGCTTCGTGCAGGCTGCGACAGCCGCACCAGACTGGCCCCCGGGACGAATTGGGCAGTTTTTGCCCAGTCAATTTTTAGCCTGAAAAATCATATGGATAGAGCAAGTCATCGTCCAACCCTAGCGCACGTGCGGGATTTCTCGCCCGGCTCGGCGGGATGCCGACGCTGCTGTGCACAACGAAAATGCCGCAAGCCCTTGTGCCGCCTTGTGACGGCGCAAATAGCGCGTCTGTCAAGCCCCACGGATGGGGGTCATATATGTCCGTACGATCGACCACGCCCCAGCTTTCCAGCCATTGCAGGCGTCACATCACCGCGCCTCTTTGCCGCCCCGCGCGCGCGACTCTGCTATTTTCAACCGTGCGAAACCCGACCGATCATCGCCCCCGCCCCGTGCCGCTCAAGCAATTGCCACCGACGTCTTTTGTCGCATTGCCCGATACCCAGGCGCTCGATCACCTGGAGGTGGCGCTGCAGCGGCTTTCTCCCTTGCAACGACGGGTAATCCTGCTGCGTCTGCGGGACGATCGCGACATTGACGCGATCGCCGCGCATCTGGCGCTCGCCCCGGATGCGGCGCGTGCGTCACTGGCTTTTGCCACCGCGCAACTCCGAATGATGCTCTCGGACCGACCGCTGGATCGCGACGCGACGCAATGGCTGACGCGCTGCCGCAACCTGCTGCGCGCCCAAGCCGCCACCTCAGCCGCCAAGGCGGCGCCCACCGCAACCACGACCCATTCAACTGACAAACCCGCTGTCCACGCGAGACGGGAAACAGCGCGTGAGTCCTTGGCGGCACAGTTCGATACCCGCCAACGCCCAACCTTCCCCGTACTCCAGATCTCGGCGGTGCTGGTGGTGCTGGCCGGTATCTTGCTGATGTGGTCGGTGTGGCCCACGACCCCGTCCGGCACTTCCATCGAATCGCCGCCGCCCAGTGAACCCCAGCGCATGCCCCCGCCATCGGCACCCGAGGCGCCGCTCACCGCTCCGGACTTCCTGCTCGTGCTGATGCGCCAGCAACACCCCGCAGTGCTGGAGGATCTGGAGTTCCATGTCTGGCTGTCCGAACAGGAGAACCTGCGGTGAGGCGCCTGTTCATCCCGCTCATTCTATTGGGGGCTGGCCTTCCGGCTTTCGCCCAGGCTCCCGCGGAACGCGCCGACTTGGAGCCTGGCGACGACCCTGTGGCACTGCAACGCACGCTGGCACCATTCGCCAGCCTGCTCGAACGCCTTCCACCACCGCTGCGCGAACGCCTGGAGCTGCACGCACGCGCCTGGCTGGCACTCTCGCCGGAGGAACAGATACGGCTGCGCGAAAACCTGACCGCCTGGGATGACCTGGAGCCCTTGGAAAAACTGGCGCTGCGCGAGCGCTTCGACGCCTGGGAACACATGGACGCGACCACCCGGCGCGGCGTGCTGGATGCCGCCAGCCATTACGCCCGACTGCCGGAAGACATCCAGGCCGCATGGCGCGCACGCTTCGAGGCGCTCTCGCCGGAAGCGCGCCTCCAATACCTGTTCGATCCGCCCACCCGCAAGGCGATGGCGCTCGCCAGCCAGTTGTTTCCCTTCGTTCCCGCCGAGGAACACGACGCCACCCTGGCGATGCTGCGTGAACTTGCACCTGCCCAGGTCGAAGCGCTGCGACGGACGCTGGCGCGCCTGCCACCCAACCGGCGCAACGCCTACCGGGTGGAACTGCTGGCGATGGACCCTGCAACGCGCGAGCGCGAACTGGGCGGCAGCCGCTGATCGCACAACGTCGCCCGCAGGCTGGTAATCTGGCCCGCCGCATCGCCCCTGCACCACCATGACCGACCTGATCGCCATCCACGAAAACGCCATCTCGCGCGAGGATTGCGCGGCCATCGTGGCGCGCTTCGAAACCGACGGCGGCGGCACGCCGGGACGCGTGGGATCGGGTTATTTTCCCGAGCTCAAGGACAGCCGCGACATCACCCTGGACGGGCGGCCGCAATGGGAAGACGTGTTGAACCTGCTGCTGACCGCCGCGCTCAAGGCGACGGTGGACTATGTGCGCCGCTACCCCTTCACCGCGCTGGCGCCGCTCATGCTGCAAACCGGTGATCCGCTGCGGCGCATCGAGACCCACGACATCGAAACCATGGACGAGGACACCCTCACCCGTCTGGTGCAGGCGGTGTTCCGACCCGGCTCGGTCAACCTGCAACGCTATACCGCCGACCAGGGTGGTTACCCCTACTGGCATTGTGAAACCTTCCCGCGCGACGCCAGCTGCGAAGCCCTGCACCGTCACCTGTTGTGGACCGCCTATCTCAATGAGGAATTCGAGGAAGGCGAGACCGAGTTCTTCTACCAGCAACGCAAGGTAACCCCGCGTACCGGCAGCCTGCTGCTGGCGCCGGCCGGCTTCACCCACACCCATCGCGGCAACATGCCGCGCGGTGGCGACAAATACATCGCCACCAGCTGGATCTTGTTCCAGCGCTCCGACCGGTTGTTCCCGTCCGAACAGGCGCAGCAACCGGCCTGAGGCGGCAACACAGCAGGCCTCGCCGCCCGTGATGGCTCCACCGACCCCCGACAGACCCCGATGGCCTTCGACGCCTTTTTCCTGATCGTGCTGATGCTGGCACTGGGCAAACTTTGTGCCAGGACGAACCTGTTCCCCGAAAGCGCGGCCGAGGTGCTCAATCTCTTCGCGCTCTACATCTGCCTGCCGGCGGCGGTGTTGCGCTATGGCGCCAAGCTGGACATCGGGTTCGACATGCTGGCGATCGCCATCGTGCCCTGGGCGCTGGGCGCATTCGCGGTCGCACTGATCCTCTGGTTGAGCCGTTGGTTCGGCTGGAGCCGCGAGATCCAGGCTGTGCTGTTGCTGTGCGTGCCGCTGGGCAATACCTCATATCTTGGCTACCCGCTGGTGCAGGCGATGCTGGGTGAGGCGGCCTTGCCCTATGCCGTGATCTACGACCAGTTCGGCGCCTTCATGATCCTGTCCACGTATGGCCTGGTGGTGCTGGCGCACTTCAGCGGCGAGGCCACCCCGGGTGTGAAACAGATCGTGCGGCGCATCTTCACGTTCCCGCCCTTCCTCGTGCTCCTGCTTGCGCTGACGGTGTTTCCCGCGCAGCCGCCGGTGGCCATCGACGGCGTGTTGCAACGGCTCTCCGACGCGCTGTTGCCGGTGGTGGCGCTGGCCGTGGGCTTGCAGGTGAAACTGCGCCTGCCGCGCGAAACCCTGGGCCCGCTGGCGGTGGGCACCGCGATGAAGCTGGTGCTGATGCCGGCCCTGGCACTGGCCTGGGTCAGTCTGAGCGGGATGGCCTCGCCGGCTGGTGAAGCGGTGGTGCTGGAAACCGCGATGCCGACGATGATCACCGCCGCGGCGCTGGCGATCTCGCACCGTCTGGCACCGACTTTCGCCGCGGCGATGGTCGGCTACGGCCTGCTGCTCTCGCTGGTCACCCTGCCAGCCTGGAACCTGCTGCTGCGCCTGCTGGCCGGCTGACGAGGCCACAGCCGGTGCAGTGACCGGCTTGCGTATACTTCCCGCATCGAACCTCGACGACGGTGGACCCCGCCCTTGGAAAGCGACCCGGCAGCAGCGCATCCCGCGGACGCCATTGAAGCGGCACTGCCCGACGCCAACGCGGCGGCGGCGCTGCTGCTGTCGCGCCGACCGGAACTGGTGCCCTGGATCCTGCACTGGCAGCGCGAGCTGATCGGCCTTTTCGGCGATCCCCTGCGCAGCGAGGTGCGGCGCGCCGGCGACGCACTCACCATCGCACTGGCACGCATGGGCCTGCGGCACGGAAGCTGGGGCCAGGATTTCCACGCCTACCACAACGAGAACCACGCGCTGGAACTGATGGACGGGCGCCTGGGGCGACTGGTGCGGCATACCGGGGACGAGCTCGGCGGCCGCGACCGCATCGCGCTGATGCTGTTTTGCGCCTGCCACGACCTGCGCCAGCGCGAAACCGGCGAAGGCAATGGGCCGGTGGGGCCGAACGAGGCCGCCAGCATCGCCGAGAGCCTGCGCATCCTCGATGCCGCAGGCTTCGATCCGCAGCGCGACGCCTGGCTTTATCGCACCCTGGAACTGGCGATCGCCGGCTCCACGTTCGACGCCCGCCCGCTGCCGCCCGACAGCCGCAGCAACACCGCCGAACTTGCAGCGCGCGGTGGTGCGCTCGCCCCGCACCTGCCCGAGTGGCTTGATACGCACAAACCCGGATGGCGCAACGACGCCGCCGCACAGCGCGCGCTGGCGCTGGCCCGGATCGCCTCCGATCTCGATACCGCCAACGTCGCCGAACCCTTGCTGGAGTTGGTGGCAAGCTCCATCCGCCTGTGCGAGGAGCGCGAGATGCGCGCCGGACGCCCGCTTGGCGAACCTCAATCGGCCGCGCCCTGCCTGGCCTTCCTGACCGACGGGCAGGCGCGTTACTTCTTCGAGCTGCACTGCTTCTGCTCGCCCGAAGGCATCGCCACCTTCTCCCAGGGCAAGGAGGAGAACACCGGGCCGATGCTCGCCCTGCTCGCCGCGCTGCGCGCGGACTATCCCGATGGCCCCGGCCCGCAGCAGTGCGGGCTGGATGTGATCCGCCACTTTGCGCGGCTGGCGCTGCGCGTTTCCGAGTCGCCGTGAAAGAACACCAGTCCCGATTCCTGGACCTCGCGCTGCGCTGTGATGTGCTGCGCTTTGGCGAATTCACCCTGAAGTCCGGGCGCGCGAGCCCGTATTTCTTCAACGCCGGGCGCTTTGACAGCGGCGCTGCGATCAGGGCGCTGGGCGAATGCTATGCGCAGGCGCTGGAAGCCTCGGCGCTGCAGTTCGACATGCTGTTCGGCCCGGCCTACAAGGGCATCCCGCTGGCCACCACGCTCGCCATTGCCCTGGCGGCACGCGGGCGCGACGTGCCGGTGGCCTTCAACCGCAAGGAAGCCAAGGACCACGGCGAGGGCGGGAGCCTGATCGGTGCGCCATTGGCCGGTCGCGTGCTGATCGTCGACGATGTGGTGACCGCCGGTACCGCGGTGCGTGAATCCATCGCCCTGATCCGCGCCGC
>CAZTXX010000130.1:0-6568 GCA_964617405.1 uncultured Aquimonas sp. | reverse complement strand
TGCCACCGGCCAGGGTGCCGCTGTCCACACGGCGGTAGCGCGCACCATCCGGGCCATAGGAGAAGCGTGCCCGCAAGGCTTTGCTGGAGCCGCCTTCGCTGGCTGCACCGCGTATCTCGGCGACGTGGGCAACTGATGAAATCTCTTGCGCGGATTCTGTTCCGTGCCCGGTTCGGCGTATTCCCAGCGTCAAGCGGCGCGACAGCGCCCGGCGTGCTTGCAGTGGCAACGAGGGCCATCGCCCTCGTTGCCACGGGAGCGATGGCTTATTCGAACCCATCGATCAGGATCGGCGGCTCGACCCAGGTGCCGTCGAGGCGGTAGACCGCCAGCGCCGTGTCGTCGTCCGGCGTCTGCATTACGGCGACGAAGCGCCCGCCACCCAGCCACAGGAGGGCATGGCCGTCGTGGGGAAGGCTGACCAGGGGCGTGGCGGCAAGGGTGTTCGGATCGTGGGCAAATACCTCAGACCCCGAACGACTGACCAGCACATTGCCCAGCCAGCGGATTTCTTCGGGGGAGCCGGGGAGCGTGCCGGATACGTTGAACCACTGCGTTTCGAACAGCCTGCCGGACATGTCGGCAAGCCACATTCCATCCGGGGAGACCTGGATCGGCGGCTGAATAACGCCACCGTGAAACTCGACGTGTTCGAACATCAGCTCACCAACCTCGGACCATTCATAACGCGTCGTATCGTACAAGTCAGCCACATAGAGCCGGTTGCGCAGCGAATCGTAGGCGGCGGCGCCGAGGAGTGGATAAGTCAAATAATGCGCCCGCGTGCGTCGGCCCAGGGCATCCACCCGGGCTGCAATCGTCGGTCCGTCGCTGGTCACGATCAGCAAATATGCGCCCACCGCAGCGATGGCCTCGGGCTGCATCACCGTTCCCGGGGGAAGCAGATCCCACGCCTGCGGTTCGTCCAGCGCCAGAGAAATCTGCCCTACGCCGCCGTCCTGATAGCCAACGTACAGGGCACCGTGCGCTTCAGAATACACGAGTGACGCGGCATCACTTCGCAGAGGAATGCTCTCGCGCCAATGCTGGTTGACGCTGTCCCAGCCGAACACGCTGTTGTACTCGTTCGACAGCACATACACCCGTTCGCGCGGTCCCACGGCCGCAAGATCCGGCAGGAACTCCACTGCCTCGGGATCCACTGGAACAACGGGCGGCAAGAGCAGTTCGATGATGATCTCGTTGGAGTATGGGGAAACCAAGGTTCCGTTACCCGCGAGAACCCGATAACGCATCTCGACATTTGGCCAGAAATCGGGATCCAGGAACTCGGTTTGATTCCCGTCGACCTGCCCAACCGTTTTCCACGTCCCGGCGGCCCCAACTTGGCGTTCGATCCGGTAATACGCTCCACCCTGGACATGGTTCCAGCTGATCTGCACCGCAACCGAACTGTACTGGCTGGCAAGGGCAACAGGCGCATCCAAAACCTGCGGCGGCACGATCTCCAGCTGTTCATTCATCACGGTGATGTATGGAATGCCGCCGCGCTGGGTAATCACCAAGAGATTCGAACCGGCACGGTGCAGGCCGGTCGGCTGCCCGGCCAGTGAAACTTCCCGGACCAGGTTGTTGTCGCGATCCCACCGCTGAACCAATGTTTCATCCGGGAGCGGGGTTCCAGCATCCCAGCCTTCCGGCGCACGCACGGTATGGAGCGAGCCGCTGTTCGTCCATTGACCGAAATAAATAAAATTGGAAATCGAGTCGATCGGCGCCAGCGTTTCTGTTTCAAGAATCATCCCATCATGCGTGATGAGACGCTGGCCATCCGGCGCAAAGTCAATGGGAATCCGGTAGCGGAAGTCAAAATCGTAGATGCGTTCGCCGAACTCACCGTTCCCCAAATAAATTTGATGCCCGTCGTTGTAAAACAGGCGCCTGTTGACTTCATCGAAATGGCGAAAGTGTCGGAAGCAACACTCCACCCCGCTCAGAGCAGGCGTTCCGTCCGCCAGGTACACCCATGATTCTCCCCAGCCTCCATTCAATGCAACGAGCAGATCCTGATCCATCGGGATCAGAGCGTCCGTCCACAAGGCAGTCTGCAGGTGGGGCTGCGCCACCGGATTCGGCTCATTCAGGTCGATTCGATAGATATTCCGGCCCGCTGCGGAAAGGTAGATGCGATTGGTCCGCGGTGCGTAAGCCATTCGCCCCGCAGCCTCCGGCAAGGCGATTGTGGAAAGATAAGCTTGCGCCTGCGGATCCCAGCGAAACACACTTTTGTGCTCTCCGCTGAGGAGGTAGAGCAGGCCATCGGCACCCATCACCGAACCATCCACACGGTAGGGGAGCCCAGCCGGGGAAACCGGCGGCCCAGCCTGCAGCGGAACGATGTCGGAAATATCCACGACCTCGACCGCCACCTTCGCCGGAAGCGAGAGGTCTTCCTGGAATGCGAACACCTTGCCGCCACGTACTCGGATGTTCCTTGCGGGTTGAGAAAGCTCGAAGCGCCCGTTCTGGACCAGCTGCGTCGTGTAACTGCGCAGCTGCGCCTGGTGCACGGCAATCGGCTCGCCCGCCGCCGTGGATGCAAGATCGTCGACCTCTACTCCAAGAGACCCAACAAAGCCAAGGTCTTCCGCTGCGTAGACCGTGCCGGAATCATCGGCAACCCGGTTTCCACTCGACAGCGGAAACACGTAATCAGCCTCCGGGTATTCCCCATGATACGGACTGTCCGTGGGCAATAGGTCGATGCTTCCCTGCGCGGTGTAGGTGACGAAATAGATATCCCTCGGCGAGCTGATGGTGTCGCCGCGGTAGTAGATTCGCTTGCGGCCGGTATCCATCCAAGCGTTGTCACCGCTGGGCCAAGGCTCGAATTCCCCCAACACGCCTCCCGTCGTCCGATTCAACGTCCAGGCCCTCCCTGCACGCCAGGCCACCAGCAGGTTTCCATCCACCATCAGCTGGGTCGCACCCTCAGCCAGGCTCGCCAACGGCACGGCCGCGCCGCCGGCGAGTGGGACGCGATCGATCTGCCCGTTGCCGCGAGCCACCAGGATCTCGCCGCCGTCGATCAAAAAGGCGGAGGGAATCGTGGCCAGGGGCAGCGGTGCCAGCCACGCCTGCTGCGCCATGTCGTAGCGCATGATCTCGGACGGCGACTTGCGCAGCAGGTAGGCGACATCGCCATGGACCTGCAGATCGATCCAGACCGGCGGCGTCTGCGCGAAGGCGCGCGGTGCGGCGCCGAGCAGCAACGTGGCGATCGCCAGCGCTGCCAGGAAGTAGGCGCAGGCACGCGCCCGGAAGGTGGCTGGTGTCATGGTTGTGGGGCTCCGGATGTTCACAATGGGCAACGCGGCGCACTGTGTGGATCTCTGAAATGCCCTCAGATAATGCGCTGATTTTTATGAAGTTTCAATCATTTTTCCCAACTGACACAGCGCGATACGCATTGCCCGGTGCGGCCCAGGGCACGCGTTTGCCCCTGTCAAGCGCGCGGTTGGCCGGTGTTTGCGTGACGCCCTCCCGTACCACGCCGGGGCACCGGTGTACCCTGCGGCTTTCCTCGTCCGGAGCCCACCATGAGCCGCCTGCCGCCCGCCCTCGTCGCTGCCCTGCTGCTGGGTGCGCTGGTTCCCGCCGCCGCTGGCGACCGCGTGACCGGCGCCGCATTCGCCACGCGCTCGGAGGTGATCGCGCAGAACGGCATGGTGGCGACGTCCCATCCGCTGGCCACCCAGGTCGGGTTGGACGTGCTCAAGGCCGGCGGCACGGCGACCGACGCGGCGATTGCGGCGAATGCGGCGCTGGGGCTGATGGAGCCCACCGGCAACGGCGTGGGCGGCGACCTCTTCGCCATCGTCTGGGACGCAAAGACGAAGAAGCTCTACGGCTACAACGGCTCCGGGCGCTCGCCGCGCGGCCTCACGCGCGAGTGGTTCGTCGAGAACGGCTACGCGGAAATCCCGCCCTACGGACCACTGCCGGTCAGCGTGCCGGGCGCGGTGGACGGCTGGTTCGCCCTGCACGGGCGCTTCGGCACGCTGCCGATGAAGAAGGTACTGGAGCCGGCGATCCGCTACGCGCGCGAAGGCTTCCCGGTGACCGAGCTGATCGCCCACTACTGGGCGCTGTCGGTGCCGCGCCTGGCCGACCAGCCCGGCTTTTTGGAGCAGTTCACGACCGGCGGGCGCGCGCCGGCCAAGGGTGAGGTGTGGAAGAACCCGAACCTCGCGCGCACCCTGGAGGCCATCGCCCGCGGCGGGCGCGACGCCTTCTACAAGGGCGAGATCGCGCGCACCATCGGCGACTTCTTCGCCGCCCACGGCGGCTTCCTCGCCTACGAGGACCTGGCCGCGCACCGCGGCGAGTGGGTGGAGCCGATTTCCACGACGTACCGCGGCGTGGAGGTGTGGGAGCTGCCGCCCAACGGCCAGGGTCTGGCGGCGCTGCAGATGCTCAATATCCTGGAGGGCTACGACTTCTCGAATATCGCCTTCGGCAGCACCGAGCACGTGCACCTCTTCGTCGAGGCCAAGAAGCTGGCCTTCGAGGATCGCGCAAAGTTCTACGCTGACCCGGCCTTCGGCGAGCAGCCGATCGCAGGGCTGCTTTCCAAGGAGTACGCGGCGCAGCGGCGCGCGCTGATTTCCGAGCGCGCGGCGCGCGCGGTGGAGCCGGGCCAGCCGGACCTGGGCGGCGACACGATCTACCTCACCACGGCGGATCGTTGGGGCAACATGGTGTCCCTGATCCAGTCCAACTACCGCGGCATGGGCTCGGGAATGGCGCCGCCGGGCCTGGGCTTCATTCTGCAGGACCGCGGGCAGATGTTCGTGCTCAAGGACGGCCACGCCAACAGCTACGCGCCGGGCAAGCGTCCCTCCCACACCATCATCCCCGCCTTCATCACCCGCAGCGGCGAGCCCTGGGTGAGCTTCGGCCTGATGGGCGGCGACATGCAGCCGCAGGGCCACGTGGAAATCGTGATGAACCTGGTCGACTTCGGCATGAACCTGCAGGAAGCCGGCGACGCCCCGCGCATCCAGCACGAGGGCTCCACCTCGCCCGAGGGCCAGGCCGAGCCCATGGCCGACAGCGGATGGATCGACCTGGAGTCCGGGTTCTCATACGACATCGTGCGCGCCCTGATGCGCAGGGGCCACAGCGTGCGCTTTGCCGACGGCCCCTACGGCGGCTACCAGGCCATCGCCCGCGATGCCGCCAACGGCACCTGGGTCGGCGCCAGCGAGAGCCGCAAGGACGGGCAGGCGACGGGGTATTGAGGCGTCAGCCCGCGTAATTTCCCAATGCCAGACGCAAGCGGATCTGGGCTTCGGTGCGCAGGCTGGCCGGCTCGATGATGGTGGCGTCGGGGCCGTAGCGCATCACGTCCATCAGCAGTTCGCGTGAGCTGCTGTAGGGCAGGCGCAGCTCGAAGCGGCCGTCGGGCAGGAAGCGGCCCTGCTGTTGCGAATGCCAGCGCTCCTCCGCCGCCCAGCGCGCCGCATCGGGTGAGAACAGCACCGTGGCCCAGGCCTTGGGTGGGCCCGAGAAGATGCCGTAGCTGGAGGCGAGGTGCTGGTCGAGTTCGGCCTCGGGCACGTCGATGGCGTTTTCCTCGGAGGGGCGGGCCTGATCGATGCGATCCAGCGAAAAGCTGCGCAATGCCTGGCGTTCGTGGTCGAAGGCGTCGAGATACCAGTTGTTGCGGTAATGGGTGAGCCGCTGCGGGGACACCTGGCGCTGGGTGGTGGCGCCGGTGGAGCGCGCGCGATAACGGAAAGCCAGGCGCCGGCGTTGCAGTACGGCACCGGCGGCGGCGCGGAAGGCGGCCTGGTCGAGCTCGCGGGTGCCACTGGTGATGACGCGCACCCGCTCCACCGGCCAGCGCTTGCCGCCCGCCTGCTCGGCGAGCAGTTGGCTGATGCGCTCGCGGATCGGCTCCAACGCCTCGCCGAGAAACTCACCGGCGCCGCTGCGGCCCAACAGCTGATGGGTGGCGAGCAGGGCATGCAGTTCGTCGGGGCTGAGCCAGAGGCCGGGGAGCTCGAAGCGCTCGCCTTCGTCGGGTGCATAGTGGAAACCGGGCGGCTTTTCGGAAGTTTCGACGGGGGCGCCCAGGGAGTCGCGCAGGAAATCCACGTCGCGATACACGGTGGCGCGCGAGCACTGCAACTCATCCATCAGCCGCTGCAGTGACACCGGATAGCGTGCGTTGCTCAGGACGCGGTGCAAGAGGTTGATGCGTTCGTAGCGCTCCATGGCTTCAGGGCTCCGGGTCGGTATCGGCCTGGCGGCGACGCACCAGCGAGCGTGCGACCAGCACGCCGGCTTCGTACAAAAGGCACATGGGAATCGCCAGCATCAGCTGGGAAATCACGTCAGGCGGGGTGATGACGGCGGCCACCACGAAGGCGCCGACGATCACGTAGCCGCGCGCATCGCGCAGTTGCTCCACACTCACCCAACCCAGCAGCACCAGGATCACCACGGCCACCGGCACCTCGAAGCTGAAGCCGAAAGCGAGGAACAGCACCAGCACGAAATCGAGATAACGGCTGATGTCGGTCATCATCGCCACGCCCTC
>CAZTXX010000129.1:0-6657 GCA_964617405.1 uncultured Aquimonas sp. | reverse complement strand
GCGACGCTCTTGTAGGCTGGGTTGCAGCACAGCGGAAACCCGGCATCGCCACCTATCCCAACGCCCGATGCTGGGATTGGCATCCCAGACCACAAAAGCACGTTCCGCAGCTACGAAAGGCGACCGTGCCGCTCTACGAGGTGGCTTCCAATGCGTCGACAAGGCGCTCGACGGCGATGACTTCCAACTCGCCGAAGCGTTTTTTCGGTGCGTTGGCGCGCGAGACGATGGCGCGGCGAAAGCCATGGGTGGCGGCTTCGCGCAGGCGCTCTTCGCCGTTGGGAACAGGGCGGATCTCGCCGGAAAGGCCGACTTCGCCGAAGGCCACGGTGGGTGTTTCGAACGGGCGGTTGCGCAGGCTCGACAGGATCGCCAGCAACACCGGCAGATCGGCGGCGGTTTCCTGCAGGCGGATGCCGCCGACGATGTTGACGTAGACATCCTGATCGTAGACCGCGATGCCGCCGTGACGGTGCATCACCGCCAGCAGCATCGCCAGCCGATTCTGCTCCAGGCCAAGCGCCACGCGGCGCGGATTGGCGAGCGGGCTCTGGTCGACCAGCGCCTGCACTTCCACCAGCAAGGGGCGGGTGCCCTCGCGGGTGACCATCACGCAACTGCCCGGCTGCGGGTCGCGGCTGCCGGACAGGAAGATCGCGGAGGGGTTGGGCACTTCACGCAGACCCGCGTCGCCCATGGCGAACACGCCCAGCTCGTTCACCGCGCCGAAGCGGTTCTTGAAGGCGCGCAACACGCGGAAGCGGCTGCCGCTCTCGCCCTCGAAATACAGCACCGCATCGACCATGTGTTCGAGCACGCGCGGCCCGGCGATGCCGCCTTCCTTGGTGACATGGCCCACGAGGAACACGGCGGTGCCGGATTCCTTGGCATAGCGCACCAGCTTGGCGGCGCTCTCGCGCACCTGGCTGACGGAACCCGGCGCGGCGGCCAGCGGTTCGGAGTACATGGTCTGGATCGAGTCGATCACCACCAGGCGGGGTTTCTCGCGCGCCAGTTGCGGCACGATGCGCTCGACGCAGGTTTCGGTAAGGCAGCGCAGCTCACCCAGCGCCAGACCCAACCGCGCCGCGCGCGCGCTGATCTGGCCAAGGCTTTCCTCGCCGGTGACATACAGGCCCGGCATATGCGCCTGCATCGCCGCCACTGCCTGCAACAAGAGGGTGGATTTGCCGATGCCCGGGTCACCGCCGATCAGCACCACCGAGCCTTCCACCAGGCCACCACCAAGCACCCGATCCAGCTCGCCGATGCCGGTGGACTGGCGCGACTCCTCGCTGTGCGTCACATCGGCCAGCCGCGTGACCTTGGGGGCACCGCCGTCGCCGGCATACCCGCCGCGTGCACCGCGCGCCTTGCTGGCGGTCGCCGACTCCAGCGTGAATTCGGTCATCGTGTTCCACACCCCGCATTCGGGGCACTGGCCCTGCCACTTGTTGGCGGTGGCGCCACATTCGGAGCAGACGTAGGCGGTTTTGGCTTTGGCCATGACGGATCGAACCTGATACTCAGCGGCGCACGGCGACAAGCGCCCAGCCGGCCACCTCGTTATTGTCAAAATGCAGCGGGTCCAGACGTTCGACTTCGCCGGGGAAGGCGTCCAGCATCGTGCGCAACGCGGATTCGCTCAACGCGAAACGCACCAGCTCCTGTTGGCGCAGGCGCGAGTCGAGCAGGCTCTGGCGCAAGGCATCGAGCTGCTGTCTGCCCGCTTCGGCACCCGATTGCGCCACGCCGCTGAGCAGTTGCATCACCGCATCACGCTGTTCCAGCAGCACATCGGGAAAGGCGGCGGCGTCGATACGCGCCTGCAGGGCACGCAAGCCTTCGTTGAAAGCGGCGCGTGCGGCATTGGCCTGCGGGTCGCGCATCAGCTCGGCACGTCCGGCCTCGGTGGCGGCACGCGCCAGCGGCGCGATCATCGCCTGCGCCCTGGCGAACAGACCCGCCTCGCCAAGCAGTTCGTCGATATGCGTGCATTCCTCGCGCCCGATCCTCACCTGAAGCGCGTCGGCGTGGTGCAGCACCGCTGCAAAGCGACCACCGACACGCAATACGCGCCCGCATTCGGCAAACGCGGGCGCACCGGCATATTCGATGCCGTACTGGCTCATGCACAGATCGAATCGGGCATCCTCGAAAGGCATTGCTGCCACATCCACCGCGCCGTGCACGCTCACTCTGGCGGAAATTTCTTCTCCTGCATCGGCCAGCCAGGGCGGGGATATCCGCGCCGCATCCACGGCGGCCAGATGCGCCACCCGCGTGCCGGCTTCTGACTTCGTCAGCAGCATGCGTCCCAGCGGACTGTTGCCGCAGCAGGCGTCCAGCACCTGTGCCTGCGGGCCGAGCGTGGCAAAGACCGATTGCCAGAATGCCCCGATCCGCCCGTCGTAGTTGTCGGCAAAGCTTCCGGCGCAAGAGTGCTGCACGCCGAGCGCCCAGTAGTCGCTCCAGGCACGCGAGCGCGTGGCGAGGTCAAAGTCGGGAGAGGTCTGCATCAGGCGCGAAGCCTTGCCATCAGGCGCACATGGAGCGCGGGCGAGCCATGCTACCGGAGCAGCCCGCCAGCAACCACGATCCGGCTCAGGTCAGGGCCGGCGGAACCGGTGTCTGTTCCACACCCGCCATGCTGAAGCGCGCATTGAAGGCGACGGTGATACGCAGCCCATCCTCCGTGCGCGGCTCGAAGGCGCTGACCTCATGCAGCATCCACGAGGGGAACAGCAGCATCTGGCCCGGGTTGAGGCGGATCGGCCAACTGCCGGTATGGAAGGGTGGCTTCAATTTGTGCGAGGCCATGTCGACGAACATGGTGTTGGTGGCATAGGGACTGATGAAGGTCAGCCGCCCGCTGTGCTCGCTGCCCTCGTCGCCCTCCTGGCAGACACAGTACACGCCCGACCAGGAATGCAGCGGATGGTTGTGGGCGCCGAAATAGCCTCCCTTGCGGGTAATGTGGAACCAGGATTCGTGCGCGATCTCGAGCCGGCGCAAGGTCGCTTCGTCGTAGTTGTTCAACTCGCCCACGATGCGATAAAGCGTCGCAAAGCAATGGTCGCGCAGCTTTGCGATGACCGGATGCTTCCACTCGAACAGGTTGAAGGTGCTTTCGAACAGCGCCGGGTTGCGCAGCACCAGGCGCTCCTGGTTTGCATAGGCATCGCCCTTGCCCTCCGCCTCCAGGAAGACACGGCGCAGCTCATCGTTGAAGGAAGCGCTGTCCTCGAGCTGGGACGTGACGATCGGCACGGCATAGGCCGTCAGGATGGAAACCTTGTTCATGGGCAGTCCGGCAGGAAAAGCATGCAGCTTAATTCATTTGCGCGGGGATTTTTGCATGAAACCGATTGCGCGGCGCCCTGCCTGGTACCGGCTTTGCATCCCGGTCTGCGAAGCAGCCCTCAAGGTGAAACTCGAGGCGTTGCGGGAACAAAAAAAGAGGGCCTCTTGCGAGGCCCTCTTTGGTGCAGCTAGCGAACGATCCGCGAGGATCAGAAGCGCTGGGTGTAACGGAAGTACGGCACGCGACCCCACACGTCATAGAGATCGGTCTCGGTCGAGTCCCCACCATAGGCACGGTCGAAAGACGGATCGCGGTTGAGGGCATTGCGAACGCCGAGGCTGACGGTCGCATCCCACGGGGCCTTGTAGCTGAACTGGAGATCATGCGAGATGTACGACGCGATGGTCTTGCTGCAGCAACCCTCGGTGTACTGATCCCAAGTGCCCTGGAAATCACCCTCCCGAACCTCGGCAACATAGTCGCGATACACCAACGACTGGGTGCGGTGGATGTAGTTGATATTCCACGTCACCTCGAAGTCGCTCAACGACCAGATGTTCTGCAGGCCGGCACGAATGCGAGGAGCACCAGGCTGGCCAGCATAGTTGTCGTTGTCGTTGGTGTGCTGATCGGCCACATAGCTGACCATCAGCTGGTTACGCAGAGAACCGGCGCCGCCCAGGTCGAAATTGGTGCGGACCGTGAAGTCATAGCCCTCGGTGCTGACCTTGCCCAGATTGGCATAGCCGGTTTGTGCCAGGACGATGCCGCCGCTGGTCGGATCAAGCTCGATACCCAGACCCACGCTCGGGTTCGGAGCGGTGGCGGTGGTACCGGTCGGCAAGAAGGACAAGCCAGCCGGGCAATCGCTACGGGTGCCGCGCAAGCACTGGGTGATCAGAGGACCACTGACAAAGACGATCTGATCGGTGATCTCGATATTGTAGTAATCAAGGCTCATGTTCAGCCAGTTGGTGGCATCCCACACCACACCCAGGCTGTACTGCTCGGACTGCTCCGAAGTCAGGTTGGGGTTGGCGATACGCCAAGTGTTGATCTGCGTGGAGCAGTTCGGCTGGCCAGTCAGCATCAGGCAGGTGTCGCGGTCGGTGCTGGAGTCTGCACTGAACGATGCCTTGGCGGTGAGGATATCGAGCGAGGGAGCGCGGAAGCCTTCACCGTACGAAGCACGCAGGGTCAGGCTGTCGAGCGGCTGCCAGCGGGCGGAGATCTTCGGTGCGAAGTCGCTGCCGTAGTCGCTGTACTTGTCGTAACGGCCGGCGAGGTCGATCTCGAAGTTCGCGGTGAACGGGAACAGCACTTCGAAGTAGGCGGCCTTGACATCACGGCCACCGGCGGCGGAGTTGCCGGCCGAACCCACGACCTGACCCGACTCGGACAGCGGATCGTAGTTGTCGCGATAATCCTCTTTACGGTATTCGGCACCAAACACGGCCGCGGCAGTGCCACCACCCATCTGGAACAGATCGAAGTTGGCGTTGCCGTAGACTTCCTTGTTGGAGAACTTCAGGTCGCGCAGGATGGTGGTGGTGAAACCAAGACCATTCGGATCGCCGGCGAAGGGATCATAGATGTTGTACGCACCCGAGGTGATCGGCGCCTGGGCCAGACCGCCCACAACGTAGTTCTCACCCTTGTCCCAGCCACGGCTCTCGTTGTAGCGCGCGCCGAAATCCAGGTCCACGCTGCCGACGTTGCCACGGAAACCACCGGCATAGTTGTTGGTGGTCATCTCGGAGAAGCTGTCACGATTGCCCAGCGCGGCGAAGCGATGGAACATGAACAGGTCCTGGTTGGCGAACTGCGCGTAGTAGTCGTCGTAGTAGGGGTTCAGGCCGCCATCAGCCGGCGCGGTGCCCGGATGGTTGGGGCTGCCGGCCACGAGGCGGATCGCACCGCCCGGGAACGGGCTGGAGGGCACCGGAGCGTAGCGACCAAAGGCCGAGGCCTTGGTGGAGCTGGTGTCGAAGTAGAACTGCCAGTTGTCGTTGATCTCGTAATCGCCGCGCGCGAAGACCGAGTTGTTCTTCATGCTGGAGATCGTGGCCGAAACGGCCTTATGGTCGAACTGGCAGTTGCCGACGTTGTCGCCACCCGAGGTGGCCGGGGCAAACCAGAAACCGTTCTCACCGTTCACGCACATGGCCGGCACGGAGGTGCCGTAGACCGGGTGACGCAGACGCGCAGCAACGGCCGTGCTGATGGCGGTAGCGAAGTTGTTCGAGAAGACCGAGGCACCCGGGCCAGCGTACCAATAGTCGCGATCACGGTTGAAGATGATGTCACGCTCGGCGTACGAAGCACCGGCCAACACGCGGCCACGTTCGCCGGAGGTGCCGATCAGCACACTGCCTTCTTCGGTGTCACCGCCGTCGCGCGTGGGACGACCCAGGCCGTAGCTGATCTGGACGCCGTCGTAGTCCTTGCGGGTGATGATATTGATCACGCCGCCCAGCGCGTCGGAGCCGTAGATGGCCGAGGCGCCGTCGGTGAGGATCTCGAAGCGCTCAACGGCCGCCAGCGGGATGGAGTTCAGGTCCTGGCCCGAGCCGAGCTGCGGCGCGGTGGGAGCGCGGCGGCCGTCGATCAGGATCAGGGTGCGGTCGGCACCGAGGCCACGCAGGCTGACGGTGGTGGCGCCGAGGCCGGAGCTGCCGGAGGAGCTCTGGTAGGAGCCGAAGCTGTTGAAGCTGGTGTCACGCAGGAAGTCGGCGACGGTGATGGTGCCGCTGGCTTCGATCTGCGCGCGGTCGATCACGGTGACCGGCACGGAACCTTCAATGTCGGCGCGCTTGATGCGCGAACCGGTAACCTCGATGCGATCGAGCTTGGTGGCTTCGTCCTGCGCGAAGGCGGTGTTGGCGGTAAGGCCAATCACGCCGGTGGCGCCGAGCACGAGGCAGGTACGCACTGCATTGCTCAGTAGATTGCGAGTGAACTTCATTCTCTCTCTCCAACTTCATGTAAGAGTGGTGGATTGTCCTGGATCGGGGGGGCAGCCCCTTTCACCTGAAACGCATTGCCGCCGACCGGAGTGAACCCCCAATCCTGCCGCAGCGCCGGATCATAACAACAAAATTTTAATGCGTGAAGTGCCAAGGCGACGCGAAATCACAGATTTTGTTGTATTTTTGCAACAGTCTCCCGCATGCGACGATGCGCGGTGCAATCAGAAGCCGCGAGGCGATGGCTTGCCGATGGGGCGTTTTTCCAGCGCAGGATGACAATCGCAGGCCGGGATGGCGATCGCAGGCCGGGATGACAATCCCGGCATCAGGCAATCAGACACGCCGCAATGCTGGGTTTCCGCTGCGCTTCAACCCAGCCTACAA
>CAZTXX010000128.1:0-6676 GCA_964617405.1 uncultured Aquimonas sp. | reverse complement strand
GCGGCGATCAGGGTGCCGATGCGCGCGGCGGCCAGCGCGTGCGCTTTCGACAGGGTGCGCAGCACGGCGAGGTTCGGGTGGGCGGCGAGCAGGGTCGTGGCGGAAGGCACATCGGAAAACTCGCCATAGGCCTCGTCCACCACCACCACGGCCTTGCCGGCAAGGCGCGAAGCCAATGCGGCGATATCGGCGAGCGCGATGGCTTCGCCGGTGGGATTGCCAGGCGAGCACAGGAAGACCAGGTGCGCGCCATTGGATTCGGCGGCATCGCCGATGGCGGAAAGATCCGGGGCAAAACCGTTCGGACCATCAACCAGCGGCACATCCACGAGCGGCGCACCCTGCAGGCGCGCGCTGACCGCGTACATGCCGAACACCGGCGAGGCCACCACCACCGCATCGATTTGCGGGCGGCACAGGGCGCGCACCAGAAGATCGATGGCTTCGTCGCTGCCGCGACCGATCAGGACTTGCTCCGGGTTCACCGCATACAGCGCCGCCAAGGCCTGGCGCAGCGGTTCGGGTTGCGGTGCGGGATAGCGGTTGCAGCGTGCGCCGGCATCGCCCGGATTCGGCCACGGGCTCTCGTTGGCATTGAGCCAGATACTGCCGCTGACACCGGTCTTGCGCGCCGAGGAATAGCCCGCGAAGGCGCGCAGGTCCGGGCGCACCAGATCGAGAACGCTCATGATGCCGCTCCAATCCGCGCCTGGATTCTTGTCAATCGACGCGATACCGCCTGGGCGTGGGCTTCGAGCTGTTCGGCCTTCGCCAGGGTCACCGCATCGGGGCCGATGGATTGCAGCCCCGTGGCGCTGACTTCCTGCACCGAAATCGTCTTCTGGAAGCTCGCCACCGAAACCCCACTCCAGGCGCGCGCCGCGCCATAGGTCGGCAGGACGTGGTTGGTGCCGCTGCAATAGTCGCCCAGCGCCTCGGGTGCGTAATCGCCCAAAAAGATCGAGCCGGCGCTCGTCACCGCATCGAGCCAGCGGCGCGGTTCACGCACCGACAGGATCAGGTGCTCGGGCGCGTAGGCGTTGGAGATCTCGATGGCCTGCGCGATATCGGCCACCTGGATCAGTCGCGCATGGGCTAGCGAGCGATCCACGATGTCGCGGCGCGGCAGCACGGCCGCCTGTCGCGCGATCTGCGCGGCGACCTCGCGGAGCAGCGCCGGGCTGTCCGAGACCAGGATCGCCTGCGAATCCGGGCCGTGCTCGGCCTGCGACAGCAGATCGGCCGCAACGAATTCGGCGTCGGCACCGTCATCGGCGATGACGAACACTTCCGATGGCCCGGCGGGCATGTCGATGGCGGCACCGTTCGGGTCGTTGGCGACCTGCTGCTTGGCCTCGGTGACATAGCTGTTGCCCGGCCCGAACAGCTTGTCGCAGCGCGGTACGCCGCCGATGCCGTAGGCCATCGCGGCAATCGCCTGGACGCCGCCGAGCAGGAAGACGGTATCGATGCCGCAAGCCTGTGCCGCCACCAGAACGGCGGAGTCGGCCCGGCCGTCGGGGCGCGGCGGCGTGCACAGCACGATTTGCGGGCAACCGGCGATCCTCGCCGGCACGCCCAGCATCAAGGCGGTGGACGGCAGCGGTGCGGAGCCGGCGGGCACATACAGGCCCACGCGCTGGATCGGCCGCAACACCCGCTCGCAGCGCACGCCTGGCGCGGTTTCCAGCGCGTAGGGCTGGGTCATTCCGGCAGCGTGGAAGCGCTCGATGCGCTCTTTCGCGGCATGGATCGCGCGGCGCAACTCATCCGGCACCTCGGCCTGGGCTTTCGCAAAATCACCCGGGCCGACGCGGAAATCCTCCAGCGAGCAACCATCGAAGCGTGCGGTGAGCTCGCGCAAAGCGCTCGCGCCCGCCTCGCGCACGCGACGGATCAATGCTGCGACCGACTCACGCAACGCCGCGTCGTCGGCCAGCACCGGGCGTTGCAGCAATGCTTCACGCTGCGCGGCGTCGATGGCGCTCCAGTCCTGGATCAAGGTGTTCTGAATCGGCATGGCCGCGCCCTCACGCCAGCATCTGTTCGACGGGAAGCACGAGCATCCCGCGCGCGCCGGCGCGCTTGAGGTCTTCCAGGTGCTGCCAGGTGACTTCACCATCACAAACCACCTGCAGGGCCACCGCGTCGGCGCGTCCTTCCAGCGTGCTGATGCTGGGCGAGGCCCCGCCGGGCAACAGCGCGGTGACATCGGCCAGGGTGGCGCGGTCGGTCTGCAGCAGGAGCAGGCGCGCATCGCGCACCTTCAGCACGCCATCCAGTCGCCGCAGCAGGAGATCGGCCAGCGCGACGCGCTCATCCGCAAATGCGGCCGACGGCCCCACCAGCACGGCCTCGCTTTCGAAGATCACCGCAACCTCGCGCAGCTGGTTCGCCGCCAGCGTGGCACCGGAGGAGACGAGGTCGCAGATGGCTTCGGCCTTGCCCAGGCGCGGAGCGATCTCGACCGAGCCCGACAGCGTGACAACCTCGGCCTTGACGCCATTGCGCTCCAGCCAGTCGGCCAGGAGGTTCGGATAGGAGGTCGCGATGCGCAGCCCCTCGAGCGTCTGCGGACCACTCCATTCCTGTTCCTGGGGCAGCGCGATCGACAGCCGGCAATGGCCGAATCCGAGTGCGCGCAACTCGGCAAACGCCGGTTCGCGACCTTCCCGGAGTTCACCCAGACGAAGCTCCTCCAACACGTTGCGCCCCACGAAACCCAGGTCGCACGTGCCCTCGGCGATCAAACCGGGAATATCGTCATCGCGCACCAGCAGCAGGTCGATGGGCAGGGTTTCGCCGAAGCAGAACAGGCGGTCGCGGCTCTCGCGGAAGGAAAGCCCGGAGCGCGTCAGCAACTCGCGGCCGGGCTGCGAGAGACGGCCGGATTTCTGCGTGGCGATGCGCAGGCGGTCGCGTGGTTTCATGGTGTATCCGAAAGAAGAAAAGAAAAGAGGGGTGGCGCGCGGGTCGTAATCAGCTCTGCAGGGAGTCTGGATGTCGATGCAGGCCAAGCTGTTCGGCGGCTTCGAGATACCCGCCAGCGCCATGCGTGATGCAGCGCGCTACCCGCCCGATGGTGGTGACGCTGACGCCGGTGCGCGCGTGGATCTCGCGATAAGGGACGCCTTCGAGCAGTGGCCCGACGACCTGCCAACGGTCGGAGAGTGCTTCCAGTTCCGCAGGCGTGCACAGGTCCGTCAGCAGCGCGCGCATCGCCTCGGGCGTACGCAACGCCAGCAGCGCTTCGACCAGTCGGTCGAGGGCGGCATCGAGATCGGGGCGGGCGTTGGTGGCGAGGCGTTTCACGAAAGTTCTTGATTCAATGTAATAGCGCGTTATTACATTGAATCACAAAGACAGACGATCTCGCAAGAGCTCGTAATGCACTCAGCCCAATTCGACGCAAGCGCGCAGCGCTTCTTCCAGACGCTCACATTGCGTGGCGGACAAGGGCTGATCCTTGCCGTCATCCAGCTCGAAAAAGTCTTCCACGCGCTCACCGAAGGTGGCGATGCGCGCATCGCGCACGCTGACCTGGTGCGCATGCAGGATGGCGGCGACCTGCGCCAGCAGTCCCGGGCGGTCGTTGCAGACCAGGGCGAGCTGGGTGCGGCCATCCTTTTCGGAAAACTCGATCCGCACCGGCACACGGAAATGCCGCAGCTCGCGCGGCAACACGCGGCGCCCCGGTGGGCGCGCCTGCCCGGGGGTGCGCAGGGCCTCGCGCAAGGCGTTGGTAACCGAGGCAACCCGTTGCGCCACCGGCACCGCGCCGAACGCGGCTTCGGTTTCCAGCACCTGGAAGGTATCGAGCGTCATGCCGCCGAGCGAAGTCACGATGCGTGCATCCACGATCGACAACCCAAGCCGGTCTAGCGTGGCGGCGGCACTGGCGAAAAGGCCGTCGCGGTCACGCGAATAGACGAAGATTTCCATGGCCCCGGCGCGCGCATGCGGGCGCGCGAGCACCACGGGCAGGCCATCGTTGCCGGCCTCGGCGATACCCTGGGTTTGCCAGGCGATCTGCTCGGGGCGATAGCGCAGGAAGCTGTCGTCGGGAAAATCCACCCACAGGGACTCGATGGCGTCGTCGCTCAGCCCTTCGGCGCGCAGCCGTTCACGTGCCGCCTCACGCACCTCGGCCACGCGCTCGGCGATGTGACGGCGCTGCGCAAGCCCGCGCCGCAATGCGAACCGTGTGGCCGCATGCAGGTCGGCCAGCAGGCGATCCTTCCAGGCATTCCACAACTTGGGGCTGGTACCGGCGATATCGGCGACGGTGAGCAGATAGAGGTAATCCAGCCGCTCGCGCTCGCCCACCTGCATGGCAAACGCCGAAACCACCTCCGGATCGGAAATGTCCTTGCGCTGCGCGGTGACCGACATCATCAGGTGCTGGCGCACCAGCCAGGCCACCAGGTCGGTATCAGCGGCGGACAACCCGTGCGCCTCGCAAAATTCGCGTGCGTCGACCTCACCCAGTTCGGAATGGTCGCCACCACGGCCCTTGGCGATGTCGTGGAACAAGCCGGCCAGCACCAGCAATTCGGGCTTGCGCAGCTGGTGCCACAACTCATGCCCGAGCGCGAAGCGTTCGATGGATTCGGGCCGTGCAAAACTTTCGATGTTTCGCAGCACCGCCAGGGTGTGTTCGTCCACCGTGTAGGCATGGAACAGGTCGTACTGCATCCGCCCCGCCACCTTTCCGAAGGCAGGCAAGTAGCGCCCCAGCACACCCAGGCGCGCCATGCGCTCCAGCGTGGGAACAGCAAGTAGATCGCGCACCAGTTCCAGAAACAGTTCGCGCGCCTGGGCATCGGCCCGGAACACTCCGTCGATGCACTCCAGCGACTCGCCCAATGCGCGCGCAGTGGCCGAATGCAGGGTGGAGAGCTCGGGATGCTGCTGCCAGACACGGAACAGGCGCAGGATGGTGATCGGCCGACGCCGCAGCAAACCTGCATCACGCAGCGCCAGGCTCTGGCCGATACGGACGAAATCCTCGTCCAGCGCCTCGGGCGTCTCGGCTTCGTGCAGGCTTTCGTCAAAGCGTTGCAACAGGCGGTCACCCAACCGGGTGACCAGCGCCGCGCTGCGGAAAAAGCCCTGCATCAACTGCTCGACCGCGAGATTGTCACGATGCTCGTCGTGCAGGCCCAGGCGTGCCGCCAATGGCTTCTGGTAGTCGAACAACAGACGTTCCTCGCGCCTTCCCGCCACCAGGTGCAGGCCGTAGCGCAGTCGCGACAACGCGCGGCGATGGGTATCGAGTACACGGAACTCGTCCGCGCCCAACACCCCGAGCGGCACCAGATCATCCAGCCCGCGCACCCCGAACAGGCGCTTGGCCAGCCAGCCCAGGGCGTGGATGTCGCGCAGCCCGCCCGGGCCGTCCTTGATGTTGGGCTCGAGGTTGTATGCGGTGTCGTTGAAACGCGCGTGGCGCGTGATCCATTCCTCGCGCTTGGCTGCGAGGAACTCCTCCGACGGCCACAGATCCGGCACGCGCATCGCCACCAGCAAGCGGGTCAGTGCCGCGCTGTCACCCACCAGCGGGCGCGCTTCAAGGATGGCCGTGGCCACCGTGACCTCGGCACGCGCCGCATCCACGCATTGCGCCACACTGCGCACCGCATGGCCGGGGGCAAGGCCGATATCCCAGAGCAACGCGAACCAGCGTTCGATCGCCTCGCGCTGGTCGCGCTGGCTTTCCGCCTCGGCCAGCACCAGCAGATCCACATCGGAACAGGGAAACAACTCACCCCGCCCGTACCCGCCGGTTGCCACCAACGCCAAGCCCGGCGCCCCGGCAAAACCACGCGTCCAGGCCGACACCACGATGCGGTCGACCGCCTTGGCGCGGCGCGCCAGCAGGCGATCAACGTCTTCCTCGCGATCAAACGCCTCGGCAAGCCGCCGCGCGTTGTCTTCCAAGGCATGACGCGCAGCCTGCTTCCAGGCCTCGGCATCGCCATCGTCGGGAAGCTCCGGCGACAGCGCGTTCGCACTCATGCGTCGTTGTCGTCGCCGGGGATGCGGGTGAGGATTTCGAAGCCGTCGTCGGTGACGGCGACGGTGTGTTCCCACTGGGCCGAGAGCGAGCGGTCCTTGGTGACCACGGTCCAACCATCAGGCATGAGGCGCGAGTGGCGTGCGCCGGCGTTGATCATGGGTTCGATGGTGAACACCATGCCCTGCTTCAGCACCGGCCCGGTGCCGGCCTGGCCGTAGTGCAGCACCTGGGGTTCGTCGTGGTAGACCTGCCCGATACCGTGACCGCAATATTCGCGCACCACCGAGAAGCGCTCGGATTCGGCGTAGCTCTGGATGGCGTGGCCGATATCGCCCAGGGTGGCACCGGGGCGCACCACGCGGATGCCGCGGAACATGGCCTCGCGGGTCACCTCCACCAGGCGCTGGGCCAGCACCGAGGGCTTGCCGACGATGTACATGCGGCTGGTGTCGCCATGCCAGCCGTCCTTGATGACGGTCACGTCGATATTGAGGATGTCGCCATCCTTGAGCACCTTGCCCTCGCTTGGAATGCCGTGGCAGATCACGTTGTTGACCGAGGTGCAGGTGGCCGCCGGGAAAGGGATGCGCCCGTGCCCGCCACCGTAGCCGATGTTGGCCGGGATCGCCTTTTGCACGTTGACGATATGGTCGTGGC
>CAZTXX010000127.1:4299-6682 GCA_964617405.1 uncultured Aquimonas sp. | reverse complement strand
CCGCCATCACGCTCTTTTCCATCTGGATGGCGCGGAAGAAATTGGCGTGGTCGCGGGCCCAGTCGCGTACCCGATAGAACTCGCCGATATGGTCGGCCAGATCACGCGCCACGTGCCAGGCCTGGAACATGTCGGTGAGCTTGAGCCGCACCCCCGTGACGCCCTCGCCCATGCGCAGCAGGCGCTGCGCATCGGCCATGTGGATCACCGCCATTTGCAGGTCGTACTCCTGCATGCCGGCCTCGAACAGGCCGGCGACGGTGAAGCGCTTCATCTGCGGCACCACGCCCACCGGCGTGCTGCGTGCCTCGGGCACCAGCACGGTGACCGGATCGCCCACGTCCACGCCCAGCATCATCGCCAGTTCGGTGCCCAGCAGGATGCGGAAGGCGCCGGGTTGCAGGTCGTCGATGGCGCCGACCTTCATCTTTTCGCCGAGGTTGGACACTGCCGGCTCCAGCGCCGGCTCGATACCGCGCAGCAGCGCGCCCTGGCTGCGCGCGCCGGTGAGCAGCGACTCGCGCTCGATATAGGGTGCCGCGCCCAGCACGCGCGGATCGGCCCGCGCCACCTCCACCGCGTGCGGCCAGTCGTGCAGGTCCTCGCCCACCCCGCTGATGGTGGCGTGGGCGACCATCCCGAGGATGCGGGTGCGCAGTTCGGTCTCGAAGCCGTTCATCACCGAGAGCGTGGCGATCAGCGCCACCACGCCCAGGGCGATGCCCAGCATCGAGACCAGGGAGATGAAGGAAATGAATCGGTTGCGGCGCTTGGCGCGGGTGTAGCGCAAGCCGATCGCAAGTTCGAGCGGTCGTATCATCCAGGGCTCGTCGTGTGGCCGGAAGAAGGGATGCGCGCGTCGGCGCCATCCCGGAGCGGTGCATGATCGCGCATCCAGAGGCGAAGTTCCCGCCGCGTGGCCCAAGGCAGGGAGTCGCCGGCAAACGCCCAATACCGAACCTGCCCCGCCACGCGACACACCAGCACGCCGAACAGGCCGCGCTCGTGCAATTCGATGGCGGTGACCGCGTGCTCGGTCTGGTCCGCCGTGATCCAGGCCACGCTGCCGTCACCACGCAGCAGCAGCGAGGCGCCCGCCTGACGCACAAGCTGGAACAGTGCGAACCCGGCCAATGGCGGCACCAGCAGCAGGCAGGCCACGGGCAGGCGGGAAAGATGGATCGCCAGCATCGCCGCGCCGGCCAGCACCAGCACGGCCAGGCGCAAACGACGGGAATGCGGCAACGGCAGCCGCAACGCGGGCGCGGAAACGGGCTTCATCGGGCCGTCACGCGCCGCGGCAAATCACATGGTGAAGGTCGGCTTGTCGCCACTGAGCATGCCGGCCAGGTGCGTTTCGATCCGGGTGCGCACCATCTCGCCATCCGAGGAGTCGCTGAACTGCACGCCGATACCCGGCGGACGGTTGCCCTGCGCCCCGGCAGGTGTGACCCAGACCACGCGCCCGGCCACCGGCAGGCGTTCCTTGTCGTCGAGCAGGGTCAGCATCACGAAGACCTCGTCGCCAAGGTTGTAGCGCTTGGGCGTGGGCACGAACAGGCCACCACCCTTGAGATAAGGCATGTAGGCGCCGTAAAGCTGGCTCTTTTCCTTGATCGCCAGAGACAGCACACCTTGTCTGGAAAATCCGCCGGTCGCCATCGAAAGCCCCCTGATTTGCACAAGCCGTCATCTTAGGTTGCCGCCATGCGCGGAATCCAGCCCTTGCGGCGCGTGGATGCCTTCGCGCGCCAGCCAGTAACGCGCCATGCGGCGCAGGGAAGGATCAAGCGTCTCGTCTCCAAACACATCAGCAACCGGGCGCCAGGCCAGGGCGAGCGATTCATGGTTCATCACGAAGGCCTCGTCGGGGCCGGCGCGCACCACGAAACGCACGTCGTAATGCCAGTGTTCCGGCTCGCTGCCGCGTGCCGGGATGCGGTGACGGTCGATATCGAAAATCCCCGGTTCCACGTGCAGGCCGGACAGGCCGGTTTCCTCGGTGGCTTCGCGCAGTGCCACGCGCATCAGGTCGGTATCGCCATCGGCATGGCCGCCCGGTTGCAACCAGCGGCCGAGCTTGCGGTGATGGATGAGCAGCACGCGCTCGCCATCCGCACTGACCAGCCAGGCCGAGCCGGTGAAATGCCCCGGCGGATGATGACGCTCGAACACCTCGGGGCTGGAGGCAAGGAAGCCGAGGAAGGTATCGACCAGTTCCCTTGCCTCGGGCGTCGCGGCGGCGTGGTGGTGCAGTGCAGCGCACAAGTCGGAAGAAAAAGGCATGTCGTGGGGCCGGAACAAAGCGGTACGCCAGTATGCCGACACGGCATGACATTCGGCCTTGCTGCGGTTCTCAGCGCGCGTTAAGGTTCGGCGCTCA
>CAZTXX010000127.1:1826-4199 GCA_964617405.1 uncultured Aquimonas sp. | reverse complement strand
GGCTGGTCGGGCTATCTCAACAGCTTCCTCGGCAATCTCGGGCTGGCATTGCCGGCGGCGCTGTCCTCGGCACCGATCACCATTTCCGGCTCGCAAATCGTTGCCACCGGCGCCATCGTCAACTTGCCTGCAGTCGCCATCGTCGCGGCGATCAGCGGCCTGTGCTACGTCGGCATCACCCAGTCGGCCTTCGTCAACTCGATCATCGTGGCGATCAAGGTCACGGTGATCCTGTTGTTCGTGGCCTTCTCCATCCAGTTCATCAATCCCGACAACTGGGTGCCTTTCATCCCCGAGAACACCGGCCCGGGCGAGTTCGGTTACAGCGGCATCGTGCGCGGTGCGGCGGTGGTGTTCTTCGCCTATATCGGCTTCGATGCCGTTTCCACGGCGGCGGGCGAAGCCAAGAATCCGCAGCGTGACATGCCCATCGGCATCCTCGGCTCGCTGGTCATCTGCACCATCCTCTACATCATCGTGGCCGGCGTGCTCACCGGCATGCTGCACTACACCCAGCTCGGCACCGCCAAGCCGGTGGCCACCGCACTGGAGGCCTACCCCTCGCTGGCCTGGCTCAAGTGGCTGGTGGAACTGGGTGCGATCGCGGGCCTGTCCTCGGTGATCCTGGTGATGCTGATGGGCCAACCGCGCATCTTCTATTCGATGTCCAAGGACGGCCTGCTGCCGCGCCTGTTCGGCAAGGTGCATCCGAAGTTCCAGACCCCGTACGTGAGCACCATCATCGTCGGCACGCTCGCCGCCATCCTGGCCGGCCTGTTCCCGATCGGGCTGCTGGGCGAACTGGTGTCGATGGGCACCCTGCTGGCCTTCACCACGGTCTGCATCGGCGTGCTGGTACTGCGCTACACCCGCCCCGACCTGCCGCGTCCGTTCCGCGTGCCGATGATCTGGCTGGTCTCCGTGCTCGGCGCTGCCGCATGTCTTTACCTGTTCATTCAGCCGTTTGCCGAACATTGGCGCCTGATGGTGGGGTGGACGGCCATCGGCATGGTGATCTACTTCGCCTACGGCTACCGCCACAGCAAGCTGCGTCGCCGCTGAGTCCGTCATGAGCACTCCCGCACGCAAGATCGGCCCCGTGTTGGCCACCTTCGTGGTGGCCAACAACATGATCGGGTCGGGCTTCTTCCTGCTGCCCGCCACGCTGGCGCGCTCGGGTGCGGTCACCGCGATCAGCTGGTTCATCGCCACGGTGCTGGCGGTGGTGCTGGGCGGCGCCTTCTCACGCCTGGCGCGCGACTATCCGAACCTGGAATCGCCCGACGACTACGTCGCCCCGGCGCTGGGTCGCGATGTGAGTTTCATCGCCACGACGATGTACTGGATCTCGTCGTGGATCGGCAACAACGCCATCGCCGTGGCCGCCTTCGGCTATCTCGTCATGCTGTTGCCGTTCGACGGATCACAGCCGGGGGTCCAGGTGGCCGGGCAGATCGCCCTGATCTGGCTGATGTTCGCCATCAACCTGCTGGGGCCGCGCCCCGTGGCGCGCTTCCAGTCGTTCTGCGTGGTCTTCGGCCTGCTGCCGGTGGCGGTGGTGTTGACCTTTGGCTGGGGCAGCTTCGACACGGCCACCTACGAGGCGGCCTGGAACACCACCGGCGCGGCCTGGAACACCGACAAGCCCGAGCCGATCTCGAACCTGACCCTGGCCTTCACGTCGCTGGCGCCGATCTTCTGGGCTTTCGTGGGCCTGGAGACAGGAGCCATGGTAGCCGGCGTGGTGCGAAACCCGGGCCGCGACGTGCCCATCGCGACGATCGGCGGGGTGCTGATCGCGGGCACGGTGTACCTGATCGCCTCGGTGCTGGTGATGGGCATCGTGCCGGCGCAGGAGCTTTCCGAATCCAGCGCACCCTTCGCCCTGGTGGCCGGTGCCATCTTCGGTGCCTGGGCGGTGCCGGTGATCGCGGCGGCCGCCGCGCTCAAGGCCACCGGCACACTTGGCGGCTGGATGCTGGTGACCGGAGAATCGGGCGCGCGCGCGGCGCAGCGCGGCTTCCTGCCGGCGATCTTCGGCCGCTTCACCTCGCGCGGCGCGGCCGGCTGGGGCCTGTTCATCGTGGCGGTGTCGATGACCTGCATCGCCCTGCTGACGCTGGCGCCGAAGGTATCCAGCCAGTTCGAGACCATCATCGAGGTGGTCGTGATGCTGGTGGTGCTGGTGTACGCGGCGGCCGGACTCAGCCTCCTGCTGGGCACACGCGAACGTCGCCCCAGTGGCCGCGACCGCCTGTTCGGCATCGGCGCCCTGATCGCCTGCGCCCTGTTGCTGGGCTCGTATCCGTTCGGCATGTTGCTCAGCGGCGTGGGCGTGATCGCGGCGGCGCTGGTGCTGTTCCGCGTGTTCGG
>CAZTXX010000127.1:0-1726 GCA_964617405.1 uncultured Aquimonas sp. | reverse complement strand
TGCCGCGGTCTGCTGCGCCGGCATCCTCGGCGCTGGGCGCACCCTCGGGCGCGAGGGCCCGATGCCGCTGGAGCGCTTCGCCACCACGGTGCGGGTGAACCTGATCGGCAGCTTCA
The DNA here is from genome assembly GCA_964617405.1 of uncultured Aquimonas sp. Lineage (GTDB taxonomy): Bacteria > Pseudomonadota > Gammaproteobacteria > Xanthomonadales > Xanthomonadaceae > Denitratimonas. The sequence goes on along the minus strand of CAZTXX010000127.1, from coordinate 1,610 downwards.
ACATCGCCAAGGCCGCGGCCAACCTGATGCAGGGCAACGACGCGAACGCCGACGGCGAACGCGGCGCAGTCGTGTTCACCGCCTCCATCGCGGCCTGGGAAGGCCAGATCGGCCAGGCGGCCTACTCTGCCAGCAAGGGCGGGGTGATCGGCATGGTGTTGCCGCTGGCGCGCGAGTTCACCCGCATCGGTGTGCGCGTGATGGCGATCGCGCCGGGCGTGTTCCACACCCCGATGGTCGATGGCATGCCCGAAGACGTGTACCAGTCGCTGTGCGCGCAGGTGCCCTTCCCTTCGCGCCTGGGCGATCCGGCCGAGTACGCCGACACCGTCGCCTACATCCTCGGCAACAGCTATCTCAACGGCAGCGCGATCCGCGTGGACGGCGCCATCCGCCTCCAGCCCAAATGACCCATCACAGACAGGTTTCCCCATGAAGGCTTCCGAAGTCCGCAAGGGCAACGTCGTCGAACACAACGGCGGCATTTACCAGGTACGCGATATCGAGCGCAGCTCGCCCACCGCACGCGGTGGCAACGTCACCTTCCGCTTCATCCTCTACAGCGTGCCCGGCGGCAACAAGCTCGACCTGAGCCTGCGCGCCGACGACGACCTGAAGGAAGTGGAGCTGAGCCGGCGCACCTGTACGTATTCGTACAAGGACGGCGAGGATTTCGTCTTCATGGACGACGAGGACTACACCCAGTACGTGATCGGCGCCGAACTGGTGGGCGACAACGCCGGCTACATCAGCGACGGGCTGAAGGACTGCTACGTGCAGTTGATCGACGATGCGCCGGTGGGCCTGCAACTGCCGCAGAGCGTGGAGTTGGAAGTGGTCGACACCCCGCCCGAACTCAAGGGTGGCACCGCCACCAAGCGTCCCAAGCCGGCCAAGCTCAATACCGGCATCGAGATCCAGGTGCCCGAATACATCAGCAACGGCGAGCGCATCTGGGTCAACACCGTCAGCGGCGAATTCGCCGGGCGGGTGTAAGCCGAACCGATACGGGAAGCGCGGCGCGCCGGCGCCGCGCAGACCGGCGTTGGCCGGCCCTCAGTCCTTGGTGACGCGGTTGATCTCCGCCAGGCTGGTGACGCCCTTGGCCACCTTGCGCAAGGCCGACTGGCGCAGGTCGCTGACCCCGGCACGCTGCGAGGCTTCGGCGATCTGCAGCGCATTGCCGCCCTCCAGCACGATCTTCTGGATCTCCTCGCTCATCGGCATCACCTGGTAGATGCCGGTACGGCCCTTGTAGCCGTCGTTGCACTGGTCGCAACCCACCGCCTCGAACAGGCTCAGACCGGCATCGAGCTGCGCCTGGGTGAAGCCTTCGGCCAGCAGGGCGTTGTCCGGCAGGCTCATCGGCTTCTTGCAATGCGGACACAGGCGCCGCGCCAGGCGCTGGGCGATCACCAGGTTCACCGACGAGGTGATGTTGAACGGGGCGATGCCCATGTTCATCAAACGCGCGATGGTCTGCGGGGCATCGTTGGTATGCAGGGTGGAGAGCACCATGTGGCCGGTCTGGGCCGCCTTGATCGCGATCTCGGCGGTTTCCAGGTCGCGGATTTCGCCCACCATCACCACGTCCGGGTCCTGGCGCAGGA
>CAZTXX010000126.1:0-6718 GCA_964617405.1 uncultured Aquimonas sp. | reverse complement strand
CCGTCCTTGTCGCGCGCGAAAAGCGGATCCCAGTAGCTGCCCCAGATCACCTTGATGACGTTCCAGCCGGCGCCACGGAACACGCCTTCCAGTTCCTGGATGATCTTGCCGTTGCCGCGCACCGGGCCATCGAGGCGCTGCAGGTTGCAGTTGATGACGAATACCAGGTTGTCCAGATGCTCGCGCCCGGCCACCGAAATGGCGCCCAGGCTCTCGGGCTCGTCGCACTCGCCATCGCCCAGGAAGCACCAGATCTTGCGATCGGTGGTGGGCAGCAGGCCGCGGTGCTCCAGATAGCGGCTGTTGCGCGCCTGGTAGATCGCCGCCAATGGGCCCAGACCCATCGAGACGGTGGGCATCTGCCAGTAATCGGGCATCAGCCAGGGATGCGGGTAGGAGGAAATGCCCTTGCCGTCGACCTCCATGCGGAAGTTGTCGAGCTGGGATTCGGTGAAGCGGCCTTCCAGGAAGGAGCGCGCGTACACGCCGGGGCTGGAGTGGCCCTGCAACGAGACCAGGTCACCCGGGTGGTCGGCCGTGGGGGCGCGCCAGAAGTGGTTGAAACCCACGTCGAACAGCGTGGCCACGCTGGCGAAGCTGGCGATGTGGCCGCCCAGGTCACCGGGCTTGCGGTTGGTGCGCACCACCATCGCCATCGCGTTCCAGCGGATCAGCGAACGGATGCGCCATTCCATCGCCGGATCGCCCGGGCTCTTGACCTCGGCTTCCGGCGGGATGGTGTTGATGTAGTCGGTGGTGGGCGCGAACGGCAGGAAGCCACCGGCACGACGGGTCTGCGACACCATGCGTTCGAGCAGGTAATGCGCGCGGTCGGTGCCCTCGCGCTCGGTCACCGCCTGCAGGGATTCCAGCCACTCGCGGGTTTCGGTGTTGTCGCTGTCGGGCATGTCGTTCAACGGATTCATGGTTCCTCCCTGCGGGCCTTCGGCCTCGATGTTCATGGTGCGATGCATGCGCGCCGGGCATCCACGCACGGCTCCATCGCAAAGTTTAGCAGCGCCGCCGTGGCGCGGATGCGTACGCCCGGGTACGGCGTTGAGGCACACTAGTGTGCCGGTTCGCGCCCCAGAGGATTCATGCTCACCCTGCCGCCACTGGCACTTTATGTGCACATTCCCTGGTGCGTGAAAAAGTGCCCGTATTGCGACTTCAACTCGCACCGCGCGCCCGAAGCCCTGCCCCAGCGCGACTACGTCGCCGCCCTGCTCGCCGATCTGGAACAGGACCTGCCCCTGGTCTGGGGCCGCCCGGTCACCAGCGTGTTCTTCGGCGGCGGAACCCCCAGCCTGTTTTCCGCCGAATCCATCGGCGCCTTCCTCGACGGCGCGGCGGCGCGGCTGCGCTTTCGCCCCGACCTGGAAGTGACCCTGGAAACCAACCCCGGCACCGTCGAGCACGACCGCTTCGACGCCTACGCCCGCGCCGGGGTGAACCGCCTGAGCTTCGGCATCCAGAGCTTCGATGACGGCTGCCTCGCGCGCCTGGGCCGCATCCACGACAGCGCACAGGCCGAGCGCGCGGTGAGGCTGGCCCAGGACGCCGGCTTTTCCAATATCAACCTCGACCTGATGTACGCCCTGCCCGGCCAGACCACGGCCATGGCGCTTGCCGACCTGGAGCGCGCCTTCGCGCTCGATCCCGCTCACATCTCGCACTACCAGCTCACCCTGGAACCGGGCACCCCGTTCGCGCGCCAGCCACCCGTCGGCATCCCCGAGGGCGACGATGCCTGGGACATGCAGGAGGCCTGCCAGGCGCAACTGGCCACGCATGGCTACACGCAATACGAAGTCTCCGCCTACGCCCGCGAAGGCCGCCAGTGCGCCCACAACCTCAATTACTGGCGCTTCGGCGATTACCTCGGCATCGGTGCCGGCGCGCACGGCAAGATCACCCTGCCCGCCGACGACACCATCCTGCGGCGCTGGAAGCTCAAGCACCCGAAAACCTATATGGACGCCGCCGCCAGCGAGGCGCGTATCGGCGGCGATGAATATCTCGCCCCCGAGCACCGCCCCTTCGATTACATGCTCAACGCCCTGCGCCTGCGCGAGGGCTTCCCGCTGTCGGACTTCGAAGCCCGCACCGGCCTGCCCCGCGACACCATCGCCCCGAAGCTCACCGAACTCGCCGAACGCGGCCTGCTCGACCTCGACGCCGAGCGGGTACGCCCCAGCGAGCTTGGCTGGCGCTTCCTCAACGACGTGATGGGCGCGTTTTTGCCGTAAGGTTGGAAACACCCACATGCCACCGCACCCGGATAATTCCGGTGCAACGCCTGACGCTGGCATAACAGGTCTTGCCCGCAACCGCCCAAACACCCACTCGCTCAATATGACCTCTGACCCGAACAAGCCCGACGCCTTCCAGCCGCTCCACAACGCGCCGGCGCCGGGCGTATCAGCGGATCAGGACATGGTTGTCCTGGAATTTCCCTTCACCTTGATGGATCGCATCAGGGCGGGCCTCGCGGTCACGTTTGCCTGTCCGCTCTGCCTGCTCTGGGCGCTTGCCTTTCCGGCTGTCGGGCTGGCGTTGCCGGTGACGGCATACGTCGTGTCGGGCCATGTCTCCACGTCGGAGGCGCTGCTTTCGGTGGTGCTGCTGGCTTTCGTCCCGGTGCAGTTGATCTGGGGCGCCTGGCGCGGTGACAAGGCGTTCAAGGACACGGCGCTGCATACGTACACGTTCAGCAGCGAGGGTGTGCGCTCCAGGTCCGCTCATGCGGAAAACAGGCAGGACTGGAGTCTGATCCGGTCCGTGCGGGTGCGGAGCGGCTTTCTCATGCTCTTTTTCACCCGGCAGTGCGCGCACTGCATTCCGCTGCGGCATCTGAGTTCCGGGAAACTCGGGCAGATCGCTTCCCTGGCGAGGGCCGCGCAGGTTCCGAAAGTGGCGGTCCCCGGGACTGCTTGAAAAAGCAACGCGGACGAGCCTTTGCAGGGATCAGGCTTGTCTTCCAGCCAACACAACAGGTTCGGCGCGGGCCGAGTTCAGCGCTCGCTACCGGGGCCGCCGCAGCGCAGCCCATCGACCCGCTCCCCACTTCCGCTACCCTTGCGCCTTCGCAACGTGGCGGGAGGGGACGCGAATGGATCGCCTGTATCAGGTTCTCGATCAACTCAGCGGTTTTGTCTGGGGGCCGTATCTGCTCATCCCGCTGCTGCTAGGCGTGGGTTTCTACCTGACCATCCGGCTGGCGGGGTTGCAGTTCCTGAAGCTCGGCGCGGCGCTGCGGCTGGGGCTGATCACCCGTCGTGACGCCGACTCGGAAGGCGACGTATCGCAATACCAGGCTTTGACCACCGCGCTGGCGGCGACCGTGGGCACCGGCAATATCGTCGGCGTCGCCACGGCCATCGCCATCGGCGGGCCGGGCGCGCTGTTCTGGATGTGGGTGACCGGCCTGCTCGGCATGGCGACCAAGTACGCCGAGGCCTTCCTCGCGGTGTACTTCCGCGGCACCGACGCCGCCGGCGAAAAGTCCGGCGGGCCGCAGTACTACCTCGAACGCGGCATCAAGGGGCCGCTGGGCAAGGTGCTGGGCATCTCGTTCGCGGTCTTCACCGTGGTCGCCTGCTTCGGCATCGGCAACATGACCCAGAGCAACGCCATCGCCGAGAACGTCGCGCACAGCTGGGACGTGCCCGCGTGGACCACCGGCGCCGTCCTCACCGTGCTGGCGCTGGCGGTGCTGGTGGGCGGCATCCGGTCGATCGGCCGGGTCACCGCCGCCTTCGTGCCGATCATGATCATGATGTACTGCGCCGGCGGCCTGTGGGTGCTGCTGGCCAATATCACCGAGGTGCCCGCGGCGCTGGTGACGATCTTCCACGACGCCTTCACCGGCACCGCGGCGGTGGGCGGCTTTACCGGCTCGGCGCTGATCATCGCGATCCAGTTCGGCGTGGCGCGCGGCCTGTTTTCCAACGAGTCGGGGCTGGGCTCCGCGCCCATGGCCGCCGCCGCGGCGCAGACCACCCACCCGGTGCGTCAGGGCCTGGTGTCGATGACGCAAACCTTCATCGACACCCTGATCGTGGTCAGCTTCACGGGCCTGGTGATCGTCACCACCGGCACCTGGAAGGCCATCGACCCGGCCACCGGCCAGCAGATCAGCGCCGGCCTCATGACGGGCCAGGCCTTCCTCCAGGGCCTGCCCGGCGAGTGGGGTCACCAGCTGGTGACCGTCTCGCTCATCATGTTCGCCTTTTCCACCATCCTGGGCTGGTGCTACTACGGCGAGCGCAACATCGAGCGCCTGATCGGCCGGCGCGGCGTGATGCCCTACCGCGTGATCTTCTCGCTGATCGTCTTCGTCGGCGCCGTCTCCGAGCTCAAGACCATCTGGGCCCTGTCCGACGTGATGAACGGCCTGATGGCCCTGCCCAACCTGATCGGCATCCTGCTGCTCTCCGGCCTGATCGTGCGCGAGACGCGCCACTACCTGAAGCACGACCCCAAACTGGAAGCCGACAAGGCCACCATCGAAGCCTTCATGGAAGGCCGCCCGGGCTGGGCCGAATGGCACGCCGGCAACGAAGTCGGCTCCTCGCGGCGCGGCATCTTCGGCGGTACCCGGGAGCCCTCGAAATAGCCGGCATTCCGGCGACGAGCCTGCGCTGGCCAGATAATCCGTTCGTAGCGATGTCGCACTTCCGCTTGCGTCGAAAAGCAGAGTGTGGACCGGGTCGTCATGACCGCCGTCACCGAGTAAACGTGCACAAGGCCCGCCGGGTGGTTGCCGTACTATATTCCCGGCCATGACCTCCGCCTTGCCCGAACTGCCATCGCGCCCGCACCGCGTGCTGCGCTGGCTGGCTGCCCTGATGCTCGCTGCCGCCGGCCTGTTGATCGTGCAGTGGTCGATCACCCGACCGGCCGCGGCTTCGCTGCACGGTGAACTGGCGAAGCTGCAGGCAGCCGATCCGGTGGGCGCGGCTCAGCCGCTGGGCAGTAGCCGACCCACCCTGGTCAAGTTCTGGGCGAGCTGGTGCCCGGCCTGCCTGGCCTCACTGGGGGAAACCGCACGCTGGCGCAGCGACGAGGCTTTCAGCAGCGCCCACATCGTCACCGTCGCCTCTCCGGGCTATCTGGGCGAGCGGGATACCGAGGATTTCAGGAGCTGGTACGCCGGGCTGGAAATGGCCACCGCGCCCACGCTGCTCGATCCGGGCGGGCGCATCGCGCGCGAGTTGGGCATCGCCGTCTACCCGAGCTGGGCGCTGCTGGACGGCAACGGCAAGCTGCTTCGCATCATCAAGGGCGACCTGGAACGCGCCGACGCCCTCGCCCTGCTGGACGATCCGGAACACCGACCGAATTCCGGCGCAATCGGGTTTTACAAGGCCGATACGGATACCGAACGGGGAGCCAGCGCCGTGCAGACGCGCGACATCTACCTTGCCGGTGGCTGCTTCTGGGGCGTGGAGGCCTATTTCGAGCGCATCCCCGGGGTGATCGAGGCGGTCAGCGGCTACGCCAACGGCCGGACCCGCCATCCCAGCTACGAGGACGTGATCCACCGCGGCACCGGCCACGCCGAGACCATCCACCTGCGCTACGACCCCGACGCGATCCCGCTGACGCAGGTGCTGGAGCACTACCTGCGCATCATCGACCCCACCAGCCTCAACCGCCAGGGCAACGATCGCGGCACCCAATACCGCACCGGCATCTACTACACCGACCCGGCCGACGAGCCCGTCATCGCCGCAGTGCTGGCGGCCGAGCAGAAGAAATACAGCCGGCCCATCGTGGTGGAGAACCAGCCGCTGCAAGCCTTCGACGCGGCCGAGGAATACCACCAGGACTACCTGGCCAAGAACCCCAACGGCTATTGCCACGTGGACCTGAAGCTGGCCGATCAGCCGCTGGCGAGCGAGCGCGAGGCCGCGCGCCGGGCCGAGCAGGAGCGCAGCGGCTATGTCGTGCCCGACGACGCGACGCTGCGGCAGACACTGAGTCCGCTGTCCTACGAGGTCACCCGGCGCAACGGCACCGAGCGCGCCTACAGCCACGAGTACGACCGGCTGTACGAGCCCGGCCTGTACGTCGACATCATCAGCGGCGAGCCGCTCTTCAGCTCGCGCGACAAGTACGACGCCGGCTGCGGCTGGCCTTCCTTCGTCCGGCCCATCGCGCCGGACGCGCTCACCGAACACCGCGACACCAGCTTCAACATGGTGCGCACCGAAGTGCGCAGCCGCATCGCCGACTCGCACCTGGGCCACGTCTTCCCCGACGGCCCGCGCCAGCGCGGCGGCCTGCGCTACTGCATCAACGGCGCGGCGCTCAAGTTCATCCCGCTGGAGGAGATGCGGGCCGCGGGCTACGGCGAGCTGATCCCCGCGGTTTCAGCCGAGGGCGGCTGATCCAGCAGCGCGCGCAGGCGCTCCCCGAAGGCCTGGATCGCCTGCGCGCGCTGCTTCAGTCGCCGCCACTGCAGCCCGAATAGCCCCGGCACCAGTCGCGGAATGCGTTGTGTGCAGTCGTCATCCCTGGCTCGCGCTGTGCCTGGCATCAGGCCCAATACGCTTCATTTGGTTCATCGTCATCCCGGTGAAGGCTCACTACTGTCCGGAACGATTCTCCAGCAGGGCCGGGAAAGCGCTGAAGTGCCTTGCGTTGGCGCCATTCGCTGTGAAGACGACTCGAATGCCACATTTCCCGCCACCGTCGTTCCCGCGAAGGCGGG
>CAZTXX010000125.1:0-6789 GCA_964617405.1 uncultured Aquimonas sp. | reverse complement strand
GGGTTTGGCGTTGGCACTTGATGTACAGGCACAGCTACGCGACGACCTGCGGTTGGTGGTGATGAGTGCCACGCTCGACGGTGAGAAACTGGCGCGCTTTCTCGATGCCCCGCGTTTGACCGCGCAAGGGCGCAACTTTCCGGTGACCGTGTCGCATCTGGCGGCCAGACGTGAGGAGCCTTTGCAGGCACACGTGCGGCGCTGCGTGGAACACGCCTTTGCCGCCCATCCCGGCGATCTGCTGGTGTTTTTGCCGGGGCGGCGTGAGATAAACACCGTGTTGCGGGCGTTGGAAGCCTCGGGCATCGAGGCCGACCTGCTGACCTTGCATGGTGAGCTCCCAGTCGAGGCGCAAACGGCCGTGTTGCAAGCATCCGCGACGGGTCGGCGTCGTATCGTTCTGGCCACCAACGTGGCCGAGTCCTCGGTGACCTTGCCGGGCGTGCGGGTGGTGATCGATTCCGGTTTGGCACGCGAGCCGCGCTTTGATCCCAACTCCGGTTTTCCCCGGCTGGAAACCGTCGCCATTTCGCAAGCGTCCGTCGATCAGCGCGCCGGTCGCGCCGGGCGCGTGGCCGAGGGGTGGTGTTATCGGCTCTGGCCCGAATCACAGCGCCTGGAGCCCTCGCGCCGCGCCGAAATCGCACTCACCGAGCTGACCGGGCTGGCGCTGGAACTGGCCGCCTGGGGCAGCGATGACCTGCGGTTTTTCGACCCGCCACCGCGCGGCGCACTGGCGGCCGGTCGCGATCTGCTGGAGCGTCTTGGCGCCACCAGGGACGGGCGCATCAGCGCGCTCGGCAAACGCATGCTGACGCTGGGAACGCACCCACGACTGGCCGCGATGCTGCTGGCCGCGAACGACCCCGAAGATATCGCGTTGGCCTGCGATCTGGCCGCGCTGCTCGAAGCCCGTGATCCACTCAAGGGTCCGCGCCGCGACGATATCACCGCACGCTGGCAGGCACTGGCCGCATTTCGTGCCGGTCGCGCTGCGCCCGATGCCTCGCGCGGCGCGCTGGCCGCCATCGACCAGACCGCAAAACAATGGCGCCGTCGCTTGAACTGCCGCGCCGTGCCACCCAGCGCGCTGGCCGCACACCGGCTCGGGGCGCATCTGATGTTTGCCTTCCCCGATCGCATCGCACACCAGCACCCGAACGATCCGCTGCGCTATCAATTGGCCAACGGCCGCAGCGCGACCATCGCGCCCGACAGTGACCTGTACGGCGAGGCGTGGATCGTGATTGCCGAGCTGCGTGATGCCGAACGCGACGCCCGCGTGCTGCGTGCCGCCGTGCTCGACGAGGCGGCCCTGGAGCGGGCTTGGCCCGCAAGTTTTGTCACCGAAGACAGCGTCTTCTGGGACAGCGACAACCAGCGCATCGCGGCGCAACGCGAGCGTCGCTTCGAGCGCATCGTGCTCGATGTACGTCCGATCGCCCAGCCCGATCCGGCGCGCTTTGCCGATGCCCTGGTCGATGCCGTGCGTCAGGCCGGCCTCGACGCCCTGCCGTGGACCCACGCCCTGCGGCAGTGGCGCGAGCGCGTGCGCTGCTTGCGCGAGTGGTTGCCGGAAGATGCCGAGTCGTTTCCCGATCTTTCCGACGCAGCCCTCATCGCCACGCTCGACGACTGGCTGCGTCCCGCCTTGAGCGGCAAGCGTCGCCTGGATGCGCTGAGCGAACAGGAATTGTCCGAAGCGCTCAAGTCCCGCCTCGACTGGGCCATGAGCCAGAAGATCGACAGCCTCGCCCCGGTGCGCATCCGCGTGCCCTCAGGTCTTGAGCGCCCGATCCAATACGCTTTCGGCGCTGAGCCCGTCTTGGCGGTAAAACTGCAAGAACTATTCGGCCTCGCCGACACCCCGCGCATCGCCAACGCGCACGTGCCGCTGACTCTGCACCTGCTTTCACCCGCCGGCCGCCCCCTGCAAGTTACCCGCGACCTCAAGGGCTTCTGGGAACGCACCTACCCGGAAGTGAAAAAGGAAATGAAGGGCCGTTACCCCAAGCACCCCTGGCCCGACGATCCCTGGACCGCGACTGCCACACACCGCGCCAAGCCGCGGAAGTGACGGCTGGCGTCAGGAGCCGGCCGGGTTGTTTCGTGACCGATAGGCGCGCAGGAACATCGTCACCACCGAATCCACATGCCGGGCGTCGTCGTGGTGCACGCAATCGAGTGGACCGCAAAGCATGCGCAGGTTGATCTGGCCCTTGAGCAGGCTGACGAACTGGCTGGCGGCCTCGCGGGTGTCGTCGATGTCCAGCTCGCCACGTGCGACCGCGGCGCGGAGGAAGGTATCGAGGCTGGCGAGGATGCGCTCGCCGCTGGCCTGCCAGAACTGCGGGCCGAGCCGTTCGGCGTTGCGGGCGTCGGCCAGCAGCATCCGGTGCAAGGCGATCGAATCATCGCTCGCCAGCAATTCGTGGAAGCGGTGCCCGATCTCGCCCAGTGCCTGTTCCAGCGTGGTGGCCGCGGGTGGAGCGAAGATCGCGTCTGGCAGGTGCTGGCGGCATTGTTCTTCGATGGCGGTGAAAAACAACGCTTCCTTGTCGCGGAAGTGGCTGTAGACGGTGAGTTTGGAGACCCCGGCCTCGGCCGCGATCTGCTCCACGCTCACGCCATCGAAACCCGATTGCAGGAACAGGCATCGGGCTGCATCAAGGATGGCGGCGCGCTTTCTCGCGCTTTTCGGGCGACCGGGGCCGGGTTTGGCTGGAGTGCGGCTGGGCATGGGCGGGCGGGAAATAGTGGACTGATCGGTTCAACAAATATATTGTACTGCCTGGTTCACTAATTGCGATGGCCAAGATGGGTACGCAACGGCGTTCGATGATGGGGAAGGTTGGCGTGCTGACGGCGGTGCTGTTGGCACTTTCGGCATGTGGCCCTACCGAACCCGCCCCTGTGGCGACTCGCACGGTAATGGTGGTGCACCCGACCCCGGCACAGGCCGCGATGCAGGTGTTTTCCGGCGAGGTCAGGGCACGGCAGGAGCCGGCGCTGGCGTTTCGCGTGGGTGGAAAGATCACTCGCCGCCTGGTCGATGCCGGCGCCCGGGTGCACGTGGGCGAGCTGCTGGCCGAACTCGATCCGGAAGATCTGGCATTGCAGGCCGAGGCCGCACGGGCGCAGCTTGCCGCCGCGCAAGCCGACCTGACCTTGGCCCGCGCGGAGCTGGAGCGGTATCGCGAAATGCGCGAGCGCGGGCTGGTGAGCCAGTCGCAGTTCGATGCGCGACTGGCCAGCTTCACCGCCGCCAAGGCGCAGGCGGATCATGCTGCCGCCCAGCTTTCGGTGATGCGCAACCAGCGTGACTACGCGCGTCTGGTTGCACCGCAGGATGGCGTGATCGCCGCGCGCTTGGCCGAAGCCGGGCAGGTGGTGGCCGCCGGGCAGTCGGTTTTCGTGCTGGCCGCCGATGGCGAGCTTGAGGTGGCGATTTCGATCCCGGAGTTGCAGATCGAGCGCTTTGCCGTCGGTATGCCGGTGCTGGTGGAGCTGTGGTCGCGCCCGGGCATGCGCTGGCCCGGAACCTTGCGTGAGATCACCCCGGCCGCCGATCCCCTGGCGCGCACCTTCGCCGCGCGCGTGGCCTTCGATGCCGCCGATGCCCAGGTCGATATCGGTCAGAGCGCGCGGGTGTATGCCGCCGAGGGCGAGGCCCAAGTCCTGGCGGTGCCGCTCGCGGCGGTGGGTGGCGAGGCGGGCGAAGCCCATGTCTTCGTGCTGGACCCGGCCGCTTCGCGCGCCGTGCGCCGCCCGGTGACCGTCGCCTCATGGGGCGAGCGCGAAGCGGTGATCGCCGAAGGGCTTTCGCCCGAAGACTGGGTGCTCGGTGGTGGCGTGCATCTGGTGCGCGATGGCGAACCCCTGCGTGCGGTCGATCGCGACAATCGCCCGATCGGCCCCTCGGCGGCACGCTGATGGAAACCGGTCGTTTCAACCTGTCCGCCTGGGCACTGCGCCACCGTTCGCTGGTGCTTTACGCGATCCTGGTCTGCGCGATCGCCGGCGCGCTGTCCTATGGGCGGCTCGGGCAAAGCGAGGATCCGCCCTTCAGCTTCCGCGCCATGGTGGTGCGCACGATGTGGCCTGGCGCCACCGCCGAGGAGGTCAGCCGCCAGGTCACCGACCGGATCGAGCGCAAGCTGATGGAGACCGGGCGTTACGAATTCATCCGCGCCTATTCGCGCCCGGGCGAGTCGCAGGTGATCTTCATGGCCAAGGACGCCATGACCTCGCGTGAGCTCCCCGAGCTCTGGTATCAGGTGCGCAAGAAGGTGGGGGACATCCGCGCCACCCTGCCTGCTGGCGTGCTGGGACCGTTCTTCAACGACGAGTTTGGTGACACCTTCGGCAATATCTATGCGCTCACCGGCGACGGCTTCGACTACGCCCTCCTGAAGGACTACGCCGACCGCCTGGAAATCGAACTGCAACGCGTGCCCGACGTGGCCAAGGTGGAGCTGGTCGGCTTGCAGGAGGAAAAGATCTGGATCGAGCTGTCCAATACGAAACTGGCCACGCTCGGCATCCCGCTCGATGCGATCCAGCGCGCGCTCGACGAGCAGAACGCGATCATCCCGGCCGGCTTTTTCGAAACCCCCGACGAGCGCGTGCAACTGCGGGTGTCGGGGCGCTTCGCCTCGGTGGAGGACATCGCCTCTTTCCCGATCCGCGTGGGTGAGGCTAGCTTCCGGCTCGACGATGTGGCGCGGGTATGGCGTGGTTTCTCCGATCCTCCGGCGCCGAAGATGCGCTTCATGGGCGAGGACGCCATCGGCCTGGCGGTTTCGATGCGCGATGGTGGCGATATCCTGAGACTGGGCAAGACGCTTGATGCCGAACTGGAACGCCTGCAGCAGACGCTGCCGCTCGGCATGCAACTGCGCAAGGTGTCCGACCAGCCGGCCGCGGTGCGCGACTCGGTGGGTGAGTTCGTGCGCGTGCTGGCCGAGGCGGTGGTGATCGTGCTGCTGGTGTGCTTCTTCTCGCTCGGGCTGCGCACCGGACTGGTGGTGGCGCTGTCGATTCCGCTGGTGCTCGCGATGACGTTCGCCGCGATGCACTACTTCGGCATCGGCCTGCACAAGACCTCGCTGGGCGCCCTGGTGCTGGCCCTGGGCCTGCTGGTGGACGATGCCATCATCGCCATCGAGATGATGGCGGTGAAGATGGAGCAAGGCTATGACCGCCTGCGCGCCGCGAGCTTCGCCTGGACCAGCACCGCTTTTCCGATGCTCACCGGTACCCTCATCACCGCCGCGGGCTTTCTTCCCATCGCCACCGCGGCTTCGGCCACCGGCGAATACACCCGCTCGATCTTCCAGGTGGTGACGATCGCCCTGCTGCTGAGCTGGATCGCCGCGGTCACCTTCGTGCCCTATCTGGGCGACAAACTCCTGCCCGAACCCAAGGGCGGTGCGCACGGTTCGCAGCACGCGCACGATCCTTACGACACCGCTTTCTACCGGCGTTTCCGCGCCCTGGTGCAAGGCTCGATGCGCCGGCGCTGGCTGGTCATCGGCGGCACCTTGGCCCTGCTCATGACCTCGGTGGTGCTGTTCCGCTTCGTACCGCAGCAGTTCTTCCCCTCGTCGACCCGCCCCGAGTTGCTGGTGGACCTCAAGCTGGAAGAGGGCGCCTCGCTTAGCGCGACCCAGGCCCAGGTGGAACGATTGGAAAAGATGCTCGCCACGATGGAGGGCATCGAGAACCACGTGGCCTACGTCGGTACCGGCTCACCGCGTTTCTACCTGCCGCTCGACCAGCAGTTGCCGCAGACCAGCTTCGCCCAGTTCGTGGTGCTGACCCGCGATGTGGCCGCGCGTGAAACGGTAAGGACCGCGCTGATCGAGACGCTGGCGCGTGACTTCGGCAGCTTGCGTGGTCGCGTGACGCGACTCGAAAACGGTCCGCCGGTGGGTTATCCCGTGCAATTCCGGGTGTCGGGCGAGCATATCGACACGGCCCGCGCGCTGGCGCGCGAGGTCGCCGCGCGGGTGCGGGAAAATCCCCACGTCGCCAACGTCAACCTCGACTGGGAGGAGCCCAGCAAGATCGTGCGTCTGGTGCTCGACCAGGAGCGCGCACGCGCCCTCGGCGTCAGCTCCGCCCACCTCGCACGCTTCCTGCAAAGCTCGCTCTCCGGGCTGGAGGTGAGCACCTATCGCGAGGACAACGAGCTGATCCAGATCCTCTTGCGCGGCCCGGAGCAGGAACGCGCGCAACTGTCGCTGCTCGGATCGCTCGCCGTGCCCACGACCAACGGTCGCGCCGTGCCGGTATCGCAGGTGGCTTCACTCGAATACGGTTTCGAGGAAGGCATCGTCTGGCACCGTAACCGCCTTCCCACCGTCACGGTGCGCGCCGACATCTATGGCGCCGAACAACCCGCTTCGGTGGTGGCGCAGATCCTTCCCACCCTCAATGGAGTCCGCGCCCAGCTGCCACCTGGCTACCTGCTGGAAACCGGCGGCACCGTGGAAGACTCCGCGCGTGGCGCCAATTCGGTGAAGGCTGGGATTCCATTGTTCGTGGTGGTGGTGTTCACCTTCCTGATGGTGCAGCTGCGCAGCATCTCGCGCTCCCTGCTGGTGTTCCTCACCGCACCGCTGGGCTTGATCGGCGTGACCGCCTTCCTGCTGGTGTTCCGCGTGCCCTTCGGCTTCGTCGCCATGCTCGGCACCATCGCGCTGGCCGGCATGATCATGCGCAACACCGTGATCCTGGTGGACCAGATCGAACAGGACATCGCCGCCGGCCACCCGCGCTGGCAGG